>CAYPXJ010000004.1:0-16834 GCA_964414595.1 uncultured Rickettsiales bacterium
ACCGGTCGTTGAGTTCTTTTGATCTAGTCCTTCTGGGTATTGGCTGCATCATCGGCACGGGTATTTTCGTTTTGACCGGCGTCGCAGCGGCGGAATATTCCGGCCCGGCTATCACGCTTTCCTTCGTATTATCGGGCATTGCCTGTGCATTTGCGGCGCTGGTCTATGCTGAAATGTCATCCATGATCCCGGTATCGGGCAGCGCTTATACCTACTCCTATGCCAGCCTCGGCGAGTTTGCTGCCTGGCTGGTAGGCTGGAATTTGGTGCTGGAATATGCTGTTTCGGCAGCAGCGGTGGCTTCTGGCTGGTCGGGTTATTTTACCGGCATTCTGAAAGCGGCGGGCTACCTCATACCCGAAGCTTACACGAAAGTTCCGCAAAATGGCGGAATTGCGGATTTGCCGGCGGCAATCATCGTGCTTTTTATCACCGCCATGCTCATCATTGGAACCAAGAAAAGTGCGCGTTTTAATACCATTTTGGTTTTGGTAAAGCTTAGCGCTTTGTTTGTGTTCCTCTGGTATGCGGTGCCTAATATCGACCCCGCGAACTGGACGCCTTTCTTCCACGAAGTTAAAGGTTGGCAGGGTATGGTTACAGGCGCGGCGATTATCTTTTTTGCCTATATCGGTTTCGATTCGGTTTCTACCGCTGCGGAAGAGGCCAAAAACCCCCAAAGAGCGGTGCCTATTGGGCTTATCGGCTCGCTCATCATCTGCACGATTCTTTACATTGTTGTGGCCGGCGCACTTACCGGCATCGTTCCGTATCAAACGCTGAATAACAGCGAGCCTTTGGCGTTTGCGCTACGCCAAATTGGCAATAATTTTGGTTCTGTCATTGTTGCGACAGGCGCTATCGCAGGTATTACGACGGTACTCCTGGTACTTATTTACGGTCAAACCCGTATCTTCTTTGTCATGGGGCGGGATCGCATGTTGCCCATGTGGCTTTCGAAGCTGCATCCACGTTTTCATACTCCCTATATCGTAACGATTATTACGGGAATTTTTGTCAGTCTTGTTGCTGCGTTTGCGCCTATTCAGGAAATCGCCGAGCTTTCTAATATCGGCACACTCTTCGCGTTTATCATGGTAGCTATTGCGGTGCTAGTGCTGCGTGTTACCCAACCAAATTTGAAACGCCCCTTCCGCACGCCTTGGGTCTGGTTTGTGGGAATTGGTGCCGTCTTAAGCTGTGGTTATCTCATGATAAGCCTCCCCTTATATACATGGGAGCGGTTCGTTATTTGGTCTGCTATCGGTGCCGTCATTTACTTTGCCTACGGCTATCGCAAAAGCCCTCTCTCAGAAGCCAATAAACCAGCGCCTGTTCGCAAAAAATCTAACCAAACAAAACGTAAACGTTCCCGCAAAGCATGACTTTTACCCCTTTAATGTGGGCAGGATTCTTCGCCGTTATCCTGTTCCTAATGATTCTTGATCTCGGCGTTTTGCATCGCAAAGCTCACACAGTAAGTGTCAAAGAAGCTTTAAAGATGGTGGCATTCTATGTTGCCGTGGCACTGGCCTTCAATGCCTGGATATTTTTCGAAGGTGGCAAGCAAAAAGGCTATGAATTCCTGGTAGGTTATCTGCTTGAACTTAGCTTAAGCGTGGATAATCTTTTTGTTTTCCTGCTTATCATGGGCCATTTTGCCGTACCCCGGCAATATCAGCACCGCGCTCTCTTTTGGGGTATTCTGGCGGCGATTATATTGCGTGGCGTCATGATTGGTTTTGGTATCGGGCTGATTAACACCATTGATTGGATTATTTACGTTTTTGGCGGGTTCCTCATCTTTACGGGTATCAAGATGTTGAAAGCCGCTGATGCTGAACCCGACCTCGATAAAAACCGCATCGTTTCCTTTGTGCGCAAACATTTCCGTATCACGCGCGATTATCACGGAGAAAAATTCTTTGTTCGTCAAAAAGGCGTGCTCTACATGACGCCACTTTTTGTGGTGCTGATCCTTATCAATATCGGAGATGTCGTGTTTGCTGTCGATTCGATTCCGGCGATTTTTGCCGTAACGCTGGATCCCTTTATCGTTTTTACCTCGAATATCTTTGCGATTCTCGGCCTGCGTTCAATGTATTTCGCACTCGCCGGCATTATGTACCGGTTCGAATATCTGAAATATGGCCTTTCCATCGTACTTATCTTTATTGGTATCAAAATGGTGGTTAACCACTATACGCATCAGGATATTATTACGACGGAAATGTCCCTGCTCTTCATTCTGCTCGCGCTTGGTAATTCCGTTCTTTATTCCATGTATAAAACCCGTCGTCGTCGCATTGCTGCAGGCAAAGGGCATGTGAAAGACCTGAAGGGCTGGGTGCCGGGAAGCGAAGAAATGTCGCCCTTAAAAACAAAAACAGTACGGAAGGGGAAGAAACGTGGCCGCTAAAAAATCGAAATTACGCACCTCATATGCGAAAAAAAATATGGCGCGTTTTCACCCTGAAAAAGCGGTGGAACATGATCCCAGAGAATTGGAAACCATTGCATTGCCCTGGCGGGTAACGGCTATCCTTGGCGGTATCGTTCTGGCTATTCTGCTGTCGCTTCTTCCCGCGCCGGAAGGGCTTAACGACCGAGCATGGATTGTTTGCTCGCTTGCGGTGCTAATGGTTATCTGGTGGGTAACGGAAGCGGTGCCGCTGCCGGTTACATCACTACTTCCTATTATCGTGCTGCCGTTGCTCGACGTGATGCCTATCAAGCCACTCGCCGCTTCGTACATGAATCCCGTTATTTTCCTCTTCATGGGCGGTTTTATGCTTTCTGCCGCCATGCAAAAATGGCAGCTCCATCGGCGTTTTGCGTATGGTGTGCTTCGTCACGTCGGTAATACGCCGGGTGGTATGGTCGCGGGTGTTTTGGCGGTTTCAAGTTTTCTTGCCATGTGGATTAGCAATACAGCAACCGCGGTGATGATGCTCCCCATTGGTCTGTCCCTGGTCACGTTGTTACACCAAAAGGGCAGCGCTGGCAGCGATGCGGAAAAGCGCATGGGTAAAGCTATTTCACTTGCTGTCGCTTATGGCGCTGTCATTGGCGGGCTCTCCACCTTCGTGGGCACGCCTACGAACGCTATTCTCTACGGCCATATGCAAAATACCTATAATTACTCGCTGGAGCTTGGCCGTTGGATGACCTTTGGTATTCCTCTTACCTTCACCATTGGTTTCTTTGCCTGGTTGATTTTGCGCTTCCTGCATCTGCGGGGTGTGTCCATGCCAAAAACCATGCGCATGGACCTTGCACGGGCCTACAAAGAGCTGGGGAAAATGAAAAAAGGCGAGTGCTTCACTGCGCTTATTTTTGTAATTGTCGTGCTGCTCTGGATTAGCAGCGCATTTCTGCAGCGTGTCACGGGTTTGACACTGGAAGATCCGGCTATTGCCATTTTCGGCGCCCTGCTCTTGTTCCTTGTTCCCTTCGACACGCAGAAATTCCAAACGGCGCTCGAATGGAAAGATGTGGAGCGTATTCCATGGGGTATTCTTATTTTCTTCGGGGGCAGCCTCAGTATGTCCACGGCGCTCGCGGATACAGGCGTTACCGTATGGCTTAGCGACCAGCTTGCGGCATTACAGGGCATTCATCCTGTATTCATCATCTTTATCGTTGTGGCGATTGTTATCATTGCTTCCGAGCTGATGAGCAATGTAGCAACTATAACGGCCTTCCTGCCTATTCTTTCGGCATTATCGGTGGCGCTTTCCATTAACCCCATGATGGTTCTCATTCCTGCAACGCTTGCGGCCAGCTGCGGCTTTATGCTTCCGGGCGCATCCGCGCCAAACGCATTGGCCTATAGCACCGGTTATCTGCGGGTGAAGGAGATTGTGCGGGCAGGTTTCTTGCTCGATATCATCTCGGCGCTGCTTATCGTTTTCTTTAGTCTGACGCTGATGCAGTGGGTAATGGGAGAAAATCTTTACGCCATACCCCAATGGGCGCTATAAGGGGCTCCTTACTTTACTGGAGCACCTATGCGTTTTCCTATCCGTATCCTGAGCGTACCGCCGAAAATCAACTTTATTGGCCAGCGTTTCATTGGCTTTACCCTTAGCGGCATTATTATCTTCGCCACCATTTTCTTGCTGGCCACACGTGGATTAAATTTTGGTATCGATTTTTCCGGCGGGGTAGTGATTGAAGTACGCGCTCATCAAGCGGCGGATATCGGCAAAATGCGTGAACTCTTAGCAAATCCGGATTTTGGTGAAGTCACATTACAACAATTTGGTGATGAGCATGATGTCATTATCCGCGTGCGTGCGGAGGATAAAGACCAGGCTGCTGTTGCGGCAGCGGTTAAATCTGCCCTGGATGCTGGCTACGGCGAAGCGCTTGAATACCGTAAGGTGGATTATGTCGGCCCTCAGGTGGGTAAAGAACTCGTGCAGGAAAGCATAATCGCGCTTACGCTCGCACTGGCGGGCATGATGGTTTATTTGTGGTTTCGGTTTGAATGGCAATTTGGTGTGGGCGGGATGATTGCGCTGCTTCATGACGCGATAGCCACTCTGGGATTTTTTTCCCTCACTCAGCTTGAATTCAACCTCACCTCCGTTGCGGCGGTGCTCACCATTATTGGTTATTCGATTAACGACTCCGTGGTGATTTACGACCGTGTGCGCGAAACAATGCGTAAATATAAAAAGTTGCCGCTTAGTCAGATTATCAATATCAGCGTGAACGAAACGCTTTCACGCACGATTCTCACCGGTGGTTCCGTGCTAGCGGTGCTGGTTGCGCTAGCGATGTACGGCGGTGATGTGCTTTATGGTTTCAGCGTTTCACTCCTTTTCGGCGTGCTTATTGGCACCTATTCGTCCATTTATGTCTCGGCGAATGTTCTATTGTATTTGGGTTTGCGACACGAAGAAAAAACCGCCAATTCCTAGGCTCTTTTTACCTCCAAATAACCCTTTGATATAAAAGCGATATTTTATTATCGCCGCGTCATCAAATTGTCATATTTCCTTGCTAAAATAAAGGCAGTGGCAGGGTGGTATGACCAACGATTCAAAACTCTCAAATAAGATCAAAAATCTTATCCAGACTTATGATCCGTATATGGTCATACGGATGCATTATAGCCCTTATAAAAATGGGCGGTTTGCAACACCACAAGAACGTGCCGAACACCCTTTTCCGCAGGCGGTTAGAGAAGTTATTGCAGTCATTGAAAAAACCGACCCGGAACTGCTTGAAAAAAATTATCACGTTCCGCCAGTCAAGATTCAGGAACTCTTATCCAAGCCTATGTATTTTTATACTGGCCAATTTTCGTATCCTTCTCAGCCCGAGCTTTATCACACGGCAGCCATCAGCATGCAGGCTGATAAAAATATTTTCATTTTTGATGAAAGAACCAAAAATCTTCCGCAAGAAGAACTTCTCGCGATAGCAGCGCATGAAGTAAAACATGCGTTGCAGAATTCTGCGGTTCGCTCCGCGGGAGAACATCTCAATTATTTTAGTTTTTACAGCTTTGCTGCTACGGTGGTTGCGCTACCCATTGTGCTAACCTTAGCAAGCAATAGCAGTCTTTATACCGATAGTTTTGCTGAGCGTGCTTTATTCAATATACCCAATATTGCCTCGATTCTTTCCGCCTGGACCGCGCTCGCGATAAGCCGTCATGATGAATTGGATGCAGAGAGATTCGCCCTCGCTTTTAATCCAGGCCATAGAAAAATGGATGAGGAAACACTTGCGGTGCTACGTGAGGAGCCATTACGTCAAAAAATATTCCGTGATATGTGCATGTATTTTAATACGCAGCTTTTTTCTCACATCGTCGCCCGATCAAGCAATCTCACTCACCCGCACCGAGTTACCAACCAAGAAATTCTTGCCATGCAGCGTGGCGAGTTGTCGGAAAATTATTGGTACAACAGAGCGCTGGATGGCCTGAAAAACATGGTCGAAAAAATTCCCGGGCCGGATTTGGGCATGGCACGCGGGCTGGAAAAACTCCGCGTCGATACCTCGCCGGTCAAACCGCTTCGGTAACCAATTTAGACAATGATGCTAACACATAACCAACGAGGAAATGATGACAGAAAATGAACCCCAACTACCCGTTTCGACCCAAGGGAAACTTCCGGCATTTAATGCCGCAGAGCTTATCGCCAGACAAGGTCGGTCAAACCAATTCAATCCAAAAACGGATGATATTTTGCGCTTCTTTGTCATCGCCTGCATGCAACACCCTATATTGGGCCCAAAAGCGGTTGCTGGTTTTTTTGATGAGAATAGTTACGGCCACACAGCAAGCCCAGGCTATTATCATTTATGGCAAGCATTTGCCCATCTAACCCCGGCGGAATTTTCTGAGATTATATCGGATTTTCACAATCTGGTATCTAAGATTCGAGGTGAGGAGATACCGAAAGAGGCCGTGATTTTTAATCTGATGATGCTGCCGCAATCCTCTAAGTCCGATGATCATGTCACTCTTTTTGAGGCGTGGCTCTCTTCCGGGTTTCATCATCCCTCCGAGCGGCGAGATTCTGACTTCGCTAAAATGCAAGCCGGCGTGCGCGCTCTGTTAGAGCATCCGGAACTTCTGTTTGAATTCATCAAACCCAAATCCCACAGAGGCAACACATCCACCAATCTGAATTTTTTAATTGAGCTCAATGGTGGCGTTAGAGATTCTTCTTTTGGGACTCAGAATCGGAAAATAAATGCGCGCGCTTTAACTTTGGACATTATAAAGGTGCTACAATCACGACCGGAATTACTCTTCACACTCCTTGATGCAAAAATTGGGCACGATTATCATAATAAAAAGAACGGCATGTTTATCATTGCGCAATATGCCGATGAAGCGATCGCACGAGCGGCATTGGAGTCACTCGATCCCGCGCAGGTAAGACGACTGCTTACGCATACTATAAGTGTTAGCGAGTACCCATCTTCTCCTCCAAAGATCGAGGAAGAGTGGCTAAAAAAAGCGAGAGAAAAATATAAAACTGCCTATCAAATTACCGAAGGAACAACTAAAACGAATGTGGGTGGAGTTCATGTAAGTGACTGTTATTTTGTCGATGTTCCTTCAATTACTGCCGAATTTCGACCAGAAGGCTGGGCCAGATTTCATGGGCAAGCGGGCGTTGCAGATATATTAACTCAAGCACGTGAGCGCGCCGTTCAAAC
The DNA here is from genome assembly GCA_964414595.1 of uncultured Rickettsiales bacterium. GTDB lineage: Bacteria > Pseudomonadota > Alphaproteobacteria > Rickettsiales > CAIJLX01 > CAYPXJ01. Next base: position 7,192 of record CAYPXJ010000004.1, read on the forward strand.
ATTAACAGGTGCAACGGCTCCACAATTATCCGATACAAAACTTGCTATCGAAGATAAAAACAAATCACGCGAATAAAGATAGTAAACTATCGAAGCTTACTTCTTTTTTCTCGCCTGTTTTGCGATTTTTTACTTCCGCTTTGCCTTCTTTGACGCCGCGTGGGCCGATAACGATCTGATGCGGCAGGCCGATCAAATCCATCGTTGAAAATTTATCACCGGCGGAAGTATCGCGGTCATCGTATAATACCGTCACGCCTTGCGCTTGCAGCTTGGCATAAATCTCATCGCAGGTTTTATCGCACGCCGCATCGCCAACGCGCAGATTGATTAAACCGACTTTGAACGGCGCTACGGATTCCGGCCAGATAATCCCTGCCGCATCGTGATGAGCCTCGATAATCGCGCCGAGCAGACGCGATATGCCAATGCCGTAGGAACCCATCTGCACGGTAATATCTTTGCCTTCTTTATCTTTCACTGTGGCGTTCATCGCCTTGGAATATTTGGTGCCGAAATTGAATATATGCCCCACCTCAATCCCGCGCGCCGATTTCACATTCGCCGGCGCTTTGGCGGCATCGTGCATTTCTTCTGTCGCGGCATACAGATTCGTCGCCTCAGTAAAATCGATGGCTTCCTTATCGATGAGACTATCCCATTTTGCATCGTAGAAAATCGCGCTTTCGCCGGTTTCGGCAATCACCTGGAATTCATGGCTCAAATCACCACCGATGGGACCCGTATCGGCGCGCATCGGGATCGCGCGTAAGTCCATACGGCGGAAAATGCGATGATACGCTTCGAACATTTTCACGTAAGCCTGCTTCGCACCCGCCTCGTCGAGGTCGAAACTATACGCATCTTTCATCAAAAATTCGCGACCACGCATCACGCCGAAACGCGGGCGAATTTCATCGCGGAATTTCCACTGAATTTGATAGAGATTGAGGGGCAGCTGTTTATAGCTATTCACATTTTTGCGGAAAATATCGGTGACGACTTCTTCGTGCGTGGGGCCATAGAGCATCGCTTTTTCATGGCGGTCAGTAATACGCAGCATTTCTTTGCCGTAATCTTCGTAGCGGCCTGATTCCTGCCAGAGTTCGGCTGGCTGAATCGTCGGCATGAGAACTTCATTCGCACCGGCGCGATCCATTTCCTCGCGCACAATCTGGCCGACATTTGCCAGCACACGCGTGCCGAGCGGCAGCCAATTATAAATGCCCGCCGTCACCTGACGAATCATCCCGGCGCGCAGCATCAGCTTGTGCGAAACGATTTGCGCCTCGCGCGGGTCTTCTTTCAGGACAGGAATAAAATACTGAGAATAACGCATGCGGGGGTTATAGCGCAGGCTTTAGCCGGATGCAATTAGCGTATGACGCCCTCACGGGTGTAATCTTTGTTATTTAATTGGTCGATGGCACTATACAGACGATTCGTAGGATGATCTTTAAACTCAACTATTCTGCGTATTGGATCGCCGTGACCAATGCTATTTAGAAACGGCCCTAGCGGGATAATCATATAAGGTTGTGTAGGAACATGGATGGCTTTCGGCAATGTACGAATTACTTTTTCACCCATAGCCAGCCGCTCGTCATAGGCGTCACGGGCATAAAAAGAACCTAAATTATCGTCGATGGCTTTTACAAATTTTTTATAATCCTCGATATTTTTTCCGCCCAGCGGGATACAGAGATAAAGCGCACTTACAGCTCGAGGATTAGGTTTTTCATCGTAATCGGAACGAAATTCAACATCCTCACCAAATATAGACCGTAAATCATTCAGTAATTGCTGTACCTGTACGTTGTTTGTAGGCTCGCCTCCAATAATTTTATCGATCAAATCATTGTTGGCTTTTCGGTCAGCGCGGCGCGCGCGCTTCGAATCCCTATCTACTTTCTTTGAATTAAGCTGATTAGCGTTGTATTGCTTTTGCCACTCTTCCCTTTGTTTTTGCACAGCTTCTAAATATTCTGCTTCTTGTAGAGCGTTTACATGCTTAACAGCTGCATCCTGAAGCTCAAAAGGATTGTCTGGAAAACCCAATTTTATGAAATCTTTTTCATTCACGACAAGGGGTTTGCTGCCACGAAATTCTTGCGTGAAATTTCCGTTGGAATCGAATTTTTGTAACACCTCAAGAATATTTATTTCCTCATCAGTGCGCGTTATTTTCTTATATTCCTCTGAATCTTTCTCGCCCCAGGGAATTTGTCCAAATGTGAGCGTTCTTTCCGAACAAATCAGATCTCTGATTTTCGCAAAATCGAAATGCCTTTTTAAAAAGTCCGGTAATTTTTGATAAAGCGTCTGCGCTAGTTCTTCATGAATATTGCGTGTGTTTTGTTCGAATTTTTCAAGAGAGTGCATATCCAAAACCGGCCCAATGAGCGGTTCCAATTCGGGGCAAGCTTCTTTGGTAGCGTAACTATGTTTGCCTACCAACCGTTTTAATTGGCCTATCTTATTACGGAGAGTTTCAGGCGTTAATGGATCTTCTCGATTTTTGCGATCATCTGATCCGATAGTCACAAAATCACTCCAGCAGATAATTCGATTAGTGTATTGGCCGCCCGTAGTGCCAAACTCTTGCAGATTTTTAATTTTTTCCTGAAGGCTGAAAATTTCATTCAACTTTATTGACCGCACAAAAAGAGAAACATCCTCAGCGGTGGGAGCGATTTCATCTTTATTCTCTTTTTTTATCCCCAGCATCCCGCCCGTCGCCATGCCGAACATTGCGCGGCGGCGATCATGCGTCTGCTCTTCATTCGTGTTTACAAAACCCGAAGCGCGGCGCAGATTTTCTATCTCGCTGCGCACATAGTTTGCTGCGAATTGTGCCATAATTTGTGTGAGTTCAAATATCTTCCACATGCCTAAATTCTAGCAAAGAATTATGACAGCTTGATGACAGGTTAAGTTATTGATTTATACGATTAATCTCGCACAACGGGCACGGGTTTGCGGAACTCGTCCAACGCCACGAACGTAAACTCGCCTTGCGTGATTTTTTCGCGCGCGCGGGTTTTGCGGCGTTCGACCCATGCTTCCACGCTCACGGCGATACTCGTCGTGCCCACCTTCACCACTTCGCCCCAGCATTCCACGCAATCGCCTACCGAAGCGGGTTTGTGAAACGCCATGTTGTTGATAGCGACGGTGGCGACACGGGTTTTTGCTTTATCGCGGGCGATGAGCGCCGCGGCGGAATCCATCAGGCTTAAAATCCAGCCGCCGAAAATGTCGCCATCGGCGTTGGTATCTTTCGGCATCGCGATGACTTTTACCGCGAGCGTTCCTTTCGGTTTATCGGCCATGCTCTTCTTCCTGTAAAAGGCTTCCCATAATTATCTTATGTCGTCAACGGCAAAGAACGGCCTCATGCCTCTATAAAACCGTATTCTGCTTCCATTTTTTTACGCACTGCTTGCGAAGGTTCGCCATAGCCTGATTCCACTATTTTTCCGTACATTTCCAAATTGACCTGCTGCTTCTGTTTGAGGAAATGCGAAATTTTATTTTCATCCACTTGCACATAGTGATAGCAGGGCACGCCTCTATCCTGACCATACACTAAAAATATATTCAGGCCTTCTGCGTGCTGAATTTTGCGTGTAAATGCCATGTTATTTTCTCCCTTTATTTTCTTGCTGAATACGGTTGCGATGCGCGATGAGATGATCGATATCGACCGTGGCAGCGGCTTACCGATTCCTTGCATTTTCTGTTCAGGTGATAAAAGCGGCAGATCTTGCTCGCTCTTAAAACTTACAAAGGTGCGAAAATCTTCATCACCATCCGTCGAGCGAATATCCGGTCGTGGAACCAATTGCTGTACGCCCATTTTTTCTGCCACATTCATAAACCGCGTGAGGTTGGTTGGCACCACTTCGGCTACGGCAAAATCCATATTCAACGCTTTCACTATGAGAAATAATTGCTCATGTAGCGCATGCGAAAGATTCGGAATTTTCCGCACTTCCTGTTGCAGAAACAACCCCCCTAATTCCGCATAATGCATCGTTTCTATATCCAGATGCGGCATGGACTGCTCCAAGGTCTTTTCCATCGCATCTTGCGTATGTAAACGCGCATTTGAAAAAGCTAGATGCTGCAGAACCCTTGCACCGCCAACCACTTGTTCACCCTGCATAACCAAAATAAAAATTGTATCCGGCAATATATCATGCTCGGTGGGCTCTGTTGTGTAATACATCATGCCGAACGCGTTATAGACTTCGGCTCGCAATGCGAAATAGGTTGGTAACAGCTCACGTCTGTCACTCACTGTAAGCCCAATGCGTTCCAGCTCGAGCCATGGCCGGTTGGGTAATAGAATAAAGTGCGGTATATTTTCCTGCATATACGTTTTATTAACCTTTAGGCTCTAATCTTAGGGGAGAAAGTTTAAAAAAGGTTTAAGGTGGCGCGATGAAAGAGGTTATTTTTATTGGCATGCCGGGCCCCACACATAGCTATGGTGGCCTTTCTATTGATAATGTCGCAGCCATGACAAATCAGGGCGGTGTGTCGCATCCAAAAGAGGCTGCATTACAATCACTTGAGCTTGCTAGAACGTTAGAAAATCTTGGCCTTACCGTGGGCATTTTACCGCCGCAGCTCAGGCCGCACCTGGGTTTGTTGCACAGCAAATTTTCTGGCGACGCAGAAAAGATTATCCCCCTTGCGGCGGAGAAAGACCCCGAGTTGCTCGATAAAGCCTCGACAAGTTCCGCCATGTGGGTGGCGAATGCGGCAACGGTTGCGCCTTCCCTGGATACGCATGACGGCAAATTACACATCACCACTGCTAATCTTCACAGCCATTTGCATCGTCGCATTGAGGCGGAGGATACGCATCGCGTATTAGCGGCGATCTTTTCTGATAGGCATTTTTTTACAGCACATGCACCTTTACCTGCAAAGCAAGGTTTTCGTGATGAAGGCGCCGCGAATCACACGCGGCTTGCGCCGTATCACGGTGCTAAGGGCTTGCATATTTTTGTGTACGGCACCGATGGTGATAAGAATGATCCTGCAACAGCGCGGCAAAATCTTCTGGCCTCTAAAAAGCTGCATGAATTGCATCAGCTTCCTGACTCTCAAACAATTTTTATCAAACAAAATCCTGATGTGATCCGCCAAGGAATTTTCCATAACGATGTGATTTCGGTAGGCAATGAAAATGTGCTTCTTTATCACGAGCATGCGTTTGCGCGCGGTAAAGAGGATATTGTCGCAATCACCCGCGCGTATCACACGCTTCATCCGGGCGAAAAATTGCATCTTCTGGAAATTCCCGAAGCAAAACTTTCGGTTGCCGATGCTGTAAAAACCTATTTCTTTAACAGCCAAATCGTAACCAAGCCTGACGGCACCATGGTAATTATTGCGCCACAAGAAGTGCAGGAACATGGGGCGTCGAAAAGGCTTATGGATGAAATTATTGCTGGTGCTAATCCCATCAACGATGTGCTCTATCTGGATTTACGACAGAGCATGAAAAACGGTGGCGGCCCTGCGTGCTTGCGTTTGCGCGTTCTCATGCGCGAAGAAGAAATTGCCAGCGTGCAAAAAAATTCGCATGCGTTGCTGGATGCGACATTACTCGCTCAGCTCGAAAAATGGATTGCGACCTATTATCCAGAAGCATTAACCCGCGCGGAACTAGCTAACCCGGCGCTTTATCATAACTCTAAAAAAGCACTGACTGAGCTTGCTTCCATGCTTTCCTTGCCCGTCATGGAACCCACTCTTTCACGCCCGCCGCGCACTTAACAGGCTGCGATTACAAGATAGACATACCCAAATTTTTCTTTTATAAACCCCGGGCTTTTCTATTCCCGGGGCCAGATAGCTCAGTTGGTAGAGCAGAGGATTGAAAATCCTCGTGTCGGGGGTTCAATTCCCTCTCTGGCCACCACTTCCCTCTCAAATGCACAGAAAACGGGCAAAAATCCCGTATTGTTAACCTTTTGTTAACTATTTCCGAGTTATGCTAAAAAGGTTATCTGCCCTCTGTTGATTTCTCCGCTTGGAGATACAGATGGCTTTAAACAGAAGCGTGCTTCTGTTTGTTATTTGCCCCATTGGGGGCTTAGTACCTTGGAAAGGGTACCGTAATGTTCAAGAACCTGCGCGATTGGTGGCGGCAAGATGATGTTCTTGTCGGGTTCATCAAAGTCATGGGATCAGTGGCGCTATTTGCAATAGCCTTTGTTGGGATATTCGTTGCCATTATTTGGTGGTGTTTAAGCCCTAGTATTGTCAATCTCGGTCATGGTGCCGAGGTGAGAATACCTGGTGGTGTTTACACCAGCGACGACGACCAGGAAAAGTTTGGATATTTTGTAGAGAGTGGTTGCAACGTTACCGTTACAAATAACGGCGACAAGGAATTGACTCTCACAGTATCTTTTCAACAACCTGGAGTAAGTATCTTGTACGATCATGCTTTCGAAAATCTTCCGCCCGGAAAATCGCTTAGTTTCGGTGCGGAATATCCGAAATTCGCAGGCATGTATCTAGGCGTCTCCGAAGGTGCTTGGAAACATTAAATTACAAAACAGCTTTTTTGGAAGCTGTGCCCCGCTTTTAGCGGGGTTTTTTATGCCCAAAATAAAAAGAAACGGCCCGGAGTTTCCCCCGGGCCGGTCCAACATAGATGCGTTTGATTTGTCAGGGATCAGACGATGAATATTGCGCCCGCATCTAGGCTGGAAACTCCTAATAAAGTTACAAAACCACCGGCGGTCGTGATGGTTGCATTACCGCCCTCAAAGCTCGTGCTCGCCAGCACTGCACTGGAAGAGCCAAAAAGCGCCGCGCTGAATTGGAGAGAATCCTGGCCTTGGATAAAATCTATGATAACATCAGACCCGTGACCTGGACCAAAAACAAAACGGTCACTACCGGTTGCGCCAATCAACGTATCATTGCCAAGATCGCCAGAGAGCGTATCGTTGCCCACATCGCCGGACATATAATCATTATCTTGACCGCCGTTTAGATAGTCATTTCCTTGGCCACCGAAAACCGTATCGTTGCCGTTATTACCGTTTACTAAATCATCACCAAGATTGCCATTCACCCAGTCTGCATCGCGGCCACCGTACACCGTATCATTTTCAATGCCACCTTGAACGGTGTCATTACCGGAATTGCCTTGCGTAAAATCATTTCCTTGATTGCCATTTAACCAGTCGGATCCATCACCGCCGTAAACCTGATCATTACCTGCGCCACCCAGCAAAGTATCGTTGCCGCCCGCACCATCAAGCACATCAACATCGGCGCCGCCCGTATAACTATCAGCCCCGCCGCTGGCAGTAAAACCCGGATCAGCAGGCGGTGTTGTGGAACCGCCCAGCGTTAACCCATACCGGCCGTTGATAAAACTTTTCACCGTTACCGTCATTAAACCAGCGGAGACATCCGAGCGCGTAATGCTCAAATCTTGGCCATCACCTGCCCAGTTAAGATTGTAAGTCGATCCACCATGCGATATTTGATAAGCGTTACTACCCGTTTGGCTTGCCGTGCCATTAAACGCAGAACCTGTAAGGTCCGTAGTACCAACGGTCGCGGCACCAAAAAACAGAACGCCGCCATCATCAATAACGGTTTTCTGACCGTAATCGCCGCTAAAGTCGAGCACGTAAGTATCCGCTCCCGAAGCGCCGGAAAGCACATCATTGCCTACACCCGCATCGAGTACGTCATCGCCTGCATCGCCGCTTAATGAATCGTTGCCGGCGTTACCGAACAGAAAATCATTCCCGCTGCCGCCGCTGACCGTATCGTTGCGCGCGCCTGCCACAACGACATCGCTGCCGTCGAGTGCATTAACTACGTTAACAACAGATGGGCTAGCGCCCCAAATATTCGCCGGATCAAACGGCTCAAATAAATCATCTCCGTTTGTCAAATTGTAGGTAGGCATAGTTTCTCCTTACAGCGGTAAAGTTCCTGTAGCGTATTGCAGATTGATCTGTTCGAGATCGAGCGTCACACCAAGCAACACGACCTGAGAACCCACAACATCTACTTCATTTTGCATAAAATTGAGATTGGTATTTCCGCTCTCATGCAGCACTTCTACGCTTGCTTGATCTGCCGCAAGATTGAACATTATGAGCGTATCCAGCTCCATATCAAAATCCGTGATAAAAGTTTTATTTGTGAGCAAGCCATTATATTCCGGTGCAAAATCTGCAATGAACAGATCGTTATCATCTCCGCCCGTCAGTGTTGAAGTGCCAACACCGCCATGCAGTGTGTCATCGCCTGCGCCGCCATCTAACACTGTGCCGCCGCTGCTGATACCGACGAGTAATTGATCATTACCCTCACCGCCGAACGCTTCACCACCGCCAATAATCGCTGTGAATGTATCATTACCCGCGCCGCCATCAAAATGTTGGAAGCCGATAAACGTGGTTGATTTATCGTCGCCATCGCCGCCGATAAAATCATTGCTACCAATAAAGGTAGAGTAACTATCGTTACCCGCTTCGCCGTGAACCGTATCACCGCCTTCCCAGGCGCTATTGAAGCTGTCATTACCATCGCCGCCGAACAGCAAATCTTTGCCGTTGCCGCCGTTAATATCATCATTGCCGCTACCACCAATAACCGTATCGTTTCCGCCCATAGCCGCGATCGTATCATTGCCCGCGCCCGTAGCTATCACTTCGGATGCGTTTGTACCGCGACGGTCATCTGCTTCGTCCGTTCCACGAATGTCTGGGGTAAAAAGCGAAATACCGAATGCACCATTGGTATAGTCGTTTACGGTAACGGTCATTTGCGCCGAGGAAACGTTATCGCGATTGATATCGAGATTTCCACCATCCTGCGTCAATGTATAATCTTGACCATTGACGGTCATCTCATACGCGCCGCTTTGTCCTTGGATAGCCACGGCTGCGCCACTGATTGCATTGCCGATCAGATTTGTTCCGCCGGGTGCAGCGCCGCCTTGGAAAATTATACCGTCGCTATCGCTGATGGTTTTCTGGCCGAAATCAGCATTGAAATCGATAACGAACGTGTCATCACCTTCACCACCAACCAACGTATCGTTGCCGGTGCCCGCATCAAGTACATCATCGCCAGCCTGACCTTGCAAACTGTCGCTACCGGAGCTGCCGAACAAGAAATCATTTCCTTCACCGCCTTCGACCGTATCGTTCATCAGGCCGGAAATAACGGTGTCGTTACCGCCAAGTGCATAAATTGTATTTGCTTCAAAAGCGCTTGCACCCCATTCGTTTGCGGGATTGAAAGGCTCAAACACATCGTTGCCTTCGGTTAACGTATAAATCGGTACATGCGGCACTTCGCCGAGCGTAAGATCAAAAGTTCCGTTGGTATAATTTTTTACAATCACGCGCGTGAGGAAGGCGTCGCTACCTTCTTCATAAATTCTTAGATCTGTGCCTTCGCCTGCCCATTCTAAAATATGGTTCACACCACCGACATTGAGACGATAAACACCTTCACTAATTTCACTTGCATTGCCTTTTAATTCGTAACCTAGCAGCTCTGTTGAGCCGATGGCCGCGGAACCCACAAATATTTTGCCGTCATTGTCGGTTATTGTCTCGGTGCCAAAATCAATAAATTC
>CAYPXJ010000004.1:16844-66521 GCA_964414595.1 uncultured Rickettsiales bacterium
AAATTCCACCACATACGTATCTGCACCTTCGCCGCCGAGCAGCGAATCATTACCGTTGCTGCCATCCAGCGTATCATCGCCATCTTCACCGAAAATAGTGTCGTTACCGCTAACGCCAAAAATAATATCATTTCCTGCACCGCCTAGACCCATATCGTTAGCAGCGCCCGTTAAAATGGTGTCATTACCTTCGCCGCCTTGTACGGTGTTGGGCGTAATTCCGCTTGCGCCCCATGGATTGTTTGGATCAAAAGGTTCAAATAAATCGTTATTCGGTGTCAGAGTATAAAGCGGCATGTAGTTCTCCTGTAGTGCCTGGTGTTAAAGAAAAAGTTGCCTGCCCCGGCGCATCCCGCGCGCATGGGTGGGTGTTTGGTTTAATTTGCTGCCTGCCTGCATCGTTTGTTGGGTGGGTAGCGCGTGGTTTTTACGTCACTTCACCAACTGCAGTTTACCTGTGGAGGTAAGTCGCAACCTGTAAACTTCCCCGCGATGTGCAATCTCGATTTCCTTGCGGTTTTCAAGTAGCTCTTCACTGGTATAGCGTTTTCGTTTCTCAGTTTGCGCTGCACGATGAGGTGGATGAGTTTCATCCGTCATGGCGATGAGAATGATTATTAACTTCACCTGCTGTTGTCAACAGGTATTTTGAGAATTATTCTTAATTGGGGATCTAGAAGGGATCTAGAATCTAGAGCGTGCGCGAATTTGCACGGTCGCGATACTGTGCAAGGCCGAATTCTACAGGGTTCATACCTGCTTTATCTTTCAAATCGCCCTCGTGCTGTTCGAGTTGCTGCACATTCTGCGGTTTGGCGATTTTGAAATTATCAATCAGTTGCCGATGCGTTGCCTCACCAAGCGGCGTATTGATACCGAACACCTCCAGCGCGGGCTTCATAAAACTGCCTTCATACGCGGTTCGGAAATACTCTTCATTCAGAAGTTCTTTGCTAAATGCATCGAAATGCTGCGGTTGCATTGTGATATTTGCGAGTAATTTTTCACCCACACTAATAGCAGAATAAGTTTCGGAAGTTGGATGTGGTGCAATATGAATATTCTTTTCCGCCACTTTAATCATACTGGTCAGATTTGCTCTTACAGTTTGCTCTATAATTGCTTGCGGAACATCATTTCGACCACTTGACTGCGCGATCGCATTTTTGATCACTTCCAATTCCATAATTTTTTCTACACCTTCCTTGCGAAGGATATCTTTGAGTTCTGGATCATCCACCAAAGGCAACGCAGATTTCACCGCGCGCTGACCACGGCCTTCAAAAAAATTATCATCTATAGCTTTTGCCACCAAACCAATACCGGCTGCTGCGAATAGCGATGCTAATGCAACTTTCAAACGGCCGGGTTTTTTTGAAGGAGTTTGCTCAATTTGCTGCATTTCTTCGTTCATTATTCTCTCCCACCGCGGTTACGATTGCCCATGTCTCGTATAATTCCCAAATCCATATTGGTGCTGAAAGATTCAACATGCCCATCTGCAAATACATAGGTCACTGTGCCCGTGTCATAACCGGAACGCGGACGTAATCCTTGCACATCCTTACTTTCCGGCAGACCTAGCTGCGGATATGTATTGCTCGCAGGGCCATGACCAAGCCCTGTCGTTACCCAATTCGCGCCGATATGCGTTTTCCAATAGAAAGGATTTTGGCCTTCCTGCCCATCTTCAAAACGCGCTTTCGTTGTTGCTTCACCGAGCAATGCCACATGGCTTGTGCCGGCGTAAATTTCTGCAGGCCGTACCGCATTCAGTTTCCATTTTATATCACCCGCATCGAGTGTTTCTGGAATCATAATGCCGGTAAAAATTGTTTCCCTCACGGTAGAGAGAGCCTCTGCCTTAAGTAAATTAGGGTCGCTTAGAGCCTTCATGTAAGCTTTATTCCACAACTGCCTCGCAATAATTTCTGTCGGATTCACAGTTGGCTGTGCATCGCCCGCAATCGCCATGAAATCCAAACCACCTTTTACGTTTGTATAAGGTGCAAAATAGCTCATTCTACGAATTTGATCCGGCTGACCCGTGCCTGCAATTGTGCCCGAACCACCATCAATAGGTTCAGCGGCAGGCGCATTACGATCGTAATAATCGCGTACAGTTATAGTCGGCTCGCCTTCCAGATAAGGGGAAATATTAACCGCCCAACTGGAAAAATATCTACGTACAGAAGCGCCGCTTACTTTTTCTTGCTCTAATTTTTGTGCGTGCGGATATTCCCCATCATTTGATAATTTTGATTGAATTGCCGTACCTATTTGACGCATCTCATTCACCATAGAAGTATGATGTGCAGCGCGTACGGCGGAAGCAATTGCAGGGAGTAACACCGCCATTAAAATACCGATAACGCCAATCGTTACCAACACTTCAACCAGTGTAAATCCGCCACGTAAAGTATGAGTTTCTAAATTCTGAGGTAAATCTTTTTTCTCTGCAATTCCTTCGGCAAGAATTCCTGCAGCCTTTTGCATGGACTCCGCGTTATTAGGATCGCGCATGATTGTATCTACTGCATGCTGAAGCGTCTCCGGCTTAAGCCCAGCGAGATATTTAAATGCCTCTTGTTGCAAAGACGGAGGAATATCCCCCACTGCGTCTATTACAGAATTATTGATATATTTTTTTACCTGCATGTAACCCTCCCTTTTGTAGGGTCTGCTGGCTATAGGCTGGCTTCCCTGAATTGTTTTTATTCTAACAAAATAGGGACTTAGAAATGTGACAGTTTTATGAAATTTTGGCCGTTTTGGGCGCTAAGTTATTGATTTGAAATCAAAGACCGAACTAGTGTTTCGGCGGTCGCTTCGCGGGCAAATACTGTATCAAACCGCGCTTTCGCGGCAAGCCCACGTTTGTGCGCTTCTTGGGGGGTCGAAATCGCGGCGGTAAGCGCGTTTGCCAAGCTTTCAACGTGGCGAGGTTTGCATATCCATCCGCAAGATTCATCGGGTATCGCTTCCAAACAACCATCCACATCCGTGGTGATCACCGGCATCCCGCGCGACATCGCCGTGAGCAGCGCCAGTGGCATACATTCCATAATCGAAGCTTGCACATAAAGATCGGCATTATCATAAATCGCATCAAGTTCATGCTTTTGCGTAATACCGTAAAGCTCGACACGATCTTGCAATCCAGATGCAAAAATTTTGGCAATCAAATCATAACCAAATTCCGTGTAATAGGGCAAAAAGCCGACAATCGTCAGCACCACATCATCGGGAATACGTTTTTCGCGTACACATTTTTCAAAAGCTTCAAAAAGATAATGCGCACCTTTGCGCGGATCGACTGTTCCAGCTGTTAAAATCCGTCGAATAGGTTTTTCGGTCAATGCCTCTGGGCGCACGCTAATGCCGCTCCAATACATCACTTGGCCAGAACGATTTTCATTTTCCCAAATTTTTGCCGTGCTTTTGGAACCGAACCAAATCTGCAATCGCTTTTTCTTTAACATGCGCGGGATAAGATATTGTGCGAGGCGGCCAATAATCCGCGAAGATTCTACCGAAGAAGGCGGCACTGATTCGTGGATATACCAAATAAATTTTTTGCGCGGCATTAGCAATGCGTAGGTAATAAGTATCGGCATGGTCACCGTTGTGTTCAACAATACTGTGCCGCGTGCAAAAAAGGCGCTCAAAGGCACCACGCTTGCCGAAAAAAGATGTCGTAATTGCCGTGGCATTTTTCGCACCATACGTTGGTAACGTCCACCGAGAATCGCACGATTCACAATGCCACGTGCGCGCAATTCGCTTTGCAAACCGCCGCCCTGAATTCCGAGAACAAAAGGACGATAGCCCTTTTCCTGAAGGTAAATCGCGATATCCGCAACCAATCTTGGTGCGCCGCTTAAACTAAAGTCGTGTGAAACAAGTGTAATGCGCTCCCCCGAGCCGAGCGGAATCGGAGCGTACACCTCATCTTCCATTTTAGATGCTGCTGGCTTTTTGAAAAGCAATCGCACCGCATCTTTCATCACGCTGCGGTGATTAAATCCCGTATAACTATAAGGCCAGTTACGCAGCGAGAGCGCGTGTGGATTTTCTGGCTTCTGCACGAACGTCGTCAACGCATAGTCGCGGAAAATTTGCCGCGTTTCTTCTTCCAGCAAATGATTCACGCTATGCATCGTATTGGTTTCGTGCAGGCGGTAGTGATACAGATATTTCTTTACCAATAACGGCTCGCTGTGCGGCACAACCCGCAACAACATATCCCAATCATGTGCGAGTTTAAAATCGCGGTAACCACCCAACTTTTCATAAAGGCGTCGCGAAATAATGATATTGCCGCTCGATACGGCGATGTTACCCAACATTAATTGCGCGCTGATACTGGGTGCGGTATTTTCTGCGGCAATCGAATTAGCATACCAGGCGCGGCGGCGATCGCCCGGCTTCACCGCAGCACCTGCTTCGTCCACGTGTTGCACATAACTGAACGCACATTCAGCGCCATATTTCTGCATTTCAGCGATACACATTTCAAAGCGCTCCGGATGATAGAAATCATCCGAGTTCAAAACCGTCAGATAATCACCGGTGGCTTTGCTTAAGCCCAGATTAATTGTATGGTGCGCACCTTGGTTAAGCTGGCGGTGCAGCTGCGCTTGCAGTGCTGGATGTTCTTTGAGCACCGCCTCTGCGACATCGGCACTATTATCCTTTGAGCCGTCATCAATGATGATCAGCTCAATATTCTTATACGTCTGATTCGCCACCGAAAGAATCGCCTGACGAATATAAGCCGCATGGTTATAGAGCGGGATGATGACCGAGACGCGCGGTGCCATTTGCATAAAAATCTTGCCTGAAAAGCCGCGGCATTTATAGTCTTGCTGCGTTTAAAGATAAAGTCCAATTTTAACGGGTACGGGCATATGCTAGCCATAACGGGAAGTACAGGGTTCATCGGCAGCCATATTTTGCCCTATTTGAGCGGCCCTTATCGCGCTTTAGTGCGGCGGCCTGAACAAGTTTTGAGCAAGAAAACCCATTTGCTCGGCGACATGGAAAATGCGCACGATATAGAGGCGCTTGTAAAAGGCACGGATACGCTTGTGCATTTAGCGTGCACCACCAATCCCCGTACTTCCAATCGCGATATTCCGGCAGATATCGCGCAAAATTTGATTTCTTCCGCTCGGTTATTTGAAAGTTTTTATACAGCTAACCCCGGCGGCCATATTCTTTTCGTGAGTACCGGCGGCGCGATGTATGATCTGTATGCGCATCGCAAGCCTATTCGTGAGGACGCGCCAGCGGCACCCTGGTCCAGTTATGGCATTCACAAACTTGCTGCAGAACATTATCTCGAAATGCTGGCTCGTCAGCATAAGGGGCGCGCAACCATATTGCGGATCGGCAATCCCTATGGTGTATTGCTACCGTCGCAGCGTGGGCAAGGTCTTATTGGCGTTGCTATGGCGCACCTTAAGGAAAAAAAGACACTCTCCCTATTAGATGCGCCTGGTACTGTGCGTGATTACGTGCACTTACATGATGTGGCGCAAGCATTTTTGCTCGCGCTAAAAAAGCCGGGCGCGAAAAGTGAGTTGCAGCGTTTTCATGTGGGCTCGGGCGAAGGCCATTCCATTAAAGACGTGCTAAAAGCTATTGAGAAAGCGAGTGGCCTGCGTTTGAAAACGGAAATAGTGCCCGTGGCTAAGAAGATGCAGGCAAGTTACAACGTTCTCGATTGCGGCCGAATTAAAAACGAACTCGGTTGGCAACCAACTATCACTTTTGAAGAAGGCATAGCACGACTCTGGCGCAGTTATTAATCTTTTAGAAAAATGCGCGGGGGCTTATCGTATAATCCATCGGCCATCGCCGCAGATTCGGGTTATAATATTTTTCACGGAACAATTTTTTTCCCCAGCGCATTAAACGTACGCGCTCTGCTAATGAAAAATTTTCGCCGCGAAGTTTGCCTTTGTGTTTCATGTGAACGAACGTATTTACAACGCAGCGGTAGTTATCTTTTTGTAAGCGAAATGCTAAATCGATATGCGGGTAATTCTCCGGAAAATCAGAGCTAAAACCTTCGGTTTTTTCAAATACTTCCTTGCGCATAAAAAAGCATTCAGCAGGTAATAATGTCGATTGATGCGTGGTTCGCGCGCGGCCGTAATAACCAAAATCCTCCTCACCACGTATGCCTTCCAGCACACGTTGCTGTGGCGTAAGTGTCCATCCGGAAACGAACAATCCAGCAGTTTTAAGGGTGCTATCCGGATGAAGAATTTTTGCCGATACCGCGCCTACATCAGTACGTAATGTCAGTGCCACCATCTCGCCTAGCCAGCAGCGTTCCGTTTTGCTCGGCAGAATTTCGATATGCGGATGCAGTATGCCCACCACTGCGCCTTTTGCGCGCGACACCGCTTCATTCATGCGTGCAGCAAATGACATCCCAGGTTTTGTTGTCATAATTTCATGCGGGTAACGCGTATGCGTTTCTATATTCTTTGCCAAATCCGGTGATAATGTTTCCGCATCTACAATCAGGGTTGCTAAGGGTAATTTTTCTGGCAGAGGCCAGATCACGCGGTGGAATGCTGGCATAGGGTGTGCTGTTATTTTCGCACCGGGATAACGATTATCCAGATACTCCTGTATCGCGAGGCGCGCAGCGCTATGCGCATAAGGCTTTGCTTCCATTTCCTGTGCCGCCGAGCCTTTCACCATGCGCCAATGGTATAATACGCGCGGGATATGATATGGCTCTTGTTGCGAGAGTTTTAGCATACGCAAGGTCAGATCGTAATCTTGACTGCCTTCATATCCGAGACGAAAACCCTCAAGCTGTTTTACTTTTTCGCGGCGGAAGCAACCCAGATGATTAAAAAAATTATGGCCAAAAAATAAATCCAGATCCCAATCTGGTTTGAAATAAATCTCTCCCGTTTTTCCATCTTCCGTGAGTTTATCTTCGTCGCTGTAAAACATATCGCACTTGGGGTTCTTTTTAATCGCCTGCGCTAGATGGTAAAGCGCGTCGCGTGTGAGCGTGTCGTCGTGGTCCAGCAGCGCAATATACTCCCCCTTCGCAAGTGAAAGTGCGCTATTACTTGCTGCCGAAATGTGGCCATTTTCTGTACGAATGACATATTTGATACGCGCATCCTGCTTTACATATTCTTCCAGAACTTCGCGTATGTGCGGCGATTTTGAGGCATCATCCGCCACGCATAATTCCCAATGTGGATAGAGTTGGGCGCGCACCGATTCAATCGCATCCACCAGCCATTCGCGCGGCGTTTCGTAGGTGGGCATGATGATAGAAATAACGGGCGGATTTGGCATACTGCGAATGCGTGCGTTGATAAAAGATCGACGCGTAGTAACGCTCATCTCGCGGACTTTTCCCAAACAGAAATAAATTTCTTTTTTGAAAGGCCGCAGAAGTTTTTTAAGCAATATCATGAATAAACAATCTGATATTTTTTTTGCAGCCGCATAAGCGGTTCAGCGTAAAGCTCTTGCAAAAACGTTCTGAGCGTGGGGCGGAGCGCTACCTTTGGCCCTTCGAACACACGCTTACCCACAGCCGGATTCGCAATTAGAGGTTTTGCATCAATCCCAATATGATGGGCCACGCGCGAAAGCAATTTTTCGGGATTCGTTTTAATATCTTCATACTGCAACAGCAGCAGTTGATCGCGCGGATAAAACTGCAACCAATTATCCAAACACGCGGCGTAATCGCCGCGTGCCAAGGAACCACTTGAACGAAAATGATCCCTAAACCATGCGTCGGATGCTTCTTCTGGCAGCATCTCCGCGCGGCCCAGCGCCATCAGCGCCGATGACCAGGCGCGGTCGATAGGGTTACGAATAATATAAAATAATTTTACGTCCGGGTATTGGCGATGAATGGTCTGAATTTTTTCTGCCGGCTGAAACGCATAAGCGGGGGTGATTTCACCATTTTTCTTGCCTGGCACCGTAAATAAATTCCGGTAACTTAACAGCGCTTCCGCGCTTGGCAAATTGGGTTGGTTATCCCAGAAATGCACTTCTTTCACCGGCGGAAATGCAATATCCGGGTGTTGTCGCAGTTGCTCATAAAGCCAGGTAGTGCCTGACTTTTGCGCGCCGATGCCAAGAAAATCGAGCATAAAACAATGCGGGACTAGCATTTCTGCTAGCCCCGCACAACATCTACGATTTAGGAGGTAGCTGTTAGAAGTTCAGTTGAACGCCCGTCATCACGAGGGTACCTTCGTTATCCACCGTCGTGCCGCCTTCATCCAAGTCGAACAAAACGAGTTCCAGATAAGGCGTCAGACCAGGTGCCAAAGCAAAATCAGCGCCGAACGAATAGTTCGTAAATTCGTTTTCCGTCGCGCCGTATGCAACTGTGCTTTGTAAGGTATTAAAGCTGAAGCCGTAAGGGCCAGTCGCATAGCTCACACCCGCGGTCCAATAGGTTTGGTCGCCATCCGTGCCAACTGGCAGGTCGCTATCACCCCAATCGCCCCAGGAAGCTGCTACCGCGAAGCCTTCATAGCTCACCACTGCACCCAGTGCATAGGCCATCAAATCTTCTTCGGTGGAAAGTTCTGCTTCACCAATGGTGCTGGTTGCGGAAAGACGCAGGCCGACTTTATCAAAGGTGCCGTTGTAATTCAGGCCGAGACCGAAGTATTTTCCTGATCGCCATTCGCATCACCGGTAAATTGCGCTGCTGTGCCGCCATCGCCATCATCCGGGGTGAAGCTTACACCCGCTTGGAATCCGCTGTAGATGGGCGTCAAATAGCTAACTTTTGTAGCGTCTTCACGCAAGCCCAGCGTATGTTGTGGCGGTAAATCCGGCGTAATGATGAAGAAAGCAGAGTTGCTGAGACCATTGAAATCAATGAAATCATAAAAATCGCCGTCTGCGCCACCGGTTGCGCGCGCAATCGTCGATGCATCCACTTTAAGCAAATGCTCCACGCCAGCATTATTTCCTAACTCAAGACGGCCAAAACCGCTTTCAAGGAATAAATAGGTTTTATCCGCATTGTTGTTGGAGCGCGGATCATCGGGGTCAGCCGTTACATCAGCCTCGAGTTCAATTTTCGCGCCGTAGGTAAGGCCGTTATCCGCCGTGCCCTGAAGCGTTACGTGAATTTCTGTATCGTTTTGGAAATGATAATCACGGCCTAAAGTGCCTGTTGAGAAGGCATCTTCTTGGCTTGCATAACCTGTTTGAAAATCAGCGAAGCCCGAAATAGTAGCTTCTAATTGCGCATGTGAAGTTGCAGGAAAAATAAGAAGAGAAGCAAGAGCAGTTGTTGCGAGGTAACGGCGAGCCATAGAATTCTCCTTTTGTTGCTAACACCGTATTGAACTATGGGTGCAGAATTCCAATAGCGGCAACCGGAAAGAAACTTTCGACCTTGTCTGATATTGCAACGCACAATAAACGTTGCATAAATGCAACGTAAACGTAACAGGGCTACCAGCTAAATGTGAGACGCGCGTAATAGCTGCGGCCCGGCTCCAGCGAGCTGGCAAACACACGCTCATAAGCTTTATCGAACACGTTATCGATACCCACATTTATACGCAGCGCTTCAAAACCCGGCTCCGTCGGCTGGTATTGCCAATAAATATCCTGCACTGCGTAACCCGGGCGCTCCGCAGTGACGCTATTTACTTTATCATGACGTGTCGTCAGCGTGCTGCGCCATCCCGCCAAGCTATTATACTCCGGCAATTTTGCGCCCAGATGCAGGCGGAACGTCGGGGGCGTAATGTTGGTCAAGTAATTGCCATTTTGTTCGTTTTTACCGTTAGTGAAGGAAAAACTGGCATCCGCAATCCAGCGGTCATTTTCATAATTGCCCTCCACCTCAATGCCCCACAGATTAGCATTTGGCACGTTGATATATTGCGTTGTACCACCGTTACAGCTTGCGGGTGGATTAGCGCCAAAACATGCCCCCGTGAGATTCGGTGTCGTAATAAGGCTATCGATAAAATCAGTCGCATCGGTTTGGAACCGGCTTACTTTAATTTGCGAACGATCGCCCGCTTTTATCACATCATTAAATTTCACGCCGGTACCAAACTCGAAAGATTCGCTTTTCTCCGGCCTCAGATTGGCGTTCGCTACAAAATTATTGGCAAACGGCCCAATAAAAAAGTGCGAACCCGACGCATAAAGCTCCGTCAGGTTCGGCGCGCGGAACGCCTCCGCATAATTACCGAAGAACATCAGCCAATCGAATGGTTGATAAGTCACACCGATTTTGGGTGAGAAACGCTGTTCATCTTGATCCTGTCCTGTTTCGTCCTGCGACGCGTATTTATCAAAGCGTCCGCCCGGAATAATAAGCAATTTCTGACCTTCTAAACCAAAGGGATCGCGTAGCTCAATTTCATCTTGAAGATACATACCGTAATAATCGGCATCAGCATTTGGTACACCACCGCGGTCGCCTGTGCGGGAGTTGCTGCCTTTTTGCTCATCTGTGTAATATTCCAAACCGTAGGAAAGCGTTTGCCCAATATTATCCGTGGAAGCCAAGCGGCTTTGGTTATCAATATTAAACCCTAACGTATCCAACTCGCGCGTCAGCACATCGCCGATGCGATTTGTGCCTACGTTTTCGCGCAACTCTTCTGCAACTTTTGTTCGCACTGCGTAAGTTTGCACCTTGAGTTTCAGGAGTGGATTTTCGGGGTTGTCATATTCGTAGGCAAACTTACCGGTTTGTGAAAGCACGTCCTTATCCACAAGTCCGTTCGACCCAGGGATGGTTGCAAGTTGCGGGTTGTTGGGCTCACTCGCATCGTCTTTCAGACCCTGATACGAGGCGCGCAGCGTGTGTACATCGTTAAAACTTTTGCTAAGTTTGAAAAGGCCGCTGCGCATTTTATCATCTGCATCAAGCGTGCTGCCATCACCTAGTTCAATCGTGCCGCTACCGCGCAACACCACATTTCCTAAAATGTCCCAATCACCGCTGCGGCCAAATCCCGTTGTGGATACGTAACGCTCATTATCCACGGATTGACCACCCACCGATACGCGCGCGCCTCGTGTTTCGCCAGGCAGCAATAAATCAGCCGCATCGACTGTATTGAAACTAATCACACCACCGAGACCACCACTCCCATACAACGAGGAAGATGGACTACGTACTACTTCAACGCTTTTAAGCAAATCCGGATCGATGAAAAACTGACCATCATGCGCGGATTGGAAATTCTGTCGCGTGCCATCAAAAAGAATCAAAATTGAATCCGCATCGAAACCTCGAATCACCGGCACCTGTCCATTTCGACGAGCGCTGCCTTGAAATTCTACACCTGGAACATTTTTCAATACATCTTTTGCATTACTGGCAC
Source organism: uncultured Rickettsiales bacterium (assembly GCA_964414595.1). GTDB lineage: Bacteria > Pseudomonadota > Alphaproteobacteria > Rickettsiales > CAIJLX01 > CAYPXJ01. The sequence continues at coordinate 28,223 of CAYPXJ010000004.1, forward strand.
CGGCATTTTCCGCTGAATCGACATTCACGACACTTGCCATACCCGGCACTTCAAATGTCGGACGTGCGGTGCGTGTCGCAGATACCGTTACTGTGTCTAATTTTGTTTGCGCGTGTGCCGTGCTTAAAATGGCGGCAGAAAAAAAGCTGCATGCTAGCAGCCGTAGTTTATATTTCATATGAGATCACCCTGAGAAGTTGAGAATCATTATCAACAACCCAGGGCGTCTGTCAACTGATGATAAATGCCATTATTCCGGCACGTCGATGATCAGCACTTCGCTTTCGTCGATGGCGCTTAGTTTCACCTGCTTTTCGCCGGTGTAAATGGCTCCGTCTCCGCGTATGAGCTTTTCGCCATTCACCTCCACCGCGCCTTCTGAAACGAGCAAATAGCCCGCGCCTTTGAGCGCATGTTTCACATGCGCATCTTTTTTCAAGCGCCCACCGTGAATCGTTGCATCTTGATGAATAAAAAGCGCGCCTTGTGCGGCGTCTTTTTTCTCGCCGGAAACTAATAACGAAAGCGAGTCGCCCACTTCTTTTGGAAACTGACGTTGTTCCCAACGAGGTTTCACATTTTTGGTGTGTGGCATGATCCAGATTTGATAAAGATTCGTCGCTTCATCTTCTTCATTATGTTCCGCATGTACAATGCCCGTGCCAGCCGACATCACCTGCACATCGCCTGCGCTGGTCTTTCCCTCATTACCAAGATTATCACGATGCGTAATGGCGCCTTTGCGCACATACGTGATGATTTCCATATCGCGGTGCGGATGAAATTCAAAACCGCTATGCGGCGCAACAATATCATCGTTAATCACGCGCAATTCACCCACGCCTTTGCGTTTTGGATCATGATACATCGCAAAGCTGAAATGGTAATGGGCATTAAGCCATCCATTATTGTAGGTTCCCAAATCGTTGTAGCGACGAATTTCAATCATCGTTTCTCTCTTTCTTCTCTCCTTAGTAAGAAGTAGTGTTTCGTATTAATCATTTCAACCCCGGAACGATACTTGACGATCAATACTATAAGTAGTAGATTTCATTCGACATAACACAATATCTAGCCAGGGAGGTTGTTATGTTTTATGTCGTGCTTAAAAAAGCAAAGAAACGCGAAAATCTATGGCGGCGGCCCGCGCGTGTAAAAGCAAATGCACGTTATCGCGCAGCGTTTCATTCCTGTATTTAGACGTAAACTTTTTTAAGGGTTTTCATGTTCCCCTTGCGCCGCTATGATTCGCGGCGATGAAACAAACTCTTCTTTTTGTACTTGGTATGCACCGCAGTGGAACTTCCGCTGTTACCCATGCGATTCATCAAATGGGCGCAACGCTTGGCGGCGCGATGGTGCCCAGCGGCTTTGATAACCCGAAGGGCTTTTGGGAAAATGCGCAGTTTGTTGCCTACAATAACCAGATTTTTAACGCCTTTGATTTACACTGGGATGCTACAGTTCCTCTGCCAGAAAATTGGCTTTCGGATAAAAAAATCCAAGACTTAAAGGCGGAAGCTAGCTCGTGGCTAAAGCGATCTTTTGATGATACGGCCCTGGGCGTGCTTAAAGATCCCAGAGCGTGCCGAACCTTTTCTTTCTGGCTTGAAGCGGCACGTGATGCAGGTTTCGAAGTGTGCGCTTTGCACATTCTTCGTCCCGCCGCTCAGATTGCTCAATCTTTCCATGTGCGCGATCATTCCGCGCTCGAAAAAGGGCTCTTTCTTTTTGCCTTTCACGAATTAGAGGCGGAAAAAGCAACACGCAACATTCCACGTCAGGTTTTGCATTTTGAAGATCTTTTTTCTGCACCGGAATCGTGTGTCGAAAAACTTTATGCGCTGCCGATCCCTTGGCCGCATAGCAAAGAAGAAGCTGTAAAAAAATTCACCTCGGTGATTGAGCCAGGCTTGCGGCACCAATCTTCTGCTTCGCTGCCTACACATGTTGATAAAGAACTTCGTGCACTTATCGAGCAAATTGAAGCACTGCTTGAAAAATGGCGTATAAGTAAAAATGCTCAAATAGACAAAGAAAATGCCGGAAAACTTTATGCGCAAACATGTGATATGGTAAATTCTGCGCGTACAAAATTTGATTTTTGGCATGCCGAATCGATGCGTTATCACGCCGCGTTATTGGAAACACATGCGCGCAATCTCACAATTCAAGAAATGAGCGACACGGTTAAAAGTCAGGAATCGCAGATTGTTAACCACCGCATGCACGCGCAGCATTTAGAAGGTTCAAAAAACCAACTTGAACAAGAATTACAGCAGGTTTACAACTCGCTCAGTTGGAAGGTGACGGAACCGTTACGCTTTATTCGTAAAAAGTTTTTCAAAAAATAGGAAGGAACTATGGGCTTCATTCACGAATTTAAATCATTCATCTCGCGGGGCAATGTGATTGATCTCGCGGTTGGTATCATTATCGGCGCGGCATTTACCGGCATCGTCAATTCTTTGGTCTCCGATATTATTATGCCGATTATTGGTTATTTTTCTTCCGGCATTGATTTCTCGGATCGCTTCATCAGCATTTCCGGCGGAGAATATTTAACACTGAAAGACGCAAAAGCAGCGGGTGCCGCCACCGTGAATTACGGCGTATTCATTAATACGGTCATTAATTTCCTCATCGTCGCTTTTGCGGTGTTTCTTTTGGTGAAGCAGGTAAATCGCTTCAAGCGCAAAGAAGAAGCGAAAGCGCCCACACCTCGTCAGGAAATATTGCTGGAAGAAATCCGCGACGCGCTGAAGAAGAAGAAATAATCGGCAGATGTTTTAGCGTTCCACGCGAGCGACAATATAAAAACTACTCGCCATCGGGGGCGAGCGTTACATGCAAGCCGTCCAGTTCTTCATTCAATAAAATCTGGCAGGAAAGGCGCGAATTATCCTGCACATCAAACGCTTCATCCAGCATTTGAATTTCTTCATCCGTAGCGGGAACAAGCTTTTCCGCCCACTCTTTATCGACATAGACATGGCACGTTGCGCACGCGCAGGCACCGCCACATTCGGCCTTAATCGGCAAACCGTTATCGCGGATAATTTCCATCACACGCCAGCCTTCCGGCCCTTCCAATGTATGGTCTTTTCCTTCGCGATCCGTAACGGTGATTTTATAAATATCCACTACATTCTCACGAAGCTGCCACGCCCAGTTTCTTATGCAAATCGGTGCTGCTGGTAGTGTATTGGAAACGAATTTTTTGATCCGGATGAACATATTTAAAAGCCACTTGCGTCATGAGAGCCGCTTCATGGAAACCGGAAAGAATCAGCTTCAATTTTCCTGGATAGGTATTGATATCGCCTATGGCAAAAATACCGGGCGTGCTGGTTTCAAATTTTTCCGTATCCACCGGAATCAGATTGCGCTCAAGATTGAGACCCCAATTCGCCACTGGTCCCAATTTCATCGTCAAACCGAAGAAAGGCAGCATGCGGTCGCATTTAATATCGGTCGTGTTGCCGTCATCATGCTTTACACGAATGGCTTCGAGCGCGCCGTTATCGCCGTATAATTCGCTCACTTGTCCGGTTACGAAATCCATGGCTCCGGCCTTCACCAATGTTTTCATTTTGTGCACCGAATCCGGCGCAGCACGGAAATCATCGCGACGATGTACCAGCGTAATATGTTTCGCGATGGGATGAAGATTGAGCGTCCAATCCAAAGCGGAGTCGCCACCACCCACAATCACCAATTTCTTATCGCGAAAATCCGCCATCTTGCGCACTGCGTAAAATACCGATTTTCCTTCATAGGCTTCGATACCGTTAATGGGCGGCTTTTTAGGAACGAAGGAACCACCACCCGCCGCAATTACGATAACTTTTGCTGTTACTTCGATGCCACCATCGGTTGCGACAGTCCAACTACCATCATCATTTTTGTTCAGGCTTTCGACCATCTGATTAAAATGAAAGGTGGGCGAAAAGGGCTTAATTTGTTCCAGCAAGCGGTCGGTCAATTCTTGCCCGGTTACAATCGGCAGCGCTGGAATGTCATAGATTGGCTTTTCGGGGTAAAGCTCGGCGCACTGGCCACCTGGCTTATCGAGAATATCAATTAAATGCGCCTTCATATTATTGAGGCCAAGCTCAAACACGGCAAAAAGCCCCACCGGCCCCGCACCAATGATAACGACATCTGTCGTATGTTGTTTTGTCTCTGTCATGTCTCGTCTAACCTCTTAATCCGGCGCTGCTATCTAGCGAACTCGCCCTTAATTGCAAAGCTTTTTCCCATTTCGTTATTAACAATAAAAAACTGTTAATATAAAAATTATCTATAACAAAAATGTAAAATAGATATTTTCATTAGATTTGCAATCTTTTTATCAATATCCTATTTCGTGCTCATGAAACTCCTGCGCCCCAACGGCACACCCGCTAACCTCGTCACCAAAACCCAGTTCATGCACGAATGGGTGCATGCGCGCGTGGCCGAGGGCTGGGATATTGCCGATGGCGGGCGGGGCAAGCCGAGCTTTCCGGCGGATAAAGATGCGCTTAAAGCGATGCAGGCGGCATTGGCAAAATTGGGGCGCGGCGCGGGTAAAGTTTCGCCTTACGGCACCTCACCACTCGGTGAGCCTGATTATCGTTTGCAGGCGGCGCAGGGTCTTACCCAGGAATATGGCCATGGCCTCGATTTCAAGCGTGAAGAAATCGCCTTCACACCCGGTGGGCAATTTGGTTTGGCAGCGGCTTTTTATGCAGTGGAGCAGGAACATCCCGGCGGCGTGATTATCGCGCCGCTTCCGTGGTATTTGAATCATCGCGAACTGGCCGGCATGTTTTCGGGCACAAAACTTTCGGCGCAACCTTCGCACAGGCCGGAAAAATTCTGGCCGGTCGATGTGTTGAAAGAGCCTGATCACCGCCTTACCGCCTCAGCGCTCGAAAAATCCATCCTTGCTGCAAAAAAATCCGGCAAAAAAATTCAGGCATTTTTATTTTGTAACCCGATGAATCCTCTCGGCGTTGTCACACGTTACGAGGAGTGGCGCGATATCGCGCGTGTCTTAAAAAAACATTCCGCCCCCATCATTCTCGATGAAGCGTTTGCCGAAATTATTTTCGACCATGATGCAACATGGTCGCTGTTGCAAGCCGCGCCGGAATTGAAAGACCGCACGTTTCTTTTTCGCTCTGGCACCAAGGCGTTGGGCTTACCGGGCGAGCGATTGGCGGTGATGACGATCCCGAAAAAATACCGTGCGCATGTGGTAGCGCTTTCTAGCCGCATGCTCGGCAATGCGGCGCTTTCACTGCAAGCGGGCATGGCCGCCGCGCTCACGACCATGACAGCGGCAAAAAAGAAGAAGATCACGCAGCATTATCGCAAGCACCGTGATTTCATGGTGCATGAAATGAAAAAGCTCGGCATCCTCGTGCATGAGCCTGAGGGCGGTTTTTATCTACTGATTGATCTTAAAAAACTACTCACGACTAAATTAAAAACCGATCTCGATCTGTGTCTTGCGCTTCTCAATGGCTATCGCTTGCCGAAAAAAACCGGCCTGTGTTTAATGCCCGGCAGCGCCTTCGGCCTTTCGCCCAAAGCTGGCATCTGCCGCGTTTCCTATAGCTCGCATTGGGATGAGGTGCAGAAGATTGCGGGGCGGATTTCCGCCGTTTTTAATGCCTGAATTGTCATAATTCTTTCATATTTCGCTGGTAAAATAGGGGGATGGTAGAAAAACTTGGCAAGTACGAATATCGGCTGGAACCGCATGAAGTGCAAAAAATCCGCAAGGAATTTTTTCATCGTGCGGCGCGCGCGCCTGCGCCGGATGATGAGCAAGGCAATCGGGAGTATTCTCTGGCGCTGGGTTCTCATTTTCATGACGTGGTGCCCGAAGTAGCAAATCTGATTGCAAAGATGCACCGGGGCCGTTGGTTTAAACCTCCTTGCCTATGTATTCATGGCTTTCCTATTATCACCGGCCATCACGATTTACCCACAGAAGGCCAGATTTCTGTAAAAACAGATGCATTCATATCAAGGGATGATCACGAACCACATTCGCTTTGGAATCGCAAATCCCCTTCTTACCAAAAGCGTGTGGTGCAGCCTGTTACTATTTTTCCCTTTCAAGCGCTCACCAAAGCGGGCGCAAATTTAATAGGTGCGGATTATGATGTCACTCCATCTCCCGCTGAGGGACGAGATAAAAATTATCAGTGGCTCAATTTATCGAATTCTTTTAGGGGGCACCCTCTGGATAATAATACTTACCGCGTTCAGGAAGAGCCGGTACATCAGCATTTCAACATGTATTCCTTTGTTGTAGGCCTAGAATCGGGGGAAGCACACACAGAAATAACCAGAGATGATTCCAAATACAGCACATTTGCCGGTTTCAAACTTGCCAAAGGATCGTTGCTTATTATTGCGCCTTCGCAATATCATTATGTGACAGAATTCGATTACACCTCTGTCAAAACTTTTGAAACGGAGCGTGGCCCTGTAGATATTCCTAATCCTATGCGATCCACGTTTGTTGATTTTGTATGCGATGCAAAAGTACATAGATTTACTGCACAAGAAATAGCCACCGCGAAGGAAAAATATATTTTGCCGGAGCGCGATCAGCATCGCGGACGCTAAAGCGCTTGTCTGTCTAATGCGAAGCCGATAGGGTTGCGTTATGGACGCGCTCACTTCTCTCCTCACCCGCAAATCGGTTAAGCCCATCGAACTCATCGAACCGGGGCCGACGTCGGAACAACTCGAAACGATTTTGAAAATCGCCACGCGCGTGCCGGATCATGGCAAACTCACGCCCTGGCGTATTCATATCTTTGATAAAAAAGCGCAAGCCAAACTCGGCAAAATTTTTCGCGAGCGATGGGAAGAATTGAATCTCGGCGTGGAAGGAAAAATTCTCGATTTTCAGGAAGATTTGCCACAGCGGGCGCCGTTGCTGCTTGCAGTTACCACGCAATTTGTGGAAGGAAAAATCCCCGTGTTCGAACAGCTGATGTCGGCGGGGAATGTCTGTTTTAATATTCTGCATGCCGCGCATGCGCTCGGTCTCGGCGCGTGCTGGCTCACCGAGTGGCCTGCTTATGATACTGTTGTGGCGAAACATCTTGGCTGCGAGGGTGAAAATAAAATCGTTGGATTTCTCTATATCGGCACAGCCAAATCAAAGCCTGAAGACAGGCCTCGTCCGGTGCTTACCGATGTCGTTGCGATGGCAAATTGACAATGGTTTGAAGCGCACCTAGTATCGTTGAAATTGATAGGAGTTTTTAGCGTGACTTTTCTTGCCCGCCGTCCCGTACTTGGTCTTCAGGGTTTGTTATTCCTGATTCTCGGGCTTGCCGCGCTGATTGCTGCGATTCACGCACCTTCCCGCATTGTTTTTATTATCCCCTGGGCGCTTTTTACCTTCGGCATCATTCAAAGCATCGTGGCCTTGGTAGAATCCAATGAAGCCGCGTTATGGTCGCGCGCCTTCGCGGGAGCGATACGCTGGGTTTTCGCGCTGCTTATTCTTATCTATTCCGGCGCATGGGTGTTTACCTACTCTAATCTTATAACCGGTTTCTTTCTTATAAATGGCGTTTTTTATTTGCTGGCGGCACAACGTTTGCGTTACGCAACCAACCTGCCGGTGCGATTTCGGTTTTGGACCGTAGTACTGGGTTTACTCTCCCTTACGTTTGGCATTTTTAATTGGACCGATTGGCCTTCTGCGGGCCCTTCTTTTGCCGCTGTGCTCTTAATTACGGAAGCGATTGCAACGGGTTTTCTCACGCTAAAATTTGTTATGCACGAGGACGAGCCAGAAGTCTTGATTACTACCCCCGCATTTTCCGTGGCAGAAGCGGCACCTGTGGCATTGGATCGACCCGTTGCGCCTGTAGCAATTTCTAAAAAGCCGGCGCGGAAAAAGGCAAAGTCTAAAAAGATAAAAGCGAAGAAATCGATGAAGAGCAAAGCGGCGCGTAAGCCGTCTAAGCGTAAAAAATCCAAGAAAAAATAAGCCTTAACGGCCACATTTCATTCCTTAACAATCTGCTTCATTTTCTTAACGAATTCGTCTAGAGTGCGAACGTATTTTAGGGCACTCGCCCGTTCTTTTTTTACGGAGGCATTATGTCTGCACTTGAAAAACCCCAAGCTTCTCCCATCCTTCCTATGGAATTAACGATTGAAAAAGCGCCCTTCCTGCGCGCGCTTTCGCGTTTGCAATCCATTGTGGAAAAGCGCAATACGATTCCGATTCTTTCACATATTAAACTCGAGGCGCAAGGCGGCGTGCTTTCGCTGCTCGCGACCGATATGGATATCGCCGCACTGGAAAAAATTCCGGCAAAAATTGAAATTGATGGCGCGGTAACGGCACCGGCCCATACGCTGCATGATATCATTCGTAAACTGCCGGATGGCGCGGAAATTTCGCTCGCTGTCGATGAAGCAAAAGGTCAGCTGAAAATTCAGGCGGGTAAATCGCGCTTTAATCTCGGCTGCCTTGCCGCGGCGGATTTCCCTGTGATGACGGAAGGCGATATGCCGCACAGTTTCAGCTTGAAATCAGAAGAGTGCGTTCGCCTCTTGGATAAAGCGCGTTTTGCGATGTCCACAGAAGAAACCCGCTATTATCTGAACGGCGTGTATCTGCATGTTTCCAAAAGCAGTGCGTTCGCTAAGAAAAAGGGTGATGTGCTGCGCACGGTGGCGACAGATGGCCATCGTCTTGCAAGCATTGAAATTGAGCTGCCAAAAGGCGCGGCGGGGATGCCCGGCATCATTGTTCCGCGCAAAACCGTTTCGGAACTACGCAAACTCGTGGAAGAAAACGCTGATGAGGTGGCAATTTCGCTTTCTGATAGCAAAATCAAATTTGTCTGCGGTAGCGTAACGCTGATTTCCAAACTGATCGATGGCACCTTCCCGGATTACGAGCGCGTTATTCCGACGAAAAACGAAAAAGCGATGGATGTTGCAACGTCTGTGCTCACCGCATCCGTTGATCGTGTGGCTACTATCTCTACAGAAAAAACACGCGGTATTAAGTTCGCGCTGGAAAACGGGCAGCTCACGCTTTCTGCCACCAGCCCGGAAAACGGCAGCGCACGCGAAGAACTGGAAGTCACCTATAACGGTGATACCATCGATATTGGTTTCAATTCGCGTTATGTACTGGAAATGATGGCGCAGTTTGAAGGCCAGAATGTCCAGATGCTCTTCCACGATTCGACCTCACCTGCGTTGGTGCGCGATCCGGAAGATGCTGGCATGCTGTTCGTCATCATGCCGATGCGGATTTAAGTTCACGGAATCTCGCTTTATATGACCCTCACGGCGATTGCCACTGAGTCTCAGCCTCATATCAAGGCTACGACTTCGCCCGCTTCGTATTCCGTGGCTGAATTACGGCTTACCAATTTTCGTAATTACGAATCGTTCAAACTCGAAATCGGCACAGAGCCAGTGGTCATCACGGGCAAAAACGGTACAGGCAAAACCAATTTGCTCGAGGCCATTTCCTTCCTCTCGCCAGGCAAGGGCCTGCGCGGCGCGAAGCTTGCCGAGATCGATTATTTCACACCGGAAGCCGCGTTACGTCCATTCTCTTTGCCCTGGGTTGTGGCGGCGCGGGTGCGTATGCCTTCTGGCGAATCGCATATTGGCACGGGACGTGAAGAAAAAATGGGTAGCGACAAACGCATCGTGAAAATCGATGGCGAACAACAGCGCGGCACCTCGTCACTCGGTAAAGTATTTGCATCGCTTGCGGTTACGCCGATGATGGATCGCGTATTTGTGGATGGTATTACTGCGCGGCGCAATTATCTCGATAGTTTAGTGGAAAGTTTTAACGCGGAGCATCGCAAACATCTCTTTAGTTACACCCATGCAAAAGCAGAGCGTAAAAAGCTGCTGCGCGATCGCTGGACAGACACTAACTGGCTTGCCGCGCTCGAAAGCCGTATGGCCGAAAACGCCGTGGCGATCGCCGCTTCGCGTTTGGAAACGGTCAGCCGCCTGAATCATGCGATTGAACTGAATTCACCGAATTTCCCCAAAGCAATTCTGACCGTGCTCGGCGCAGTGGAAACCGATATTGCCACTATGCCCGCATTGCAGGTGGAGGAAAATTTGAAGGATCGTTTTGCGCGTGCGCGCCTCGTAGATCGCGATACAGGTCGTACATCGGAAGGCACGCATCTTTCGGATTTCACCGTCTATCACCGCGAAAAGAAAATGCCTGCCCAAGCATGTTCCACCGGCGAGCAAAAGGCGCTCCTGCTTTCCATTACGCTTGCTGCAGCGCAAGCGCGACGTGAGTGGTTTGGCATCGCGCCCGTGCTCTTGCTGGATGAAGTGGTAGCGCATCTGGATAATATTCGTCGCGGTGCGCTCGCTGAAGCGATTCATCATCTTGGTGCCCAGGCTTTCATGACCGGTACGGACACTGCGTTATTCCAGGATTTTTCTTCAACGGTACGTTTTTTAGCTACGCAAGATTTCTTAACTGCAACGCGCGCCTAACTATCCTGCGCGGCGACTTTTTTCACGTGACAACGTTGCGTGACGGGCAGAACCTAAATCTTCAGGCATCGGCAAAACTTCATGCGATGCGCGAATCGTATTCATTGCATCAAGCGCATCCTGCATTTTCTGTATTTCTGTTTCGGCATAACCAAAACGTGGCATTTCTTCGGCGCGCTTAACCAACTCCATAGTTAGCGCATCAAACATGTGAACAATGTGCGCATTGGGATTTTGACGATTCATTTCTTCGCGGAAAAATTTCGCGTTATCTAACCATATTTTCAGCACATGGTCTGACGAGCGAAGCCCACGAATCTCATCCAGAAATTCTTGTTCCGTAACGCAGGTTCCTGGCACACGTGTCGGTAGATCTAGGGCGTAATCCGGCTCTTCTTTAAGGCCAAAAAATTTATTCCAGAAACTCATGTCATCTCCCCTGATGCAGCGTTTTTTACCTCCCCATCTTACCAGCAATAGCTTAAGAGAGTGTTAACCTGCTAACCTGCTGAATTGTAGGAATATTTTTATTGTCAAAAATTGCATAAAACCCTCGACGAAACGGGCAAAAGCATTATACTTCGAAACGGTTTCACAGGAGCCACTTTCGATGCCGGAAGAGACACTCACCAAAGAACGGGTAAAAAACGTGACTGCAGCAGAACATACCGCCGAAAATATCACTAAAAATCCTGCCGAATATGGCGCGGAATCGATTAAGGTTTTGAAAGGGCTGGATGCCGTTCGCAAACGGCCCGGCATGTATATTGGCGATACGGACGATGGTTCCGGTCTGCACCACATGGTGTACGAAGTGGTGGATAATGCGATTGACGAAGCGCTTGCGGGTTATTGTACTCGCGTGGAAATTACGCTCAATGCCGATGGCAGCGTATCGGTAGAAGATAATGGCCGCGGCATTCCGGTGGAAATTCACCCGGAAGAAGGCGTTTCCGCTGCAGAAGTAATCATGACACAACTGCACGCCGGCGGTAAATTCGATCAAAATTCCTACAAGGTGTCGGGCGGCTTGCACGGTGTGGGCGTGTCAGTAGTCAACGCACTTTCTACAACGCTCGACCTCACCATCTGGCGTGATGGTAAAGAACATTCCATGCGTTTCCGCGATGGCGATGCGGAAGCACCGCTAAAGGTTTCCGGCGAAGCAAGAGATAAGCGTGGCACGCGCGTTACCTTCCTGCCTTCGACCAAAACCTTTACGCAAACCGTATTTGATTACGAAACACTGGAACGTCGTTTCCGCGAAATGGCGTTTCTCAATTCGGGCGTAACGATTGTCTATCGCGATACACGCACCGAGCCACACAAGGAAGAAACATTTTTCTATGAAGGCGGCGTAGCTGCGTTTGTTGAATATCTTGATCGCAGTAAAAAACAACTGCATCCCGCCATCAATATTTCTGGCAGACAAAACAATATCGAAATGGATTTAGCGGTGGCATGGAACGATAGCTTCCATGAAAACATGCTCACTTTTACCAATAATATTCGTCAGCGCGATGGCGGCACGCATTTAATGGGTTTCCGCGCAGCGCTTACCCGTGTTGTGAATTCTTATGCCGCAACGCATGGCCTTGGTAAAAAAGAAAAAGTTGTACTTACCGGCGAAGATGCACGTGAAGGGATGACCTGTGTACTCTCCGTTAAAGTTCCAGATCCGAAATTCTCCAGCCAGACGAAAGATAAGCTCGTTAGTTCCGAAGTACGCGCGGTTGTGGAACAAGTTGTCGGTGAAAAACTTGCCGAATGGTTTGAAGAACATCCTGCAGAAGCCAAAATGATTATCGGTAAGGCTGTAGAAGCGTCTTTTGCGCGTGAAGCGGCACGTAAGGCGCGCGAACTCGCACGCCGTAAAACGGCGCTCGATATCGCGTCACTTCCCGGCAAACTTGCGGATTGCCAAGAGCGCGATCCCGCACAATCTGAACTCTTCATCGTTGAGGGTGACTCGGCGGGTGGTTCAGCGAAACAAGGTCGCGATCGCCGCACGCAGGCGATTCTTCCTCTCAAAGGAAAGATCCTCAATGTCGAACGCGCGCGTTTCGATAAAATGCTTTCCTCCGAAGAAGTTGGTACGCTGATTACCGCGCTCGGCGCCGGTATCGGCAGCGAGTTCGATGTCGATAAAATTCGCTACCACAAAATCGTCATCATGACGGATGCGGACGTCGATGGCGCGCATATTCGCACGCTGCTGCTCACCTTCTTCTATCGTCAAATGCCGAAAATTATTGAGCGCGGTTATCTCTATATCGCGCAGCCACCGCTTTATAAAATTCGCAAAGGCACGCAGGATACGTATCTTAAGGACGATAAAGAGCTCACCAAATTCCTGCTGCTGCAAGCGCTTGAAGGCGCGGTGCTCGAATCCGAAAAAGGTGCACAACGCGCCGGCAATGATTTGCAGCAACTCTTCCAGCAAGCGCATCACTTCCATCAACTTGTGGAACGCCTCTCGCGCCGGGTTCCGGCTGTGATGGTCGAGGCGGCAACTTTGGAAGGCCTGCTCGAAACCAAAAATTGGGAAAGCGCAAAATCTTCTACGCTCGAAAAACTCGCCGCACGCCTCAATCGTACGATTGAAATCGCCGCGCATCGTTGGCGCGCTGAAATGACTGACGCCGGTAATATCGCGCTCAAACGCGATGTGCGCAGCGTGCAGGAGCATGTGCTGCTCGATAAGACATTACTCGCTTCGCAGGAAGCGCCGGAGCTCGCTAAACTCGCCGCGCAACTCGCACCTTCTTTTGCTGATCGATGCCGCCTCGCACGCAAACAAGATAGTTTCTCGGTGGAATCGCCTTCCGATCTTGTGAAGGGCGTGCTCGCGCTTGGTAAAAAAGGTATGACGATTCAGCGCTTCAAAGGCTTGGGTGAAATGAACGCCGAGCAGCTGTGGGATACGACGCTCGACCCGGCTATACGCACCTTGCTACGTGTAACGGTGAATGCGGCGGAAGAAGCGGATCAGGTTTTCTCAACCTTGATGGGCGATATCGTGGAACCGCGCCGCGATTTCATTCAAAGCAACGCACTTAAAGTTGTGAATTTGGATGTGTAGTACGAGCGATTCGTAACTGCTACACTAACCACCAATTGCGTTTTGCCTTCTGTAATTGTGCTGATCAACGCGATCATTAAGTCTGTGATAGTCTTGAATACCCTTGCGCAGATTTGGATAACGCGCGAAGACTTGGGGATATTCTTTTATTAACGGATCGACGTCTATAAACGCATCCATCTGCACCGGTGCCGCCCCTGGAAAACTAGGCAATCTTTTATATCCCTGAAGCGAGGTCACAAATAGCAAATCGTTATCCGTTAGATTTAGTGGCCCCTGACCCTCTCTGAGTTGAGAAATTTCCGTCACCATCCCTTTACAATCTCCATAAATACCACGCAATTCCTGGTTAGAAATTTGCTTAGTACGCACTATTTGTGGATCTGTTTCCTTCCTAAATGCGACAATATTTTCAGACGTAAATTCAAATGGCTTAAAGAGATCTTCGCGCAGAAGATGCTTCTCGTTCAAACCATCTATCATTAAGTACACAAGATAGAGCACCCGCAAATCCTCCCACATATTATTGGGATCATTTTTATCAAGTCGTAAAACGGATTTTGGCTCCGCATGAATCAAATTACTTAAATCAATGAGATCTGTTGGTTTGTATTTTAATCTTCCAATAAGAGGATGGCTTGTCGCGCGGCTCAATTTACTTGCTACAATTTCTTCACGATCGGTACGCATCACTTGCAGGCAGCCTTCGCGCCAACGCGGTGTACTTAAAGGCAGCGGCTCCATCACACAGGGCACAGGAAGGGTCGAAGAACTCACATCCACATAAATTCTAAATTTATTATCCACCTGTGGAATCTCATCGCAATATTCCATAATTGTATCGTAATTAGGGTGGCGTTTAGAAATGATCTTTTGTACGTGTTCTTTATCGTACAAGCGTGATGCAAAAAATTCTTCGGCAAAAAATTCCAGCGGTAAATTAAGCGCTTCTTCAGGAGGGTATATTTTTGATCTATCTTTAGGATCTTCCACCCATAATCCTAATTCAATAACAACGTTACGGATGAGCGGCGCAACATATTGGATATATTTTTTCTCAAATTCATCCTGCGGTATAAGAGATGACGTTCTAACACCGAGATCAATGTCACTCGCTTTTCTTCCGCCGAATTTAAATTTGATGCCGTCATCAAAATGAAACTGGCGAAATAACGTGCTGCCAAAAAGAACAAACTGTGCACCAGGCCAATCTACGAGTGTATTTGGTTGGCGGTAAAGCGCCTCAACAAAAAAGCCTTTTAAATGGCTACGAATTGCGAGTGCCGCTGGATTATTGGTATATAATGCTTCATCCATATGGGATGAGTATAAAAGCAAAAGCTTAACAAATACTTAACCAGCGACCAATACGCCCTGCTGCACCCATTGGGATAGCCAATTTGGAAATTTTTCTTCCAGAGCTTTGCTTCCAAGGAAGCTAAGCAGCTGTTCTAATGGGATATTTCCCTTTAACCGAGAGAGCAGCTGATATTCCTCTCTCTCTAGTTTTATCCGCCATACATCCTCGCCAGCGCGCGTTAGCAGCACATAACAGGCTTCAACAGCCTTCGTAATGGGGGGTTTTTGGTTCTCTTGGTAAGCCTGGTAATAGTCTAACACCGGATATTCATACTGCTTGAGCGCACATCCTCGCTTTAAGGTAAAATGTGCTGCCAGCAGCGCTTCCTCATCCATGCTGGCGAAATCCTGAGGGCCTAAACCTTTTGCCGCCGGGGCATCAATCATACGCGCGAGCGTCGCTTCAAATTCGAACATCTCCTGCGCCCATTTTTCCGTCAGAGCCGTGCGCGCAAAGGAGGCGAAATTGAGGCTATAGTCTGTAAGATCGGGATAAGCAGACGTGGTTGTCTCCACATAGCTTTGCACCAGCTTGTCGAATCGGCCTTTACCGAGGAGCCACGCACTTGCGGGAAATTCTTCGCGAATGGTCGATTCCAGCCGGCCGCGATAACCATCGATATATACTCCGACTTGCTTCTGGGGTGGGAAATTGGGCTTATCCGTTACCCACGCATCTGCATCCTCCGCCTCACCTTTTAGAATGGCACCTTGCAAATGTGCAAAAGAAGCAGCGATGGTCGGGGGCGGTAAATTATCGCCTGGTCTTGAATGGGCTGTGGGTGATTTTTCCTGACTCGCCTGTTGCTCAGCTGATGCAAATTTTCGTGCTTTACTTAGTTCTGCTAGCACGGTTGCAAAATCCGGCACATTACCATCCCATTCCACCATGGTGGATTTCGGGCCCATACGCGCAATAGTTTTTGCGTAAAGCTGCCACACCGCTTCTGCCACATGATTATCATGCGTATCAACGATATGCGTACCTTTGTTATCATGACCTGCCAGATGAATTTGCTGTACGCGGTGCGCCGGTATAGCGCCTAGATACGCTTCAGCATCCCAACCATGATTGTAGCAAGAAACATACACATTATTCACATCCAGCAGCAGTAAGCAGTCAGCATCTTCCGCCATACGCGTAATAAATTCTTCCTCGCGCATTTGCTTACCGCGATAGGTGAGATAGGTGGATGGATTTTCCAGCAAAATTCTTCGGCCCAGAAAATCTTGCACCTGCTTAATGCGTGAAACCACATGTTTGAGACTTTCTTCCGTGTAGGGCACGGGCAACAGGTCGTGACTATTCACATCCTTATAACCGGTCCAACAAAGATGGTCGGAAACCCAGGCGGGCTTCAGCCAGTCTGCCAGCGTTTTGAGCTTCGCAAGATAGTCATAGTTTAGCGGGTCTGTTGAGGCGATGGAGAGCGAAACCCCATGCATAATAACAGGATAATGCGCCCGCACCTGCTCGAGTACTTCGCGCGGATACCCTTCCGTATTCATGAAGTTCTCGCTGATAATCTCGAACCAATCTACTTCTTTGGGCCAATGTCCTAAAATCGCGTCGTAATGCGCGGTGCGAAGGCCAAGCCCGAAGCCGAGATATTTCTCTAAAATTGCTGATTTCATTAACTTTTCTTTAAGCTGCTCATGCCATAATTAGCAAGTTAACGCAAGGGAAGGCTATGGCAAAGCGTCGCGTATTTGAAAGAGATAAGAAACTCTATAATTTTCGTGCATTAAAGGAATTCTTTGATGAAATTGATGCTATTACCTCTGTTCCAGGCCATGAAAACCTAACGGCGACTGATTTTAATAAGGCCTGTATGGATATGCTTAATGCCATCCTCAATCATAATCTCCGGGTAGCGCTAAATAGTTTTGAACAACAACGTAATAATCACCCAGATCTACCTTCTCTCGCAGAAGAAAAAATAAGGGAAATTATGATAGCCTATAATAATTTTTATCAGCCCTTAGCAGATTTCTTTTCAGATGATTCGCTTGCGGTTTTGGCGTTGAAACGTGTTCCGGCCTTTTATGAAGATGTAAACAATCGCGATCAATCATTAAAAATAGTTTGGCAGGATTTCGGCACAAAAAGTATGCTGCCAACGCGCGCGGGTATATTAGGCGCCGTACTTGAAAATACGATACGCACGCTCAATCCAAATGCACATGCGCCTGCAATTTCTGCGGGGCTGCTTTACATGAATGGCTATGATCCCATTTATAAACGCCGCAGTCAGACCGACCTTTTTCCGCCAAAGAAAGAAAAAGCTCTTTCGCCTGATTTTTTATTACCGCCGGATCTTGCTCATCGTCGTGTAGAAAATGACTCTCTGATAATTACACGAAAACCAAAAAACGCGGGGCCGGATCAGCACACAAAAGCAGCTTCTGCAAATTCCAAACCTAAAAAGCATAAAGGTAATGGGCACGCTAAAATAGAGACCTTACCTATTATTGGCATGGAAGAAATGCTCGCAGATGCTAGTAAGCGTTTAAAAATCATTACGGTTGAAGAAGTAGTTGTAGATAGTGAAAAAAAATATCTGCATGAAGCTAGAAGCAAAGTACAGAAATATGATGAAACACCTCTGATAAGGTGCTTACAAAAGTTACATGCAAAAGCCCCCAAAGTATTGAGTGATGAATTGCACAAACTCGGTTTGATTGTCCGGGAAATTTCTTATTGGAAAGAAAAGCTAAATCTATTTCTTCCAGCACATAATATCTTGGCAGAATCTTTATTAAATGACGAAACGATCGGTCGCTGTCTGAAAGGCATTTTTGTTCCTACATCAAAATTACATGATTCTCTTAAGCATGTTCACTGGAGCGCGCGTGAAAAACCCATCGCGCTCACCATTCTTTCAAACAATGCATTCATTGATGATGCAAAAAAATCTGATCTTCTTACTTTGCTTGAAAATGCTCCGTCTGACCTTTTATTTGAAGCTGCATTTTCCGATGTTCAGGTAAAAGCTCATTCTCTGCGCAGCAGTAAACCCGATCTCCGCAAGGGTATTAGTACGGTTGCGAAAGAGATGGGAGGAATGAACCACGCCAGAGCCACTATCACACGCGCTATCCAACAAAATCCTAAGCCAATTTCTTAGCAATTTCTGCAACACGTTTGCCCAGATGTTCAGCCGTTTTCAGATCGCCTTCCGGTGGCGATTCATCGGGTGGGCCATTTTCCGATTGGGCCATCGCGCCTAAAAAACTTCCCAGACGATTCACCGTTGCATGATGCTTGCGATCGCCTTTAGGCACGATATCTAACCCTACCCAGATCATGCTGTGCTGTGCTGCGAAAATAGTTAGCTGAACGAGTGTATTCAACTTATCTCCACTGTAGTCACCGGAATTGGTAAATCCCGCGGCGATTTTATTTTTCCAGGCCTGTGTTTTCCATGCTTTCGATGTGCCATCCATAAATTGTTTAAACGGCGCAGTAACAGAGCCCATATACGTCGGCGAGCCAAAAATAATAGCATCGGCGGCGGCGAGTGCGTCCCAATCGATCTTATCTACCGAAAAACTTTGTGCCTGCACATGTTTTACGGACGCCGCACCTTTTTCCACGGCACGCGCAAGACGCTCCGTATGCCCGTAAGGGCTGTGATACACTATCGCTACCTTCACCATACACACTCTTTAGGATGCCACCGCCACACGGCCATACGCATCTTCGTAGCGCACAATATCATCTTCACTAAGGTGCGCGCCAGATTGAATTTCGATTATTTCCAGCGGCGTATCAAAGAGATTTTCAATACGGTGCAGCATGCCCGGAGCGATAAAAGTGGATTCATGCGTATGCAAATCAAATATCTCGTGACCGCGCGTAATACGCGCCGTGCCGCTCACCACCACCCAATGCTCCGCACGCTGCGTATGACGTTGCAACGAAAGTCGCGCATAGGGGCGCAGGCTAATGCGTTTCACGCGCGCATTTTCCTGCGCATCCAATACATCGTAAAAACCCCACGGGCGAAATACACGCTGATGTTCTATAACTTCCTTACGCCGCTCATTTTTCAGTTTTTCAACGAAGTGACGGAGATCTTGCGCCTTGTCACGCTGTGTCACCAATACAGCATCTTGCGTGGCGACAATAACCAAATTCTCCACACCTAATGCAGCCGTAAATACACCCTCGCTATGAATGAGGCATGATGTGCAATTTTCCTGCATTGCATCGCCATGCAGCGCGTTTGCGTCCACATCTTTAGGCATAGTGTCATATATCGCCCGCCAAGTTCCCACATCAGACCATGCAAACGGCACTTGTAAAACCATGATATTTTCGGCTTTTTCGATAATGGCGTAATCAAGCGAAATAGCAGGAGCGTTGCAAAAACTATAAGCATCCAGACGGTAAAAGTCGTGATCGCGAGCACCGCGTCGCAATGCCGCCCTACACGATTGCAGAATCGTGGGCGCATATTTTTCTGCCGCTTCCACTAAACTTTGCGCCGTAGATAAAAATATGCCGCTGTTCCACAAATATCCCTGTTCAACATAGGTCGCGGCAATTTCCGCTTCAGGTTTTTCTACAAAACGCGAGACAGAATAAAGCACATCTGAAACAGGCTCACCTTTTTCAATATATCCATAACCGGTTTCAGCATAGCTGGGCGTAATTCCGAAAGTGATGATGTTTCCTTGCTGCGCCGAGGATATTGCTTTTTGTACGCTGGTGAGAAAAAGATTTGCTTCCGATATGGTATGATCTGCGGGTAATAACAGCAGTAACGCATCCGGATTTTTTTCTGCATAATACAATGCAGCAACGATGGCGGCGGCGGCGGTATTACGCGGTTGCGGCTCCAGAATCATCATCTCTATTTCATGCTGCGTTTCGCGCAGTTGCTCAGCGGTGATAAAGCGATGATCGTGCTGACAAAGAATAAGCGGTTTTTCAAAAATCGGCGATTGCACGCGGGTCAATGTTTCCTGCAGCAGAGATTTTTTGCCGATCAATTTTTGAAATTGTTTGGGATATTGTTCGCGCGATAACGGCCATAAACGTGTGCCCCCGCCGCCCGCTAGAATCACTGGATGTATGTGCATGATTTACTCAACCTATGCAGGCAATAGCTGTTCGGCGCGGTGGGGTCAATGCTTATCCTCTTCGCGCAGAACCGCAAACCTAGGGTAAACAAAAATTTTGGATTATGGTGGGCGGCGACGGGCTCGAACCGCCGACCTACTGGGTGTAAACCAGTTGCTCTACCAACTGAGCTAGCCGCCCTCGGAATAGTCCGAATGCTTAAAGTCGGTGGCCTATGTAATGGTTTTTTTTCAAAGAGTAAAGCAAACAGTTTCATCCCCTTCTTAAGACACAAAAAAACCGCCCATGCAAACATGAGCGGTTTTCTTGAAAACAGTCAGAAGCGATTTTAGTTAACAGCTTCTTTCAGTACTTTACCAGCGCGGAATTTTGGCTGTTTGGAAGCCGCAATTTTGATTGGCTGACCGGTACGTGGGTTACGACCCGTGGTTGCTTTACGCTTCGCTACCAGGAAGGTACCGAAATTAACCAGACGCACTTCGTCGCCTTTTTTGAGTTGTTTTGTGATCACTTGGAACACAGCATCAACCGCACGTGCAGCATCTGCTTTCGTGAAGTTGCATTCGTCAGCGATTTGCTGAATCAGTTCATTTTTATTCACGGCCTTACACCTTTCGTTAGAAGTTGTGAATGTAAGAACGCGGCAGGAATCTTAGAGTTTCACACCTATTACCACACCGCATCCGGGAAAAAACATGGCAATTCTTTTTTGAATGCGCAACAAAAAAATGCGCATAAACCGCAGATTTTCGCACCTTACAGCGGGTATGAATTTTGCATACAACGCAAGATGTAGTGGAAACCGGCAGGAAACGGAGGTTTTTCACTAAATATTGAAAATATGCGCGCGTTGGTACACGCTAGAATTCGCAGTAGCTGTTGCTTTTTGAGCGCAGCTTAATGCGCGAGCAATTCGTCAGCGTTGTCATCCGAAGCTTTACGCTTCGTTGAAGATTTCTCTTCCACATCTTCCCACTTTATAGGCTTGAGTGCTTTTGTCAGCGCAACTTTCAACACTTCATCCACGGTACTCACGGGAACAATTTTCAAACCTTTTTTCACGTTGTCTGGAATTTCTTCCAAATCTTTTACGTTCTTTTCAGGAATCAAAACCGTTTTGATACCGCCGCGCAGGGCTGCCAGTAATTTTTCCTTAAGGCCACCAATCGGCAGCACCATGCCACGAAGCGTAATTTCGCCTGTCATCGCCACATGCTTATCAACGGGAATGCCTGTCAGTACAGAAACAATAGAAGTGCACATAGCAACACCTGCCGAAGGACCATCTTTCGGCGTTGCGCCTTCCGGCACGTGCACGTGAATATCTTTCTTTTCAAAATTATTAGGATTAATGCCGAAGGAAAGCGAACGCGAGCGCACGTAACTCCAAGCTGCTTGCACGGATTCCTGCATCACATCGCCGAGCTTACCCGTGATGGTGATTTTACCTTTGCCCGGCAGCGTTACCGATTCGATCGAAAGCAAATCGCCACCAAAGTCGGTATAGGCAAGGCCTGTGGTAACTCCGATGTAATCTTCTTTCTCCACTTCTCCGTAGCTGAATTTACGCACACCGAGATACTTATCCAAATTTTTGGAAGTTACTTTGATAAGCGTATCTTTACTTTCTTTCAGCTCGCCTTTGGCGCGCTTCATTAAAAGTTCTTTCAGAACTTTGCGTGCAAGTTTTGCGATTTCGCGCTCCAGATTTCTAACGCCTGCTTCGCGCGTGTAATAACGAATCATATCGCGAAGCGCGTCATCACCTAGATGCCATTCGCTTTTCTTAAGGCCGTGTTCTTTCGTCTGTTTATCAATCAAATGGCGGTGCGCGATTTCTACTTTTTCATCCTCGGTGTAACCGGAAAGACGAATCACCTCCATACGATCCACGAGCGGACGCGGCATGTTGAGCGAGTTCGCCGTAGTGACAAACATCACTTTAGAAAGATCGTAATCCACCTCCAAGTAATGATCATTAAATGTTGCATTCTGTTCAGGATCTAACACTTCGAGCAGCGCGGAAGCCGGGTCACCACGGAAATCGGTGCCCATTTTATCCACTTCATCGAGCAGAATAAGCGCATTCGACGATTGCGCTTTTTTCATTGCCTGCAGAATTTTACCCGGCATCGATCCGATATAGGTACGGCGGTGACCACGCACCTCCGCCTCATCGCGTACTCCACCGAGCGAAATGCGAACATATTTACGGCCCGTTGCGCGCGCGATCGATTTCGCGAGAGAGGTTTTACCCACGCCCGGAGGACCGAATAGACAGAGTATCGGACCCTTCATGGATTTCGTGCGCTCTTGCACGGCAAGATATTCCAGAATGCGCTCTTTTACTTTTTCCAGCCCATAATGATCTTCGTTCAGGATAGATTCTGCGGCGCCCAGATCATGTTTCAGTTTGGAAAATTTCTTCCACGGTATGGAAAGCATCCAATCCAGATAATTGCGCACAACCGTGGCTTCGGCGCTCATCGGGCTCATGGTACGAAGTTTTTTCAATTCCGTTTTTGCTTTATCACGCGCTTCTTTGGTAAGCTTCGTTTTCTTGATACGGTCATCAAGTTCCGCTACCTCATCTTTACCGTCTTCAATTTCGCCGAGCTCTTTCTGAATCGCCTTCATCTGCTCGTTCAGGTAATATTCGCGCTGCGTTTTTTCCATCTGCTTTTTCACGCGTGAACGAATGCTGCGCTCGGTGTTAAGCACACCGATCTCACCTTCGATGAAAGCGTAGATTTTTTCCAGACGCTCGTTCACGGATACTTCTTCCAGAATTTCCTGCTTATCGGAAATTTTCAGCGGCAATTTTGCCGCAACGGTGTCGGCGATTTTCGCCGGGTCTTCCATTTGTTGCAGCGTAGGCAGAATCTCTGCCTCTACTTTTTTATTGAGGCGCGTATATTCCTCAAACAAACCCACCACCGAACGCGCCAGCGCTTTGCCTTCTTGCGCGTCGCCGCTATTGTCCATAAGCACGGTCACGTCAGCTTGAAAATATTTATCATTCTGCACAAAATGATTGATACGCGCACGCGGGCCACATTCGGCCAGCACTTTCACCGTACCATCCGGCAGTTTCAAAAGCTGAAGCACCGTTGCAATGACACCGATGCGGTAAATATCTTCGGTTTTTGGCTCATCCTGACCAGCATTTTTCTGCGTGGCGAGAAGAATTTTCTTATCGTGCTTTGTAACTTCCTCGAGGGCGCTGATAGATTTCGCGCGGCCAACAAAAAGCGGCACAAACATACCGGGAAACACCACGATATCGCGCAGCGGCAGCACAGGATATAATTCAACAGCGTCGGAAGCTTTCGGCATAAACACCTCTTTGGGTCAACATACACCAGCGGGAAGTAAATTAGATATAGTGTATCCCTTCTTTGGTTACAAGCCAAAGGGGATTTTTATCTGCATGCTTACTTGCTGGCGGCTTTTTTCTTCTTGGTCGCGTGGATGATGATTGGTTCCGCGTCTTTTTCAATGACATCACGGGTGATATGCACTTCCGCAATATCCTCGCGGCCCGGCACATCGTACATCAAGTCCAAAAGCAATTCTTCCAGAATGGCGCGAAGACCGCGCGCGCCGGTTTTGCGGTCGATTGCTTTTTTAGCCACAGCTTCCAGCGCGCCTTCGATGAATTTAAGCTCGACGCCTTCCATCTCGAAAAGCTTCTGATACTGCTTCACCAACGCGTTTTTTGGTTCCGTGAGAATCTGCACCAATGCTTTTTCATCCAGATCCATCAGCGTCGCAATTACCGGCAGACGACCCACAAATTCCGGAATCAAACCGTAACGCACCAGATCTTCCGGCTCTACGTGCTGAAGAAACTCGCCTACGCGTAAATTCTCAAGGCTATTCACATCCGCACCGAAACCAATCGAAGAACCACGGCGACGGCCCGCAATCACTTTATCAAGACCGGAGAACGCACCACCGCAAATAAAGAGAATGCTCGTGGTATCCACTTGTAAAAATTCCTGCTGCGGATGTTTGCGGCCACCTTGCGGCGGAACGGAAGCAACCGTGCCTTCCATAATTTTCAACAGCGCTTGTTGCACGCCTTCGCCAGAAACGTCGCGCGTGATCGAAGGATTCTCGCTCTTGCGCGAAATCTTATCAATCTCATCAATATAGACGATACCGCGTTGCGCGCGCTCCACATTATAATCAGCCGCTTGCAGCAATCGCAGGATGATATTTTCGACGTCCTCGCCCACATAGCCCGCTTCGGTGAGCGTCGTCGCGTCCGCCATGGTGAACGGCACATCCAGAATGCGCGCAAGCGTCTGCGCGAGCAGCGTTTTACCGCAACCGGTGGGGCCAATCAGCAGAATATTCGATTTGGAAAGCTCGATCTCGCCCGGCTTTTCCATATGCATGATGCGTTTGTAATGGTTATGCACCGCCACGGAGAGAATTTTCTTCGCCTCGTCCTGGCCGATCACATAATCATCGAGCACTTTGCGGATTTCGCCCGGCTTCGGCACCGCGCCATCGTTGCCGAGCAGCAGTGGCGCTTCGGCTTCCTCGCGGATAATGCCAACGCAAAGCTCTACGCATTCGTTACAAATTTGTACGGGGATCTGGCGAACTTGATCGAAGCCCGCGATCATCTTGCGCACCTTATGCTGGCTTTTGCCGCAGAAGGAGCAATAGAGGGTGTCTTTACTATCGTGCTCGTGGTTATCGTCTGCCATGATTCTTTATGCGCCTGCCTGGCAACATCTCCCTCATTTGTTTCTACTATACCATGTTTGGTGCGGCAGAGGCAAAATCAATAGCAGGTGCAAAAAACACACCTTTCTACAAGATCTTGTGGCCCCTCCCTCACAAAACACTTTATCTAGCCGCAACCTAGAGAGATTTTTCTTGCCTCGCAAGTAAGAATTTTTCTTGGTCACGATTCTAGGGATTGTCATCATTTTGTCACATTAGATTGCTATCCTTTCTGGAAAGAGTGGAGGGCGTTATGCCTAATGATAAGCCAAAAGAATTTTTTGATATTCACCAGGAAAGCGTGCATTTTCATGCTGCCATGCACCTGCATGCCCATGTGGCTGAAAATAATCTGGTGCGGGAATTGCCTAAAGAATCACGCCCACTTGTTTACGATAAACCACGCTATAATAATGACTACCTGACGCCACAACGCAAAGCAGTGCAAGGCTCTTCTGGTAATGGCCCGCTTGTTATTTATCCAAGCGAAGAATCCGAAACGGGTTTTCGTCTGGGTGTTTTTTTGGCAAATGCTAATCCGGAGACACTTTCTAAGCTTGGTCTGCCGGTTGAAGATGTAAAAATGCACGGTGTTTACCGTGCTACGATAGTACCACTGGGAGAAATACAGCGCGTACGCAATCGTACTGAAATGAAAAATATTCTTGTTCGTGAAATGACGTGTTCCGATGGTGAACTAGTACGCGATAAAATTTCTGGGTTTCACGTTGAGAAGCCACTTACTGAAAAACCAAAAGCGACTTACGAAATCAAACCGCCAAAAACAGTCACGAGCGCAGGCCGCTTTGATACAGCGCATACACTTGGCAACATGCATTCGCTCAATAAAAGAACGCCGGCCGGCACGCCGACGCATTAACTATTTCTTCGCGTCTTTACCGATTTTCGCGTCCGGACGCACCGTGACCACGTGGTCAATCAGCCCGAATTCCTTCGCCTGATCCGCGCTCATGAAATTATCGCGGTCCATCGCCTTCTCAATATTCGCCAGTTTCTGACCGGTATGGTTTACATAAATCTCGTTCAGGCGTTTTTTGAGCTTAATAATTTCCATCGCGTGAATTTCGATATCGCTCGCCTGACCCTGGAAACCACCGGAAGGCTGGTGAATCATGATGCGCGCGTTCGGCAGCGCATAACGGTCGCCCTTCGCGCCCGCGGTAAGCAGTAACGAACCCATCGAGGCCGCCTGACCCATCACGAGCGTCGATACTTTCGGCTTAATATATTGCATCGTATCGTAAATGGAGAGGCCGGACGTCACCACGCCGCCAGGAGAATTAATATAGAGCGAGATATCCTTATCCGGGTTTTCCGATTCCAGGAACAGCAGCTGAGCCACCACGAGGGTCGCCATATGGTCTTCCACCGGGCCGGTGACAAAAACAATGCGTTCTTTGAGCAGACGTGAGTAAATATCGAAGGCGCGTTCGCCGCGGCCGGTTTGTTCGATAACCATCGGCACGAGTGTGTTGGTAAATTGATCAATAATATCTGGCATATAGCTCTCCCTGTAGATGACGTACCTTAAATTGTATCCTCCCGCCGGGCAAGTGTTTCATGCAGTTTCACAAAATTGTCATATTTCTTTGCTAAGATTCCTGGAAGAGAGGGAAATATGATGATTCAAACACACCAGGATGCCATTGATGCCATTACGCGATTTCAGCAAAAACATCAAGTCGCTCACGTTGCGCGTCAAGCGCTTGAGCAGCAGCAAAAAGCATTTAATGGCGTGCTGCAAACCGGAACGGAGATGCTCGTTCCGATGCTCCATTATGCGATTGAAAATAAACTCACGAAATCCAATATTGCCATCCAGCCTTTGCAATCCGTCGATGTTAGTGCGGCGGATTATTTATCACGCTCAGTTGGTTTTAAAATTACGGCAAAAAATGAGAATGCGCTGGAAACATTGGCGGCACTTGCGCGCGAACTTAAGGAAAAAAATTTCCCCTGCCAAAAAACAGAGGTGCGGCAATTTCCACAAACGCATCTTGAACTGCACATCAAAATTAGCGACCTGATAGACGCTGTAAAATCTGTACAGCCGAAACAAGTTACCCAGGAAGCGCCACAGAATCTGCGTGCTCCGTTTGATGATCCACGCCGATATGGACTTGGCGCGTACTAATTACTTCTTCTTTTTCGCTTTTGGTTTGGCATCGTGATCATGGTCGTGATCATGATTGCAGTCCGGGCCATGGACATGGCCTTCATGCCCGAGCTCCGCATTTTCAAACCATACATCCGGCTTCACTTTTTTCTCCGCCGTTGCTGCTTTAGTGAGAATATAATCCACCACTTTTTCCTCTAAAATCGGGCCGCGCACGCTTTCCGTTGCCTGTGGGTTGCTCTTATAAAACTCAAACACCTGCTTTTCACGGCCGGGGAATTGTTTCGCCTGTTGCGCAATCGCCTGCATCACTTCCTGATTGGTGACGCTGATGTTATTTTTCTGACCGATATCAGCAAGCAAAATGCCGAGGCGCACACGGCGGCTGGCAATTTTCTGATATTCTTCTTTCAGTTCTTTTTCGCTCATTTTAGCTAGGCGCGGCTCTTCTTTTTTTGCATGTTCCACATCGCGCCAGATGGTTTCAAATTCCTGGTCTAGCATACCTTGTGGCACATCAAACGCTACTTTTTCTTCCAGTACATCAAACAGTTCTTTTTTCAGTTTGTTGCGTGCGAGCATGGAATAATCGCCTTCGAGCTGTTTCTTGAAATTTTCTTTCAGTTCGCTGAGATCTTTCATGCCGAAACGTTTTGCGAGTTCGTCATCAATCGGCGAGGCTTTGCTTTCTTCTACTTCATGCACTTTAATTTTGAATTCCGTATCTTTGCCCGCCAATTCTTGCGAGTGATATTGCTGCGGAAAGGTAACTTTAATCGTGCGTTCGTCACCGATATTCATACCTTCAATTTGCTCTTCAAAACCCGGGATAAAACTATTCGAACCGAGTTCGAGCGGGAATTTTTCGCCTTTACCTCCTTTGAAGGGCTCACCGTTGAGGAAGCCTTCAAAATCGATAATCACACGGTCGCCTTTTTTCGCGGAACGTTCTACCGCGGAATAGGATTTGGCTTGTGAAGCGAGACGCTCCAAACCTTCCTGCATATGGTTATCATCAATGTCGGTTACAAATTTTTCGAGTTTGAGATCTTCGAGTTTCAATGTCGGCACTTCCGGCATCAGCTCGACTTCCATTTTAAATTCGAGATCTTTGTCTTCGCCATAATCCAGCACATCGACTTTCGGCTGCAGCGCGGGTTTAATTTTCTTTTCTTCAATCGCTTTGAGCGATGATTGCTTCACCACTTCTTCAATCACCTCGGCAGCAACGGCATCACCATATTGCTTGCTCACAATATCGAGCGGCACTTTACCGGGGCGGAAACCATCCATTTTCACGCGCTTGGCAAGGTTTTGCAATTTCGCCTTTCGCTTGTCGGCGAGCTCCTTCGCGGGGATGGTAATTTTATATTCGCGTTTGAGCTTTTCAGATTTAAGTTCGGCAACTTGCATGCGTTATCCTTTAGGGTAAGTGAATTGTTAAGGGCCTTTAACTACTGCCTGGCGGCGCTTTCTGCAATCTTTTTTGGAGGTAGATGGCCCCTCGAGGCCCGGTCACGCCCGATTGCAAAAGAGGGTGGTGCGGATAGAGGGACTTGAACCCCCAAGGGTTTCCCCACTGGAACCTAAATCCAGCGCGTCTACCAGTTCCGCCATATCCGCACAAAAAATCACGTAAAGCCAGTAGGTTGCGTCTGCTGATTACTTCCAACCCTTCTAAAAAGCAAGAAAATTGCGCGCTTGGGATTGTGAATTGCCCTTGATAAAAATTAACTTTCTGGTAATACTTATTAACTATTTATTAACCATTTCATCTTATACTGAAACTAAGACAAATTTTAGTTTTTTTCTCCTCATTTTTAACACAGATGCGGGGAATGCACCGGGGAGGGGATTATGGTTACTTTCAGCGATTTAAACGGTAATTATTTCTGGACAAAAGCAGGCTACAACCCTGCTACGGCAATTATTGACAAAAATACGCTCCCGAGCGAAATGATACAAGTCGGCACGCTGCAATATCGCGGTTTTACGATGCCTGGCACTAATACACTCGTTTACGGCGACAACTTTAAATCCAACGGTGGCGCCTATGATGGCCTGATTACCTACCGCTTTTTTGGCACTACCTCTAACGTAGCGGGCAGTAAATTCACCAATGAAACCAAAGCCAGCGTGCGTGAAGCGATGAACGATGTGGAATCTTTTGCGAATATAAAATTCCAAGAAGTGGCTGCCAATGTCACGAAATCGGATTATTACATTAAAGAAACCACGAGCGGCCTTGGCGCCGGTTATGTTGGTAGCGGTAACGCGCTCAACCCGACTGCTAACTATCAAAAATTTAGTGCCGAATATTCTGTGTTACTGCAAGAATTCGGGCATGGTCTCGGTCTCGATGGCGATAACATGGGCTTCAACGATCCGGGCAAAAACGTCGAACTCACCGTCATGGATAACTCGCGCTTTTTCGGTATGGATGGTTTTGGTCTTTACGACGTTGCAACATTGCAAGCAGCCTATGGCGTGAATCGCAATTATATGGCTGGCAACACCACCTATACGATCAGCGAAACGGAAATCACCATCACCGATAATGGTGTGCAGAAGGAAAAAGAAATCATCCCGAATATGGTGGATTTCATTTACAACTCTTCTAACTCCAAAGCACCTACGGGCGAAACCGCGATAGGCGATATGAACGCTATCAGCAGCTCCCGCTACAAAAAAGTAATTTGGGATGGCGGTGGTAACGATACGCTCGAATTTCAAAGTAAAGCCGGCAAAAGCACGGTTATTGATATTCGTGAAGGCGCAGAGAATGCCAGCAAGATGAGCCAAAGTTTTACCGACTACGCTATCAAAGCGTGGAAGATCATCGATGGTAAAAACGTTTATGAAGATGCAAAATTCGCTGATGCACCGATGAAAATCTGGGCCGCGTTTGGTGCCAATATTGAAAACGCAACCGGCGGCGCTGGCAATGATGCGATGTATGGCAATACCATGAACAACGTGCTCACCGGTAAAGACGGCACCGATACGCTTGTTGGCAATAAGGGTAACGATACACTCATCGGCGGCGCACACAAAGATACGTATATTTTTGCAGCAGGCGATGGTCAGGATGTGGTGCGTGATAGCGGCGATAACGTGCTCAACATCAGCGGCAAGGTGTTAAGCGGCGCGGCATCGCTTGTGAGCGGCAGCACCTATAAACTAAGTGTCGGCGGCACCGATTATTCGCTTACCAAAGTCGCGACCGGCTTAAAAGTAACGACGGGTAGCGACAGCGTGCTTCTGGAAAATTTCCAGTCGGGTGATTTCGGCATTACGCTTCCTTCCACGAATCCGACAACGCCGACAACGCCGCCTGCTCCGGTTGTTCCGACACCGAAAGGCAACGAGCTGCTCTTTAGTGATGCGAACTCGAAATACGCAGTCGGCGCGGTGCAATCCGGTGTGAATCCACAGAATATTGATGTTTCCAAAATTCTGGCTGCGACAAATAAAATCAGCGGTACGCTCGATGGCACAGCGCAAAATTTCCTCTTTAATTTGGATAGCGCAACCAACTCTATCACGACGGATATTCGCCTTGGCGCCGGTAATGATTATGCTGGCTTTACTTTTACCAAGAGCGTCAGTCACGATGTGCGTGTTTTCGGCGAGGAGGGTAATGATACATTATTGTATTTATCCACGAGTGGAAAAGGTAGCGCTGTCTTAAATGGCGGCTACGGCAATGACATACTTCTGGGCGCCGGTGCAGCAAGCTACCTCTATGGCAGCCCGGGTGATGATACGCTTTATAGCGGCAGCACCTATTCGCAACTCACCGGAGGCGAAGGTAAAGATAGCATTTACCTGCTTAATGCCAACAGCCAGGATAATATTTATTTTGGCGTCGGTGCGAGCACGAAAGCATCTTCCGATATAGTATACAGTTTCAACAGCTCGCAGGATCTTCTGCAACTGACCGAGCTCGGCGTGCAGCATTTCGTGGCCGAAGAGCAGGGTAAAAACACTATTATCCATAACGCGGATAACAGTTTCTATCTGACGCTCGTGGGCGGCGATATGAACAATCTGCAGCATGCTGTGGTGATGGCAAGCGGCAGCAGCCTCGATATTATTTAAGTTTTATCCCCCAAAAAAGCGATGCAATCACGGTAGATTGCATCGCTTCGCGCTCTCTGCTATAGTGAAATCTCTACTTAATTTCAAATAGTTGGGAGCATTCTGTTGGGGGAAATTCAAAAAGTCGCGGTTGTCGGTTCGGGCGTCATGGGCGCCGGAATCGCCGCGCATATCGCTAATTCTGGCACGGAAGTGCTGCTGTTAGATATCGTTCCTGAGGGCTCAAAAAGCCGCAATGCACTGGCGGAAAAAGCGCTGGAGCGGCTGCGTAAGGAAAACCCCGCACCCATCACGCATTCGCGCGTGCTCAAAAAAATTACGCCCGGTAATCTGGAAGACGACTTACCCAAAATCAAAGAATGCGATTGGATCATTGAAGTCATCGTTGAAAAGCTGGAAGTGAAGCAGGAGCTTTACCGCAAAGTAAACGGCTACCGCAAAAAAGGTTCCATCGTTTCTTCCAACACATCGACTATTCCGCTGCATCAACTCACGCAGGGCATGCCTGCGAGTTTCCAGCAGGAATTTGTTATCACGCACTTCTTTAACCCGCCGCGTTACATGCGGTTGCTTGAGCTTGTCACCGGCCCGCAAACCAATAAAAAAATCGCCGAAACCATTCGCAATTTCTGCGATGTCAAACTCGGCAAAGGCGTGGTGGAATGTAAAGATACGCCTGGCTTCATCGCCAATCGTATCGGCGTTTTCTGGTTGATGACGGCGCTGCGCAAAGCCATCGAACTCGGCGTTACCGTTGAGCAAGCCGATGCCGTGATGGGCAAGCCGGTCGGCATTCCAAAAACCGCCGTGTTTGGTTTATTCGATCTCATCGGCATCGATCTCATGCCGCTGATTGCGAGTGAAATGCTTAAGACCTTACCTCAGCAAGATGCCTTCCGCTCCATGTACCAAGTGCCGGACGTCGTGCAAAAAATGCTGAAAGAAGGTTACACAGGCCGTAAAGGCAAGGGTGGTTTTTACCGCCTGAACACCGAAGGCGGTAAAAAAGCGAAAGAGGTGATTAACCTCAAAACCGGTGAGTACGCACCACAATCCAAAGATACGAAACTCGATAGCGCGGAAGCGGCGCGCGATGGTTTGCGCAAGCTCGTCACGCACCCGGATATCGGCGGCAAATATGCCTGGGAAGTGCTGCGCGAAACCCTGCTTTATACAGCTTCCTTAGTTCCAGAAATTTCAGAAGATATTTATAGCGTCGATCAGGCGATGAAGCTTGGTTACAACTGGAAATACGGGCCGTTTGAACTCATCGATCGTCTCGGTACGGAAAGCGAGAGCGGCACGGCGTGGTTTGCGAAAAAACTCGCTGAAGAAGGAAAGCCTATCCCCGCAATTTTGAAAGCGGCGAACGGTCAGCCCTTCTATCAGCGCGGTGATCGCGGCAAACAATTTTTCACGCTCGGCGGCAATTATCACGCCTTTCCGCATCGCCCAGATGTTTGGATGCTCGGCGATATTACCGAGGGCAAAAAACCTATCGCGAAAAATCCTTCCGCGCGCATTTGGGATGTCGGCGACGGCGTCATTTGTTTCGAGCACACCTCGAAAATGAACAGCTTCGATCCGATGACATTCGAGATGCTGCATACGGCGATCGATACGATCAAAAAAGGCCATCGCGCGCTCATTATCGGCAATGATTCGGAAAATTTCAGCGTCGGCGCGAATCTCGGTTTCGTGCTGTATGCCGCAAATCTCGCCGCGTGGAAAATGATCGAAGATATTATCAAGCAAGGCCAGGATACGTTTATGGCGCTGAAATACGCGCCCTTCCCGGTGGTCGGCGCGCCTTCTGGTATGGCGCTCGGCGGCGGTTGCGAGATTCTCCTGCACTGCGACGCGGTGAATGCGCATATCGAACTTTACACAGGCCTCGTGGAAGTCGGCGTCGGCTTCGTGCCAGGCTGGGGCGGCTGTAAAGAAATGGTGCTGCGTCAACTCGCCGCACGCCGAAAAGATCAACGCGCTGCTGCGAAACTCGGTGGCATGTTTGCCTTTATCCCGCCGGTAAAAGTGCTCAATACCATGCCGGCGCTCGCCAAAGCCTTTGAAACAATCAGCACGGCGAAAGTTTCCAAATCGGCGGAAGAAGCGCGCGATATGCTCATCCTCAACGAGAAGTCCCGTATCACGATGAATCGCGAACGCGTATTGCCGGATGCGAAAAAACTCGCGCTGGATCTCGCACGCGATTATCAGGTGCCGCAGCAAATCGCCGTGAATTTACCAGGCAAAACTGCGCGTGCCGCTTTCAATATGGCGGTGGAGAATTTCGTGAAATCCGGCAAGGCGACGGAATAAGATGTCGTGGTTTCGGAAAAGCTCGGTTACGTGCTTTCGGGCGGCGAAACCGGCATTCTGAAGGAAGTCACCGAACAGCAACTTCTCGATCTCGAACGTGAAAAATTCATGGAACTGATGCGCGATATGCGCACGGTTGATCGTGTGGAGCATATGCTGGAAACCGGTAAACCGCTGCGGAATTAACTCCGTGCCGGAGGATCCTTTAATTCAAGAGAAAACGCACGCCGCGCTTTCGCTCATATTTGATAATAAGGGTATTATCGATCAACTTCATCCCGACACAGATACGAAGTCTATTGCCGAAGATATTTTCAATCGCATGCAGGATGACAGTCCTACAGCTGGAATGCTTACATTCAAATCACCACTTTATCAAATCTGTTATCACGCGTACCAATATGCAATCATTAAAACAGGTCTTTTAGAAGATATTGCCGAGGAAGAGCGGGCTTTATTAAAACGGAATTTGGTGATGATAACGAGGCAAATTCATAAGCTCGGAAAACAATGTGGCGACGAATCCCTGCAAATAACGGCAAAGTTCATACAAGCTATCGACCTTATCACGGAAAGCAATAAGCCACTCACCGCTGCGGAAGCGCTAAAGCAAGTCGCCATGCGCGGTATTCGCTAATTAGTGGACGGTAAAATTATATTTTTCTTTAAGTAGCGCGATTGTTTCCGCATCCGGCGCATCGCCCCAGCAAGAAGCAATCACCACGCCATAATCTGCGATATCAAACGAGCCAGACACTGCAGCGTTTTGCAATGCACGTTCTTTCATCGGCTGCACCATTACAAAATAACACGCGGCATCGCCCGTCTCTTCTTCTTTCGCATCAATGCGAAGAATGTGTGCGGCTCTGTTGCTTACAATTTTATCGGCAAATGACTTTTGCATAACTTATTATCCTAAATTGATAATGTGCCACCCGGTGTGCGCGAAGGCGTTATCGCCTGGCTGATTTTTGCACCCGAAACGCGCGTGCTTGGCGTTGCTGTTTTGGCAACGGATGGAGATTTGTAGGATGCCTCTGGCACACCAAGATCGCCGAACTTGGAATGGGTCGGCTCATTGAGCACACCTGCCTCTACGAGTTTTTTCATTACATCACTGACGTGACTAGCATAGCCACTGAAAGTGATTTCATCTTTACCCACGCGTACCGGTTTGTAGCCAGCGCCATCACGCTCGAAGGACATGCCAAATGTTTCAATATCCATTTTCTCAATCTTTTTGAACAGGTCGGCAGTTTTTTCAGTTGCACGCGCAGGATTGAATTTAAATGATAGGAAACTGTTTCCAGCACCAAAACCCGCACGGTGGCCCTGAATACTGATGGTGCCTCTATCAATTTCTTCTTTGAGTGCCGTGAGGATTTCTTCTAATTGCTGATTACGTTCTGCTTGGCGTTCTATGTCGTTTTTCTGCATTTTATATCCACCTTTTTTACCTATTATAAATCCGGGTAAGTTAAGAAAGGGTTAATATAAATCAAAATCCCCTCATATATTTTGTTTTACATATCAAATAGTTAGAGAAGGGTTGCTTGCGGCATCAAGCCCAGTTGTGATATTCTGGCTTCCTATTGGAGGAGCTATGCCCACATACACCGCACCGATTCAGGATTTCCAGTTCATCTTAAACGATTTGCTCAACGTCGCTCAGTATAAGGATCTGGGCCTGAAAGGTTTCGATCAGGTCACGCCCGAGCTCGCCGATGCGGTGTTCGCCGAGGCGCAGCGTTTTTGCGAAGAGGTGCTGCTGCCCATCAACCAGTCCGGCGATAGTGTTGGCTGCAAATTCGATAACGGCAATGTCACGTTGCCGCCGGGATTTGCTGATGCGTATAAAACGTACGTCGAAAGCGGCTGGCCGAGTTTCACCGCGACGCCGGAATTCGGCGGCCAGGGTTTGCCGGAAGTGATGAACATGCCGATCACCGAAATGATTTGCGGCGCGAATCTCGGTTTCGGTTTGCTGCCGGCGCTCAGCCACGGTGCGTATAACGCGCTACATTTATTCGGCACCGATGCGCTGAAAGCGAAATTTTTGCCCAAAATGATTTCGGGCCATTGGTCGGGCATTATGTGCCTCACCGAGCCGCAAGCGGGCACGGATCTTGGCCTCATTCGCACGCGCGCGGAACCGAGCGGCGACGGCAAATATAAAATCTCCGGTACGAAAATTTTTATCTCCTGCGGCGAACATGACGCCACCGAAAATATCATCGGCCTGGTGCTCGCCAGACTTCCTGACGCACCTGCGGGTGTGAAAGGCATCTCGCTTTTCCTCGTGCCGAAATTCTTGGTGAATGAGGATGGCTCGATCGGCGCGCGCAATCAGGTCGTATGCGGCTCCATCGAACATAAAATGGGTCTGCACGGCTCGCCCACCTGCGTGATGAATTACGACGGTGCGGAAGGCTATCTCGTCGGCGAGCCGCATAAAGGGCTTAAAGCCATGTTCGTGATGATGAACGAAGCGCGTTTATACGTGGGCATTCAGGGTTTGGGTTTGGCGGCGGTGGCGTATCAAAATGCGCTTGCTTACGCCAAGGAACGCCCGCAGGGCCGTGCGCTCAACGGCGCGAAATTCCCGGAGAAACCGGCCGATCCCATCACCGTGCATCCCGATGTGCGCCGCATGCTGCTCACCATGCGCAGTTTCGTTGAAGGCGCACGTGCGCTCGCCATTTACGCCGCGTTGCAAGTCGATATTTCGAAGAAACATCCGGACGAGAAAAAACGTCTGGAAGCAGAAGAATTCATCCAAATCGCGACGCCGATTATCAAGGGCTATTTCACCGATATGGGCAGCGAGGTGTGCAATATCGGCATGCAGGTGCTCGGCGGTTACGGCTACATCAAAGAATATGGTATGGAGCAATATGTGCGCGACGCGCGTATCGCGCAAATTTACGAAGGCGCGAACGGCATTCAGGCACTCGATCTCGTCGGCCGCAAATTGCCTGCACATACCGGCCGCTATCTTCGCCGCTTTATGCATCCGGCGATGGAATTCACCGAGAAACATCGCAATAATCCCGACATGGCCGAGTTCACCAAGGCGCTCTACAAAGGCCTCGATTGCATTCAAAAAGGCAGTTTGTGGATCGCGCAAAAAGGCCTTTCCAACAAAGACGAAGCGGCCGGCGCATCCTATGATTACATGACGATGTTCGGCATTGTGATGGTGGGGTATATGTGGGCACAGATGGCGGAGGTCGCGCTTCGCAAACTCAAAGAACCGGGCGCAGATAAAGAGTTTTTAAATACAAAACTCGCCACCGCGCGTTTCTATATGCAGAAAGTCATGCCGAAATGTTACGGCTTGCTCGCAACACTCACCACCGGCGTCAAATATCTCGATATGCCGGACGTTGCGGCTTAACCCCGGGCAACGTTTTCTGTTTATCGAGATTACGTAGTCGTGTCTCTTCTAAGGCCGTTATAAAAGGAAGCGTGCGTTGACGCAAACGCGCCATAACCTTTTCATTTTTCACGTCCAAAATCGCGTCGAATGAACTTCCGTTCACCAGAAAAAACCCTGCTTTTATATTCTGGCCTTTGAATGAAATAGTCTCTCCTATATCCACAATATCCCATATAAAATCGGGTGAATTTTTATCGAGCGCGGCATCTAACTTACGTTGAATCTGTGTTGTCATAGCGCCTGATTGCGCAAGTTTATGTGCACGTTTACTGACATATGCTTTGGCTTCTTCCATTCCATCCTCTACGACATAACCTAGACGCGGCCAAGCATAACTACCAATTTTTGTCGTCACGACCTGGTTCTTTTCCAAACCTGCCGCTACCATAAACTCTGCAAGATTCGCCGTTAGTCTGGCGCCAAAACCTTGGCCCATTTTTCCCTTGTAACGTTCAATCTCCGTATCAATATTTCTACTCTCGAGGAGAATCGTTCGATTACTATAGCCAACTTTGTGAATAGTAGTTTCCATTTCAAATGCAGGCTCTTCTGAATTGCTGTCATAGCCATGCGTAAAAGTAATGTGCATTTGCGCATCGATATTATTGGTAAGCAGGGCGCAGGCTTTTTGGCGTGAGATCAAAAATTCTTTCTCAAATGTCTTGGTGCCATCG
This sequence comes from uncultured Rickettsiales bacterium, assembly GCA_964414595.1. GTDB lineage: Bacteria > Pseudomonadota > Alphaproteobacteria > Rickettsiales > CAIJLX01 > CAYPXJ01. Next base: position 65,693 of record CAYPXJ010000004.1, read on the forward strand.
CCACCCTTCTTATTAAAGATTTCGAGAATATGGTCCATTATCAGCCGATATAATTTTCGGAACCTAAATTGATGATACGCGTATTGCCCAGATTCCTATCCAGCGGAGGGCAATTCGGAATTGTTCCGCGCTTTGGCACATCTAATTTTATTTTCACGTATTTCTCAATGCGATCACGCACTTCCGGATCCCGCAAATCTTGGAACGCAGGATATGATTGATCGAGCAGCAAATATTTGCCCACTTTTATTTTTTCACCATTTTGTTTTTTGATTTCCTGATCTAGATCGGCAATCGCCCAAATGAATTTGGGGTCACAACTTGCCACTATTTTTTCTATATTTGCGACCGTTTCTCTATTGATTAATTCTGCATGTTTGAGTGCATCTACCCGCAATTCAATCCCTTCACGCAAATCAACAATATTTGATTCCGCCACCGTATATCCAAGCTTCGGCCAGAGATAGGCACCCACTTCATTTGCGCGTATTCGGTTATCATACGCGCCCAGAACCAGCCTTAATTGAGCGAAATTTGCGGCGATAGTTCTGCCTTCGCCTTTTTCACGATGATCGAGGCGCGCGCCATCGCTTATTACCTGAAAATGATCATACAGTATTTTGTTCTTAAACTGACCGCCTTTAACACTCAGCTGGATTTCAAAATTCCCCCCAAGCCTACCGGCCTGCGCAGGATAATGTCTTGCCCCTATATTCACATTCTCAAGTCCGCGCGAAAGAATCTCGTAAGCTTTTTCTGCGCTCAATCCTAGCTTTTCCTGGAATGCTTTTGTTGCATCGTGGCCGGCGGCATTGGTGATTTCTATGCC
>CAYPXJ010000004.1:66531-72404 GCA_964414595.1 uncultured Rickettsiales bacterium
CTCCTAGCGCACTTGGCCTGTATTTGCAGATGCGTTTAGTTTCTTCCGCTGTTCCTCGCGTTTACGCTCCTCTAACATCGGACGATAACGCTCCATTTCTTCTTTCAGTTTTTGAATATCGGGATTTTTCTCGTCTGCAAAATTGATGATGATGCGATTTCTTTTATCCAGGCAAGGTACCCGGAATTTTTCCAGTTGCGCCGGTGGTATAAAATTCAAAAGCGCCATCTCTTCATCTTTCAAATTTTCTATTGTTGGCGACGGCACATTCAGCACTTGCTCCACGCTGTTCATCGCCACATTCGTAACCACTCGCTGCAAATATTCGTGTGTCCAGGGTTGTTCCTGCTTGATAAAACCCATTATAAAAATGTTATCTTTTACAGAAAGAAGCCAATCAATAATGGGTCCCGCCGCTTCAATCGCCGCTTGTTTTGTGTACCAATGTACCGCGCAGTCATTGGGCCTTTGTTCAGCCGGCACTTCTTCCCACATGCTGATGAGCGGGCCAAAATATTTTTGCACGGAAAAAATCAAATCTTCCTTGTCGTCTTTTTTGCCTATCATCCACCAACCGGGTTCTTTGCCGGATAATTTAAAATCTACGCCACGGGCTTTGAGTTCGTCTTCGGAGAATTTTCTTCCGTCAATTTCATCGCTGTTATATTGCGTCATTTTGCGCAGATTGGCGATATTGCCACGCTGATCGAGCACCAAATCGCGCACATAATTTTTTAAGTGATTCAGATAAAGTGAGCCCGGCTCTTCCTTCGCCAGTGGTATTAGGATAGGCGGCTCATCCCAATAGGCCGAAAGCAATTTATCAGGCCGCGTGCTTGCCAGCGCGACAAGTCCAGCCAAGGAAAGGCCAGACAATAAAACAATACGCCGCGTATTTCTGTCTTGCCGCGATGCTGTCTTTTTTTCGTTTTCTTTTTCCCGCGTAACATTTAGCCGAATCGTCATTTCGATAAAATTACACACATCGTCCAATGCTTGGCCTTCGCGATAGTTTTCCATCATGGTACGAATATTTTTTCGCGCCGCTTTTTGTCCTTTGCCATTTTTATTCCACATGGCTTCGGCAAGCTCTTTCAGATGCCCGATAAAGGCTTCGGATTCCTCAAGCGGCGAAATTTTTCTGTCGTTATTTTGTTCGTCGTTTCGCGTTCTAAATTGAACGCGGAAAGCACGGCGCAGGCGCAATCGGCCTCCGGTTGTTTTTTCGGCAATATCGCTATCGCTTAGTATTTTCTCTACGATTTCGGGCTTTAGTTTCATGCCCCTATGGTAGCGGAAAATGCTTAACGAAAGGTTACTGACCTCCTCTCAAAAACACGCTATAAGGGCGATATGCAGGATTTATCTAAAATTGTCGCGGTTATTGTGACCCACCATCCCGATATAACGGAACTGCAACAAAATATCGAGGCAGCGCTGCCACAAGTTGCGCATATTATTATGGTGGATAATGGCTCTTCGCCGGAAATTCGCCAGGCACTTCAAATACTAAGCAAAAAGCATAATTTCTCTCTTATTCAAAACGATCATAATCTTGGACTGGCCGCGGCACAGAACCAAGGAATCGATTTGGCGCTGGAGCGCGGTGCGGAATCTCTATTATTGCTGGATGATGACAGCCGGCCCGCGCCCAATATGGTTGCCGCCCTGCTTTTACACGACGCGGATATTCGCGCGCCGCGCATACAGGAAGGCGCCGGAAAAAACTACGCTTTCGTGACGGGCGGCGGTATTTTTGGCTATCGCTTAACGCAGGCGGAGCCGGCACAAACTTACCCACTTTTATACGCTATTGCGTCCGGCGCTTTGATAAAAAGCCATGTATTCGCACAAGTCGGCATGATGCGAGACGCGTATTTTATCGATCAAATCGATATCGAATTTTCGCTACGTGCGCGGCGCGCGGGCTTTTCTATTCTCGGTGTGGCCAATGCAGTGCTCACTCATCGCATTGGCACATCTCAAACCTACCAGCTTCTCGGTTTTGCATTTTCTTTTTCGCAACACGACGCCGGACGTTATTTTTATATGATGCGCAATCGTATGGATATTTTAAAACGCTACGCGCGTAATGAAGTATGGCTCATTCCTTTTTATGCGATACGTAGCGTAGCCATTTTTATACGGATTGCATTTTTCGAATCACCCAAATGGAAGAAGTTGAAAGCGTATTTCGCAGGTATTTTTGCTGGATTCGGCTTTCGCGGCGTACCTACTTCACCGCGTGACAACACCTCGCTTTCCGTGTAAAACCCCCCGCCATGAACGAGATTTTTCTCAACGCTAAGGCCTGGCCCTTTGAAGAGGCGCGCAAAATTGCCGCGCGTTACGCGAAAGCGCCGCCGGCCAAAGGCTATGTATTATTCGAAACGGGTTATGGCCCTTCCGGACTGCCACATATCGGCACGTTCGGCGAAGTTGCGCGCACGACGATGGTGCGCCATGCCTTCTCGCAAATTTCGGATTTGCCCACCAAACTCATCTGCGTTTCGGATGATATGGATGGGATGCGCAAGATTCCCGATAACCTTCCGAATCCCGAAAAACTGCAAGAATTCTTGCAAAAGCCACTAACAACTGTGCCCGATCCGTTCGGCACGCATGAAAGTTATGGCGCGCATATGAATGCGCGGTTGCGCGCGTTTCTCGATCGCTTCGGCTTTGAATATGAATTCAAAAGTGCAACGGAGCTTTATAAATCCGGCGCGTTTGATGCCACGTTGCTTAAAGCGCTGAAACATTACGACGATATCATGAAGGTCATGCTGCCGACACTCGGCGAGGAGCGGCAAAAAACCTACAGCCCCTTCCTGCCTATTTCGCCAAAAACCGGGCGCGTGCTGTATGTACCGATGAAAAAAGTAAATGCAGAAGCTGGTACCATCACGTTTGATGATGAAGACGGCGAGGAAACTACCTTGCCCGTTACTGGCGGCAAAACCAAACTGCAATGGAAACCGGATTTCGGCATGCGCTGGGCCGCGCTCGGCGTCGATTTCGAAATGTTCGGCAAAGATCACCAGGTCAACGGCGTACTCTATTCGCGTATTTGCAGCATTCTGGGCGGCACACCGCCGGAGCAATTCTGCTACGAATTATTTCTCGACGAGCAGGGCCAGAAAATTTCCAAATCCAAAGGCAATGGCATTTCGATGGAAGAATGGCTGCGTTACGCGACGCCCGAAAGCCTTTCCTATTACATGTTTCAATCGCCGCGCAAGGCGAAGCGTTTGCATTTCGATGTGATTCCGAAAGCGCAGGACGAATATTTGTCCCTGCTCGAAAAATTTCCGGCGCAGGATGCGGCAGCGCAGGCCGAAAACCCGGTCTGGCATATTCATTCCGGTCATCCGCCGCAACGCACGGTGCCGATTACATTTAATTTGCTGCTCAATCTCGCAGCCGCCTGTAATCCGGAAAATCCCGATGTACTTTGGGGTTATATTGCTGCCTATGCGCCAGGCACAACGCCGCAAAATGCGCCGATGCTCGCTATTCTCGTCGATGGCGCGCTCCACTATTACAATGATTTTGTTAAACCCGCGAAGCAGTATAAAACACCAAACGATGCAGAGCGTGCGGCCTTGAAAGAAGTGCATAATGTCGTTGCAGCACTTCCAGAAAACGCGACGGAAGAAGAAATTCAAACGGCGATTTTCACGGTTGGCAAAAATCACGGCTACGAAAAAAATCTGCGCGATTGGTTCCAACTTATGTACGAAGTGTTGTTCGGCCAGCCCCAAGGCCCGCGCATGGGAAGTTTCGTCAAACTCTACGGCAAAGATGCAACGCTGAAACTCATCGCCGAAAAAATTTAGCATGAAAATTCTTTCTTCGCTCACCGAACTGCTCAAGAAAAAGAGCGATGCAGAACTGTTCCTACTGGATCTTTGGGGCGTGATTCACGATGGCGTTGATCCCTATCCCGGCGCGAAGGAAGCAGTGCATTACCTGCGCGCACAAGGCAAAAAAATTGCCTTCATTTCCAACGCGCCACGTCGTGCTTTTATCGCCGCGAAAAAACTAAAGCAAATGGATATTTTGGAAGGCCGTGATTACGATTTGCTGATGACATCGGGCGAAGTTACCTATCACTGGCTCTCTTCCCACAAAGCCTGGCTACATACCAACCGCTATTTCTATATTGGCCCCGAGCGCGATGCGGGATTGCTGGAAAATTCTCCCTACGTACGTACAAACACACCGAAAGAGGCGGATTTCGCTATCGTAACGGGCTTTAAGGAAGATGACTCCACGCTCGATGAAGTGCGCGATGCGTTAGCCGGTTGTAAAGCGGCCACATTACCCATGATATGCGCGAACCCAGATAAAGAAATTGTACGCCAAGACGGCGTCCATGCGCTATGCGCCGGTGTTATTGCTGAGGCCTATGAAAAAATGGGGGGGCAAGTCACTTATTTCGGTAAGCCTCATAGCGAAATCTACCAGTTTATTTTTGAGAAGCTTCAGGTAAATCCCAACCAGGCCATCGCGGTTGGCGATAATCTCGAAACCGATATTCGCGGCGCTAATACGCTTGGTATTTATTCGGTGATTATTACGGGCGGTGTGCTTTCCCATATATTTTCTTTAGCGCCCGGCCAGCTTCCGGAAAAATCGGCGCTCGCGGCGCTTTGCAAAAAACATCGCGTGAAGCCCGATGCCGTGATGGCATCGTTTATAGCATAGATTCTTTTTTCAACTCAGCACGCAGACGCTTGAGTAAAGGCTCGTTCGGCCAATCCACCATCCCTACCGCGCGTGCCACAAGTTTGCCTTGTGGATTGATTACAAAAGCCATTGGCAAGGTGCTGACACGGTACGCATCGAATGCGATATTATTCTTATCGTAGAACGGGGTGAGATTCTGAATGCCATGCTCGGTAAAGAAACGTTCCGCCAATTTTGCATCGCTTTCGGAAGCAATAACAATGATATTCAGATCGCGCTCCTTGGCCAGGGTATCCAGCAAAGGCATCTCTTTTTTGCAGGGACTGCACCAGGTCGCCCAAAAATTAAGGATGGTGATTTTGCTCTGATAGTCACTGAGATGATGCGTGTTTCCCTGTGGATCCAGAAAGGCGATTACAGGCGCATTTTTAGGCTCCAGGGCCTGTAATTTGCCTGCCTCTCCCCAGTCGGAAGTCAGAATAGACCATACCCCCAGCCCGATGGCCAGCACCACCGCCAGCCGCTTTTTCCAGCTTAAACGAGCCAGTTTCCAGGATTTATCTTTGGAATTTTGCATGTTTTCAGTATAGTGCATCCACAAGGAAATGCCATGAGCAAGAAAACGAAATCGAACAGCATGTGGGGCGGACGGTTTAAGGCTTCTCCGTCTGAGGTGATGCAGAAACTGAATGCTTCCATCGCTTTTGACCGTAAACTTTACCAAGAAGATATCGCTGGCTCGCGCGCGCACGCAGCGATGCTTACCGAGGCCGGCATTCTTACGCGCAAGGATGCGGATGCGATTGCGAAAGGTCTCTCCATTATTGAAGAAGAAATCGCGGAGGGAGAATTCGAATTTCGTGAGGATCTTGAAGATATTCATATGAATATCGAAGCGCGGCTCAAAGAATTGATTGGTGATGCTGCCAGCCGTCTTCATACGGCGCGCTCGCGCAACGATCAGGTGGCAACCGATTTCCGTCTGTATGTGCGCAATCAGTTTGATGCGCTGGAAGCGTTGTTGCAAAAATTGCAAATAGCGTTGCTGGATCAGGCAGAGGCACATTATGCAACCATCATGCCTGGTTTCACGCATTTGCAAACCGCGCAGCCCGTAACGTTCGGTCATCATTTGCTTGCTTATGTTGAAATGTTCGGGCGTGATCGCTCGCGCCTTAAGG
>CAYPXJ010000005.1:0-21476 GCA_964414595.1 uncultured Rickettsiales bacterium
GACCTAATTCCATTGCAAGGCCAAAGAAAGGTAACAAAATATCAGATTGTAAGCTGCGATTATTGCCATCCAGATCTTGCACAACAACCGCGTTCAATGTACCGTTTTTACCTTCCAGAGCTTGTAGTTGGTAAGGAATTACCATTTCAATTTTGCCAGCTTCGGCAAGTGCATTCATTTGGCGCACACTTTCCGGTGCAGCGCGAAATTTATCACGACGATGTACGACATAAAGTTTTTGTGCAAGCGGCGCAAGCGAGAGTGCCCAATCCACAGCGGAATCGCCACCACCGGCAATCACAATTTTTTTGCCTTTGAAATCATCTTTGCGACGTACCATGTAAAAAACACTGTTATTTTCGTATTGCTCCAAACCTTCCAGTGGTGGTCTGTTAGGGCCGAACGCACCGCATCCCGCGGCAATCAAAACAGCTTTGCACTCAATCACGGTATTAGTAGAGGTTGTTACTATATAGTTATCAGCTTTTTGCTCTAGTTTCGTAACTTGCTGATTCAGGTGATAAGTTGGCTTAAAAGGTGCTGCCTGCTTTTCTAAATTTTCGATAAGCTTTGCCGCCTCGATTTCTGGATAACCTGCAATATCGTAAATGGGTTTTTCAGGATAAAGCGCGGTGCATTGGCCACCGGTAAAAGCAAGTGTGTCGATCACATGCGCGCGCATGTTGAGCATGCCTGTCTCAAAAATAGCAAAAAGCCCCACAGGACCGGCACCAATGATAACTATATCTGTACGATGCATGCTAACCCGTGAGCCTGACATAAATAATCAACGTTCATGAACCACTTTTTACCTGATAGGCGACAGATCACCCACCCCCATGGGCAATCACCATAGCAAAAATCTCTTCAAAGGAAAGCGGAACATGCTAGGGTGAAGATGAAAAAATGGTTGCCTAATGGATAAACAGCGTAAAAAAATTCTCAAACTCGTGGAAAGCCGCGGAATAAGCCTTAAAGCGGTGTCTGAGGCGATAGGCAAAAATCATGCATATCTACACCAATATATCTATAGGGGTAGCCCCAAGGCACTACCTGAAAGAGAAAGATACACATTGGCAAAGTTTCTGGATATTGCAGAAACTGAAATTCGCGAGCCGGCCTTGCGAGAATTATCAGAAACGGGCGGCAATTATGCAAAACCTCCTTTAATTGCAAGAAAAGCTCCGTCAGTAGACGCCACTTTGGCAGCTCAGCAGGCGCTCAAAGAGCTAGGCAGAGATCCCTCCATAAAAGAGGTGGAGAAATTGGCCGTGGAATTAATGAATGCTGCAGAAAAGCTGGGAAGTAACCTTGTAAATATTGATTTAGCGCGCTGGTATATAAAGCAATAATATATTTCCTATTGACGCATAGGAAATATCCTATATCATGGGCGGATATGATAGATGCCCACAAAGTAAATCAAGCTGTTGGCCAGCGTGTCCGTATGTTGCGCATGGCTAGAGGAATGAGCCAAGTAGAGCTCGCAAAGAAAATTGGCATCAGCTTTCAACAATTACAAAAATACGAATCGGGTTCGAATAGACTGACAGTAGGCAGGCTAATGCAACTTGTAGAAGTGCTCAACGTTCCCGTGCAGCATTTTTTTAGTGCGGATAAATTACCAGATAACCCCCAATCTTCCGACCTGATGACCAGCTGGATGCGTAGTTACGCGATTATGCCTGAAGCTATACGTATTAAGGCGACAAAAATTCTGCGGATTTTGGCAAGTTAAAGTGCGTCCAGGCCAATATCAACATTGGGTGCCGAGTGCGTGAGGGCGCCAATAGAAAGATAATTCACCCCCGTTTTTGCATAGTGACGCACGTTAGCGAGATTTAAGCCACCTGAAGCTTCCGTTTCGACCTGGCTCCGACAAATAGCCGCTGCTTCCTGCACTTCTTTTACTGACATATTATCTAGCAACACGCGCGTTGCACCAGCTGTCACTGCTTCTTTCACTTGGTCCAGCGTATCACACTCCACAATGATGGGTAGGGGTAGCTGCGCGCTTTTTGCTTTTTGAACAGCCTCTGCAATCGTAAGTCCCGCGGCCAAATGGTTATCTTTTATCAAGATACCATCATCAAGACGCATGCGATGATTGGTGCCACCACCGCACGCAACGGCATATTTCTCGAGCGCTCGCAAACAAGGCGTTGTTTTTCTCGTATCAAGAATCTTGGCTGAAGTTCCCGCGACCGCTTCAACAAAACGGTGGGTCCAAGTAGCAATTCCAGAGAGATGTTGTAAAAAATTTAGTGCCGTACGCTCAGCAGTAAGCAGCGCGCGCGCCTGGCCAGATACATGCATCAAAACTTCACCTGCACACACGCGAGCCCCATCTTTGTATAACACTTTAATCTGCGTATCTTGAGAGACGGCCCGAAAACTGTAAGCCGCTATCTCCGCGCCGCATAAAATAATAGGTTCCCGTGCTACAATCGCAAAAGAAGCTTGCTTTGATTCCGGCAAAAGAAGTTTAGAGGTAATATCTCCAGAACCAACATCCTCTGCTAGTGCTTCTTGCACACGTGGAATATAGATACTGGCATCAAGCATCATAAAGTGGTACATCTAGTGAGGGCCTGAACCTGCCATGAAATGGACTGATATACAAGAGATTGCCATACAGCTTGAGGAGCGCTATCCCGACCGCGATAATATTAATTTGCGCTTCACGGATTTGCACCAGTGGGTTACGAGTCTGTCGGAATTTCAAGATGATCCGAAACGCTCTAACGAGAAAATTCTAGAGGCCATACAACAGGCTTGGATAGAGGAGCGAAATTGAAAAAACTTGCTGCAGTATCGCTTGTTCTTATTGCCGCCTGCGCGCCTCTTGAGCAAGTGAAATATATACCCTCTACAGGCGATGCCTATGAAATACATTTGGCGCGCGAATATAAAGAGTACGCGCTTTCAGAAGCGGATCAGTACGACTGGATAGATGCACAGCATTTTGCTGAGAAGGCACTTTGGGTTGCTTCCGGGGGCCAGGCGGTTATGCCTGAAGAGGTGAAAAATTGGGATATTCCATCAGATAACATTCCTGAGGCCGAAGAAAAGCGCGCGCAATTAGTGGCATTAATAAATGGTGACACGCGCGAAACACACCCGCAAGAACTGGCGGAAGCGCAAATGTATTTTGATTGCTGGCTTGAGCAGCTGGAAGAGGGTTGGCAAGAAAAAGATATTCAGACTTGTCGGGATGGGCTTTTTGAAACTTTGGGTAAACTTACCTTACCCAAGCCAGTCGCTAAAATAGAGGAAAAAGCCCCGGAACCAGTAAAAATTGAAGAAAAAGAAGTGCCGGAATTAAAAGCTGAAGCTAAGCAATATAGTGTCTTTTTTTCTTATGCCAGCAGCCGATTAGATGACGCAGGGATGCAGATCGTAAAACAGGCGCTAAAAGAAATAAAATCTAAAGAAATCAAAGGCATAACGATTCAGGGTTACGCCGATAAAGCGGGCGATGAGAATTATAATTTAGAACTTTCCCGTCGTCGTGCACTTGCGGTGAAAAACGCCTTTATCATGCAAGGAATACCTAGCAAAAATATGGAAATTTTTGCCTATGGCGAGGAGCGCCCGCAAAACGAAACACCCGATAATATTGAGGAAAGAACAAATCGGAAGGTTGAAATTCTGCTCAACGAGTAGTACACCCCTCGCATGTCTAAGAAAACCAAACTGCTACGCCCCTCTATGGAGGATGCAGAAAACGCCGTTCGTACGCTGATTCAGTGGTCAGGAGATGACCCTGAGCGCGAAGGTTTGCTGGGAACACCTAATCGCGTAGCGAGGGCTTATCAGGAGTTCTTTTCAGGTTACCAAGATGACCCGGAAGAAATTCTCAAACGTACTTTCGAAGAAATTGAAGGATACGATGAGATGATCGTATTGAAAGATATTCGTGTGGAATCGCATTGTGAGCATCATATTGTTCCCTTTATTGGCAAGGCGCATGTCGGCTATTTGCCGGATAGACGTGTTGTCGGTATTAGTAAAATCGCCCGTGTCGTTGATGCCTATGCCAAGCGCCTGCAAATCCAGGAAAAATTAACCGCGCAGATAGCCAATGCGATTCAATCCGTTCTAGAGCCTAAAGGGGTTGGTGTAGTCATTGAGGCGACCCACCAGTGTATGACGACGCGCGGTGTGCATAAGCAATCGGTTGTGATGAAAACGAGCCAGATGCTGGGCCGTTTCAAAACAGATCCTCGCACGCGCCGCGAGTTTTTACAGCTTATTTCGCATTAATATTATGCCGCGCCAGCTTTTCTTCCAACTTCGCCCCATACTTTATGTCATGGGCATTCTACTGCTGGCGCTTGGTGCAACCATGATTATTCCGGCGATCGTGGATATTTACCACGAGCACGTAAATTGGGAGACCTTTCTAACATCAGGCTTTTTGACGTGTTTTGTCGGAGGGGTTTTGATGCTTACCAATCGCAGCAATCTCTCCAACTTAGGTCTAAAACATACCTATGTTCTTACAACCATGAGCTGGATTGTGATGGCGGCTTTCGCTGCGATCCCCCTTCATTATGGGATTGTAGATTTTCCTTACACGGATGCCTATTTTGAAGCGGTTTCGGGCTTAACAACTACCGGTGCGAGCGCTATTCCGGATGTTGAGAGCCTTTCGCATGGCCTCAAATTATGGCGCATTATTTTGCACTTCTTAGGCGGTATAGGAATCATCGTCTTAGCAATCGCTATTTTACCAGCACTGCGCGTAGGTGGGATGCAATTATTCCGTACCGAATCCACTTCCGATACAAGTGAGAAAATCCTTCCCAAAATCAGTCAATATGCAACGGCGCTTTTCATCGTATATTTTATAATGTGTATAGTGAGCTGCATCTCACTTTGGGCGGCAGGCATGAGCTTTTTTGATGCAGTGTGTCACAGTATTGCCGCTATCGCGACAGGTGGGTTTAGCAACTATAATTCTTCCATAGGCTTTTATAATAGCCCTCGCATTGAAATCATTTTAACGATCTCTATGTTTTTTGGCGCACTGCCCTATGTTCTTTTTGTACAGATGGCACGCCGTCAGCCCTTGGCATTATGGAAAGATGAGCAGGTTCGTGCGTTTGCCGTCATTTACCTGCTTATTATTAGTACATTGTCTGCATGGCTTGTACTAAAACAAAATTACGGCATTGAGCAGGCGCTGCGTGAAACATCCTTCAATGTAATGTCCGTTATTACAACTACAGGATTTGCTTCTATGGACTACAACAGCTGGGGCGGCTTTGGCCTAGTTGTCATGTTTTTAGTAACATTAATTGGTGGTTGTACCGGATCAAGTACGGGTGGTATCAAAATATATCGTTTCCTTGTTCTTTTTCAGGTTATAAAAGCGCATATCCATCAGCTGGTGCACCCGCACGCTGTGGTAACGATGCGATTTAATAATAAAAGTATTTCTGCCCAAATCGCAGGATCCGTGGTTTGTTTTATTGTTATCTACGCTCTCACGCTCGCGATTTCAGGCACCATGCTTGCGGCAACTGGCCTTGATTTTTTAACTAGTTTTAGTGCTGCTGCAGCAACATTAGGAAACGTAGGCCCAGGCCTTGGATCAATTGTTGGACCGGTAGGTAATTACAGTTCGCTCGATCCAGACGCAAAATGGATTCTGTCAGCTACGATGCTGCTAGGCCGTCTGGAAATTTATACCATGTTAGTGCTTTTCTCGCGCACGTTGTGGCGCTCTTAAGCTTTCTCAACAAAATCTTCGATAATCATTTTTTCGCCGGCTTTTTCAAACGCGATCGTGAGATGGCTGCCTTCGATTTTGCGCACACGGCCATAGCCAAATTTCTGGTGGAACACGCGATCATTAAGGCTAAAACCGCGCGCGGATATTTGTGTTGCGCCCGGCGCTACCGTTGCTTTCACATTCGCATACGCAGAGCGAATCGCTTCCCCCATCCCACTGCGTGGATCAATAAGCCTACCGGTGCGGCCGAACTCGCGGCCCGAACCGCCCTGCTTATCACGTACAACCGGCGCGTTGAAGCTGGAAGCTTTGATGATTTCGAGTTCTTCTTTTGGCAATTCATCAATAAAGCGCGAAGGAATACTGCTTTGCCATTGGTTATAAATCCGGCGATTCGCCGCATAAAGAATCGTTAGATGGCGGCAGGCGCGCGTAATGCCCACATAAGCAAGCCGGCCCTCTTCCTCGATACCCTTTTGGCCTTTTTCATCAATCGTTCGCTGCGAAGGAAACAAACCTTCCTCCCAACCCGGCAAAAATACCGTATTAAATTCCAAACCCTTCGCGGCATGTAATGTCATGATGATAACTTTTTTCGAATCATCTACCGTATCTGTATCCATTACGAGGCTGACATGCTCCAGAAACGCTTCCAGATTTTCAAATTCCTCAAGTGCGGTAAGCAATTCTTTTAAGTTATCGAGTCGCCCTTGCGCTTCGGGAGAAGTATCTTCTTTCCACATACGCAAATAGCCGAATTCGTCCAGCATGACTTCCGTTGCAGCCCGCAGATCCTGCGTTTTAAATGTTTCCTGCAAACGCTGACGTACGGTCAAAAATTGTGCAAGCGTGACTGCGACTTTGCCGGTGATTTGGCCTTCTCGCAGCATGGCTTCCAATGTGACAAGCATAGGCTGACTGCGCTCACGCGCCGTGTCGGCAATTTTTTTCACCGTGCTTTCACCGATGCCGCGTTTTGGCACATTGATAATGCGCAGCAATGCGAGATCATCAAAAGGCGATTGCACCACGCGCATATACGCAATCGCATCGCGAATTTCCATACGCTCATAGAATCGCAAGCCCCCGATCACGCGATACGGAATGCTCATCGCCATCAACGCTTCTTCAAACGCACGCGTTTGAAAACCGGCACGTACAAGAATCGCGACATTGCTGAGTTGCGTGCGATGAATTTGCTGAATCGCATCGATTTCTTCGGCGATGTAGTGCGCTTCGCTTTTCTCATCCCACAAAGCGACAAGCTTCACTTTGGTGCCGCCTTCGCTATCGGTCCAAAGTGTTTTGCCAAGACGCGTTTCGTTATGCGCAATAAGCTTTGCCGCCGCCCGCAAAATAGGTGAGGTGGAACGATAATTCTGTTCCAGGCGAATCACCTGACAGCCAGGAAAATCCTTTTCGAATTTAAGAATATTGCCGACTTCTGCACCACGCCAACCATAGATAGATTGATCGTCATCACCCACGCAGCAAATATTCTGATGTCCGGTAGCGAGCAGCCGTAGCCACAAATATTGCGCGACGTTCGTATCCTGATATTCATCGACCAAAACGTAACGGAAGCGGCGCTGATATTCCTGCAGCACATCCGAGTGACGCTTAAAGATAGTAATCGTATGCAGCAACAAATCCCCGAAATCCATCGTGCCGAGTTCCGCCAAGCGTTGCTGATACCGCTTATAAATATTGAGTAGCGAAAATCCCGTATGCGTTTCCGCATCTGCGGCGGGTACATCTTCCGGTGTCCAGGCGCGATCTTTATAACGCTCAATCAAACTCAGGATCATTTTTGGCGCAAAACGTTTTGTATCGATTTGCTGTTCTTCCAGAATTGATTTGATAAGCCGCAATTGATCATCCACATCAATCACAGTGAAATCGCTTTTAATTTTTAGAAGCCCGGCATGCTTGCGCAAAATACGCACGCAAAGCGAATGGAATGTACCCAGCCATATGCCTGTACCTTTTTCCTGCACCAGCGATTGCACGCGCTCGGCCATTTCGCGCGCCGCTTTGTTGGTAAATGTCACTGCAAGAATTTGTGAAGGGAAGGCGAGTCCGTTCAAAAGAATATAGGCGATACGGCTGGTGAGCACGCGCGTTTTGCCTGTGCCAGCGCCGGCTAGCACCAATACGGGGCCTTCGGTAGCTTCCACGGCTTGGCGTTGTGGTGGGTTTAATAGATCAAGAAAATCCATAGAGGTTTGCGGGGCTAAGGCAGCTTCCATTAATTTTCCACCTCGCGGCCACCTTCAAATTTGCGCAAAATAGTGTAGGGCTTTTTGCCTTCCGAAGCGAAATAGGTGCGCATCATCAACTCGGCCAAAAACCCGGTAGTGATAAACTGAATACCTGCAAGAATCAGCAGAATGCCAACATAAAATAACGGCCTTCCGCCAATATCATTACCCATGATTTTAAGAATAAGCAGATAGAGTTCGATGAGTCCGCCAATAAGCAATGACCACATTCCAAGCGTGCCAAAAAGATGCATCGGCCGCTGACGATATTTAATAAAATAAAACATCAGCAGAATATCAGAAGCAACACGGAAAGTGCGCCCTAAACCATATTTCGAAGTTCCAAAACGCCGCGAATGATGCTTCACATCCACTTCACCGATACGTGCACCATAAATGGCACCGAGCACAGGAATAAAACGGTGCAACTCACCGTATAAATCCAGCTTCTTCGCCAGATCCGCACGGAATAATTTAAGCGTACATCCCAAATCGCGCACACTGGTTTTCGTGACTTTACGCACCAGCCAATTAGCAATCTTGCTAGGAATTTTGCGCAGAAACATGCCATCTTGACGCTTGAGCCGGCGACCGGCAACAATATCCAAATCTTTTTCTTTCAGAACAGAGAGCATCATCGGGATATCACTCGGGTCATTTTGTAAATCCCCGTCCAGCGTCACAATATATTTACCCCGCGCTTCAGCGATGCCTGCGGCAATCGCAGAAGTTTGACCATAATTACGCGAAAACTGAATAAGCCGGATAGGCCCGTTAAGTTTTAAAATATGAGCTACGGTCTGATCGCGTGAACCATCATCAATAAAAATGAGCTCATAATTTTTGCCAATAAAAGATGCTTCAAGCGCACTACAGACGCTATCCGTCAGCGGAGCAATATTTTCCTGCTCGTTATATACGGGAACTACAACGGAAAGCTCGATTGACATAGAAAAATGGGTAAAAAAAAGAGTGAAAATTAATGTTTCGCTGTTGTGACACAAAGAGTTGCGATGCGCAACCCTCAAGTCATGCTGCTAAAAAGCATTTACAGTGCGCTAAAAGCTAAAATCTTGATTCAATAACCTATTGATAAATAAAAACATATGATGTCAAGAGCGTTTAAGAATTTGCAAAAATTTTGCGCTTTGGTAGATTCCGGCGTCCTAAACGTCATTTGGAGATTTATCATCCATGAAGCCTCAAGTAGTTGTTGAGTTAGAAGATAGGCGGAAGCGCGCGCGAGTTGGCGGTGGCCAGGACCGTATCGACGCGCAGCACGCCAAAGGCAAACTCACGGCCCGCGAACGTATTGAAGTTCTGCTCGACCCAGACTCATTTGAAGAATACGGCATGTTTGTGGAACATCGCTGCAGCGATTTCGGCATGGACGAGAAGCGCACGCCGGGTGATGGCGTGGTAACGGGACACGGCACTATTAATGGCCGTCTCGTGTTTGTATATAGTCAGGATTTCACAGTACTAGGGGGTTCGCTTTCCGAAACGAACGCGCGTAAAATCTGCCAGATTCAAGATATGGCCATGAAAGTGGGTGCGCCCGTAGTTGGCCTCAACGATTCGGGCGGGGCGCGTATTCAAGAAGGTGTGGATTCGCTCGGCGGTTTTGGTGAGATTTTCCAACGTAACGTTATTTCTTCCGGTGTCATACCGCAGATCTCCGTCATCATGGGCCCTTGCGCGGGTGGCTCGGTCTACTCGCCAGCACTCACAGACTTT
This sequence comes from uncultured Rickettsiales bacterium, assembly GCA_964414595.1. Classification (GTDB taxonomy): domain Bacteria; phylum Pseudomonadota; class Alphaproteobacteria; order Rickettsiales; family CAIJLX01; genus CAYPXJ01. The sequence continues at coordinate 9,739 of CAYPXJ010000005.1, forward strand.
ATTTTCATGGTGCGAGGCACTTCTTACATGTTTGTAACGGGTCCGGATGTTGTCAAAACCGTAACACACGAAGAAGTAAGCCAAGAAGATCTCGGTGGTGCAGATGTGCATACGCAAAAAACCGGTGTTGCGGATTTGGCGTTCGATAACGATATCGATTCGCTGCGCCAAGTACGCCGCCTATATAATTATCTGCCACTTTCTAACAAGGAAAAGCCGCCCGTACGTCCGACACAGGATCCTTCGGACCGCGTGGATATGGCGCTCAATACGTTGGTGCCGAACAATCCCAATAAACCTTACGATATGAAAGAGCTAGTTCAGCGTATTCTGGATGAAGGTGATTTCTTTGAAATCCAGCCAGATTATGCACGAAACGTCATTGTCGGCTTTGGCCGCATGGAAGGAAGCACAGTAGGGATTGTTGCAAATCAGCCTATGCATATGGCTGGCTGTTTGGATATCGATGCCTCGCGTAAGGCTGCCCGTTTTATCCGTTTCTGTGATGCTTTTAATATTCCAATCATTACGTTTGTGGATGTGCCAGGCTTTTTGCCAGGTGTGGATCAAGAACATAACGGTATCATCAAGCATGGGGCAAAATTGCTTTATGCTTTTGCAGAAGCCACCGTTCCCAAAATTACTATCATCACCCGCAAAGCTTATGGGGGCGCGTATATTGTGATGAACTCCAAACATTTGCGCGGGGATATTAACTATGCCTGGGCGAATGCCGAAATCGCAGTGATGGGCTCCAAAGGTGCTGCAGAAATTCTGTTCAAAGGCATTAAGGGTAAGGAGTTGGATAAGAAAGTAGCGGAATATACAGAAAAATTTGATAATCCCTTTATCGCTGCTTCACGGGGTTTTATTGATGATGTAATTCGTCCACAAAATACTCGCTGGCGCATTTGCCGCGCGCTTTCCTGGCTCAAAACCAAACAAGTTGAGCAGCCTTGGAAAAAACACGATAACCTGCCGCTGTAACACACACATTATTATCCCGCATGTTTAAAAAAATTCTCATCGCCAATCGTGGAGAAATCGCGATCCGTATCATGGATACGGCACGCAAGATGGGCATTCGCACCGCCGCCATTTATTCCGATGCAGATACAAATGCTTTGCACGTTAGCCAAGCGGATGAAGCACATTATGTTGGCCCATCACCTTCTAAAGATAGTTACATCAACATAAAACGTGTAATGGAGGCAATTCGCCGCTCTGGATGTGATGCAGTACATCCCGGTTACGGATTCCTTTCTGAGAATGATGAGTTTGCACGCGCGGTTGAACGCGAAGGTGTAAAATTTATCGGTCCTACACCGCGCGCAATTAAGTTAATGGGCGATAAAATTGAAGCAAAAAAACTTGCTGAGAAAGCGAATGTTTCCACGGTTCCAGGATACATGGGCGTAATTAAGGACGCCAAGGAAGCGGTAAAAATTGCTAAAAAGATTGGTTTCCCTGTTATTTTGAAAGCTGCAGCAGGCGGTGGCGGTAAAGGAATGCGCATCGTTCATGATGCGAAGGCCATGGAACAGGCATTTAGCTCCGCAACAAACGAAGCGAAGAATTCTTTCCGCGATGGTCGCGTTTTTATTGAAAAATTTATTCAAACGCCCCGCCATATTGAGATTCAAATTCTGGCGGATAAACATGGGAATGTACTATGCTTAGGTGAGCGCGAATGTAGTATTCAGCGTAATCACCAAAAAGTGATCGAAGAGGCACCAAGCAGTTTCATTGATGAAAAAACACGTAAGAAAATGTATGAGCAAGCCATTTCGCTTGCAAAAAAAGTAAGTTACGTTTCTGCAGGCACGCTTGAATTTATTATGGATTCCAAGAAGAATTTTTACTTCATGGAAATGAATACGCGCCTTCAAGTAGAGCACCCCGTAACGGAACTTGTCACCGGTATAGATCTTGTAGAACAGATGATCCGTGTCGCTGCGGGTGAAAAACTTGCACTCAAGCAAAAAGATATCAAACTCAAGGGTTCTGCCATTGAGAGCCGCGTATACGCTGAAGATCCCAGCCGCGGGTTCTTGCCTTCCAGCGGCCGTATTACACAGTATCAACCACCAGTGAACACACCCAATGTTCGTGTGGATAGTGGTGTTGTTGCGGGCAGTGAAGTAAGCCAGTTTTATGATCCGATGGTGGCAAAACTTATCACCTATGGCGATACGCGCGATCAGGCTATCGAACACATGCGTTCTGCGCTGGGCGAATTTTATATTTCCGGCATTACGCACAATATCAGCTTCCTCGAAGCGGTGATGCAGCACGAGCGTTTTGCGCAAGGAGACATTTCTACGAATTTAATCGCGGAAGAATGGCCGGAAGGTTTCTCAGGTGCAGATCTAACGGAAGAATCAACGCGCGTCTTTATCGCGATTGCAGCATTCATTTATCTGAGGGATGCGTACCGTGCGGCACAAACTTCCGGTCAGCTTCAGGGTCGTGAGCGCCAAATCAGCACACGCTGGGTTATTACCGTAGGCGATTCTTCTTTCCCTGTAGAAGTGCGTGAAACTAAATTTGGTTACGCGATTGACTATCTGAATGAACGTATTCGCATTTCCAGCTCGTGGGTGTTAGGTAATTCATTATTTCAAGGCGTGGTGGATGATCGCCCGATTTCTGCGCGTATTGAGCCGCGTCCGGGTGGTTATAAAATAACACACTCTGGTTCAAGCCAGTATGTAACGGTGATGTCACCGCGCATGGCAGAACTCAACCAATTTATTCCTAAACGCAAATTTGTTTCCAAATCGCGTAAGCTCGAATCACCGATTACTGGCAAATTGGTTGCGGTGAAAGTGAGTGAGGGAGAAGAGTGCAAAGCAGGCCAAGAGCTTGCCATAGTGGAAGCCATGAAAATGGAAAACATTGTTATTGCTGAGCACGATGTAACGGTTAAAAAAATTCATGTGAAGCCTGGTGATAACGTACAACTTGGCCAGGTCTTGATAGATTTCGCTTAGATGGATCAATTTACCGCACTGGCAGATGCGTTTTTGCGTCAAGTAGCGGAAGCTATTGAAGAAGCAGATGAGCAGGCTACACTGGAAGTGGATGTGGTAAGCGGAATTCTTACCGTTACGTTTGAAGATGATCGCCAACTCATTTTAAATAAACATACACCTACGAAACAATTATGGCTTTCTTCGCCCTTAAGTGGAGCCAGTCACTATAGTTATAATACGGAATTAAGCCGCTGGTTTTCTACGCGAAGCGGCCAAGAATTATGTGCGCTACTTAATGGCGAATTCCAAGCGCTTGCAAAGCTTGAACTGCATCTTGAATCATGAATTCTGCTAAATTTTCACTTTTAAGCCAAGCAACGATATACCTCTCGCGTCATCGCGCATTTGCGGTTTTAGGCATTCTTGCTTTGGTTATTGCGGCGGCGGCAATGCTTATCCTTGGCCAAGGCATTCGCTATATTATTGATGCGGGTATCCGCGCGCAAAACCCAGCACTTCTTAATCAAGCTTTGCTGGGTATGATTACCGTAGCATTCATTCTTTCTGTCGCTAGCTATGCGCGATTTTACTGCATGATGAAATTAGGGGAACTGGTGGCAGCAGATTTGCGTAAAGATTTATTCGCGCATTTACTCACCTTCACGCCAGCTTTCTACGAATCTCGTAAGACAGGTGAAATTCTTGCCCGGCTGACCGGAGACATCACAGTTATCCAAACCATGATGGGCGGCAGTTTATCCATGGCGCTTCGTAACAGCATAACATTAACGGGCGGGTTGGTGATGATGGCCTTTACCAGCCTGCATCTTACATTTTACATGCTACTTGTTATCCCGCTTATTGTAGGGCCGATACTTTTATTGAGTAAGCGCGTGCGCGGTCTTTCACGAAAAGCACAGGATAAGGTTGCAGAAGTTGCCGCGCAGGCGCAGGAGCGATTGGAGCTTATTAAAACCGTTCAAGCCTATAATCGTGAGAAAGCAGAAATCAGCAGTTTTGAACAAACGATACGTATAGCTCTGGATACGGCATCCGCTCGTTTGAAAATGCGAGGGGCACTCCTTGGTGTCGCCATTTTTGTTGCATTTTGTGGAATTGGTTTTGTGCTGTGGCAAGGTGGTCATGCTGTGTTGCAAGGCACATTAACACCCGGCGCGCTGACCGCTTTTCTTTTTTATGCGATGATAGTGGCGTCTGCGATAGGTGCGCTAAGCGAGGTGGCAGGTGATATTCAGCGTGCCAGCGGTGCCGCCGAAGCGGTATTAGAATTACTGCATACTCAACCGAACATTACATCACGAGGTGAAGAAGGAACATTTCTTCTATCCGCGCCGCCGGCTATTCATATGGATCGTATTACTTTCATGTATCCTAGTCGCCAAGAAGCGCACGCATTGCACCAGGTGGCATTTCATGTCGAACCGGGTGAGGCGGTGGCGATTGTAGGGGAATCTGGTGCAGGTAAATCCACGTTATTTCAGTTATTGCTGCGCTTTTATGATCCCACTGAAGGTGCGGTTCGCCTAAATGAAAAAGACATTCGCGAGCTGCATTTGAGCGATTTGCGCCAGCACTTTGCATACGTATCGCAAGAGCCTGCTATTTTCTCCGCAAGTGTGCATGAAAATATTGCCTATGGAAACGCTGCTGCTTTGGAAGGGGATATTGTCCACGCCGCTAAACAGGCGCGTGCGCATGAGTTTATTATGCGCTTACCGCAAGGTTACAAAACGGAACTTGGCGAGCGCGGCGTGCGCATTTCCGGTGGTGAAAAGCAACGTATTGCACTTGCACGGGCCTTTCTGAAAAAGCCGAAAATTCTGCTACTAGATGAGGCTACTAATGCGCTCGATGCTGATAACGAGGCATTAGTGCAGGCAGCCATTCGTGAATTGATGGAAGGATGTACTACGCTGGTTATTGCGCACCGTCTTTCAACAGTATTGCGTTTGCCAAAAATTATTGTCATGCGGCAAGGACGTATTGAGGCAGTGGGTTCACATTCGGTGTTAATGCAAGCATCGCCCTATTACGCCACCTTAGTTGCCCGCCAATTAGAACAGGAAGACAAGTTAGCGGCAGAGGCTTAAACCGGGCTCGATCATGCTGCCCGAGATACCAGCGCATTCCAACAAAGAATGGAATATAACGTCGTGACTCATCGGTTCATTAGATTTGCTGGCTAACACATCAAATGGCAAAAGCCGCCGTTCTAAAAACGGGGAAGACGCATAAAATACGAGTGGCACATCTAATTGTTCTGGCGCGTTAGGCTGACCTGCCAGATAGCGGCCTTCCTCACCTAAAGATACGCCATGCGCCCCCGTAATAACTGCTAAAGTTGCGCGAGATGCCAACGGTTGTAAAAGCGCATCCACCAATTTGGCATTATATTCACGAAGATTGCTGTAGCTATTACGTATAGCATTTTCTTCACAAGAGGTAATATCGGGCGATAGGCCTAACCAGGGTAAGCTGGCTTGTTGTTTGCAAGTGGGCACGTTCGGCGATTCTGTTTCAGGGTAGTATTCATCAAAAGCCCAGGAAGCACCTGGCACATGAATCACCAGTAATAAATTACCCGGATATTTTTGCAAAAGAGGGCGCATCCCTTTCGTTGCAAAATCCATCAATTCGTGAGGCGCAACGTGCAAAAGAAGATCGGAAGTATCTACAATATCGGAAAAAGTAGAAGAGGCACGCGCGCCATCCACCCAAACAAAACGGAAATCGAGCGGCTTCAATACCTGCACCAAACTATAGAGTCTTTCTGGTTCGGCATCATCTAGATACGAGCGCGAACTCAATAAACAAGGGATAGAGACATTGCTGCGTGCATCACACGCTAAAGCACTTTTAGCTGCCACAAAATGCCGCGCATCGGAGGCATCAATTTTCGGCAAAAAATCACCTCGCATGCCATCAAAAATAACCAATGCGATAACCAAGGAATCAGGCGTATTAGGTTCCACTGTAATAACGCCACGAAAATCACCGCTGGTAACGGGTAGGGGTTCAACATCGCTTTGATTGGCATAAGCAACGAGCAGATTGAAGGGCAGATATCGTGTCATATATCCCTGATTCAGCCAGAGCATGAGGATTAAGAATAGCGCAGAAATAGCTGAAACATATATATCCCGCTTTTCAGACTCTTCATGCCAAATGAGAAGTTTTGCGAGCCAAAGACCGAATAAAAAACTTGCGGTTATCCAGCACAACAAGGAAAGGCTTAAAAAATGTGCAATCTGAGAAAACGAGGCATCCAGATAATTGGCCGCCATAACCGAATCGATGGGCATGGCATAACGCATAGCAGCGAAAATCGCCGCGCAACACGCCATACATAAAAGCGGCAAGAGCGGCAACAGTAGCCAAGGCAAGGCGCGCAGCGCATAAAGCAGTGCCCACATGTACCCAAAAGAAAAAAGCAGATGGAAGATGGCCCAGCCAGTGCGTTCCCACCACGGCGCTTCTAGTGTAGCAGCATAATGGTATTCTAGCGGCAAGGTAAAAAACAGAGTGAAAAGAAAAGCGGCAAACGCCGTCATCAAAAAACGGCTGACACGGAAAATCGGCTGATAGCGACGACGTCTACGGCGCGACAATCTTTCCCCCTTTGCTCCTGCCCTTAACAGGCTTTTGGAACATCAATCTATAAAGAATATGTACGACTAGAAGCGTAAAGATACCAGAAAAAATCGTGTCACTCAGAAAGTGTCCACCTTGGGCGGCCCGCACCACACCCAGCAAAAGCCCAAAAAATACAGCACTGGAGTAGGCAATAACGCGACGTCGCTTATCTTTTACAAGCAAGGCAAACGCCGCGAAATAAAAGCCGATAGAAGCGTGACCAGAAACAAAAGAGCAGTTTTTTTCGCAATTTTGCGCCATAAGTAGAGGTGGGGTAAAGGCTTTTTCGCCCCCGAATTCTATAACGTCGCGCGGTCTTGCGCGGCCCCAATTATCCTTGAAAACAGTATTCACGATAAGTCCTGGACCTAACACTAAGGCTAGTAGCAGGAAGATAAAAATGCGTGCATGAGGAAATTTTTTTGAAAGCGCTAATCTGGCCCATTTCTTAAGCGCATGGACTACTAAACCAAGAATGCAGCCAATAGCAACCAAACGTACAAGCAAAGGCACAAGTCGGTAAAAAAAGATGATGGCAGAGTTTTCGCTCAGGTAAAAACCCGTATCAGCTTTATGGAAAAGTTCACCAAAAAGAAGATCGAGTTGTGGTGCGGAAAGAAAAATAACTGCGCTTAAGATACCTAACGCAATAAGTATACTCTCGGGCATTAAAAGAGGCTTTTTCATTTTTCCGCTCGGAAACGATGCAAATAATGCACGCTGTAAATGCGCGGCTGACCTTCATAAACCGGGATTTCGATATCTCCTATTTTTTCAAATAAGGTGAAATGCCCGGCATATTTATCAGCAGGATTATTATCAGGGTGGCTGATAAATAACATATCCTTGCCTTCTAAATTATGAATGTCTTGCGTAAGTTCAAAATGATCGCTGATACCTTGAACGCCATCCCATTTATAAATTACCGCGGGCTTCTCTTCAGCATCACGCAAATAATACATCATCTCTGCAGCAAGCAGGCGATTATCCACAAGAATCGCTACTTCAGGGTAGGCTTCTTTATAAGCTCGGATCTCATCTGCTGTCTGTTGCCAACCGCGTAAACGACGGAACGGATCAATATTCTTTTCAATTTTTATGCCAGTTTTATCCAGCAAAAAATCATAACTATAGTAAGCGCCTGCCACAAAAAGATGCAGTACAAGGCTTAGTTTAAGCCAAAACATTCTACGTTCCTGCAAAAACCAATGGCAAACCCACAAAGACCCCGCAATATAAATAGGCGCCGCCCAGTTCATGTGCGCGCGTGTAAAAAGTGAAAGCAAAAGCATGAATAACAGCATGGGCTGCACAAAGGAAAACAGCAATGCGATATCCGGTGAAATAGGATAGGCAAGGGCGCGGCTGGTACGGTAAATATGGCGCAATAAAAAGAAAAATAAGATGGGCCCAAAAACTAAGAATTGCCCACCCAAAAATTCTAGGAATTTATCAAAATTGACCCCAAACGCACCCAGGTTTGCATTATCCTGAGTGTGCAAATAGCTTACAAAACCATGATCCAAATTCCAAATAAGGTTTGGTAAATACACCAAGAAAGCAACAAAAACTGCCAGCCAGAATTTACCACTAGTGTACATCTCGCCATATTTTTTTGCATGGCGAGGAAACATGAGCGCAGAAAAAAGGAAAAAAGCCATAGAGTACTTGCTCAGCATGCCACATCCTGCAGCTACACCACTTAAAACCCAATCGCGTGTGCGGTTTTCATGAATGGCTCGAACGAAAAAAAGCAGCGCCAGTGACCAGAAGAAAAGCAGTGGGGGGTCAGTGCTAATGAGCGTGGAGGAAACTGTTACCGCAGGCAGCGTAGTGTAAGTAATAGAGGCCCACAGACCCAGTTTTAGTTTACCTAATTCTCGCCCAATAAAATAGATCACCAAAGCGGTGAGAAAATGGAAAAGAGGTGAGGCGAGACGTATGGCAAATGTGGTGTCACCAAAAAGATGCGTAGTTGCATATATAGCCCAAGCAACTATGGGTGGTTTGGAATAATATCCCCAATCCGGTTGCTGCGCCCAAACCCAATATTGCGCTTCATCGCCAAACAAATCGTAAGGCCAAGAATAAAGCAATAAAATCTTAATGCCCAAAAAGAGGGCATTAAAACCAAGCGCCAGGCGAAATTCTCTTGTTCCTATCATTGAAGCAACCAGTTTAGCATGAACGGAACATAAGCGAGTGCAATAATCGTACTTAAAAGCACTGCAAACGCGATCTTTTCAGGGTAAATTTTTAAAAGTGTGGCAATCACAACTGAGTTGGCAGCCATCGGCACAATAGATAACAAAAAAAGCACATTATGAATCGCAGGATTCAGCAAGTGCAATACATGGCTATCAAGCGCAATGATGGCGTATGCTAAGGCTGGCCAACAAATGAATTTGGCGAAAAAAGAGAGTGCGGTAAAGCTAATATCCGGTCGAAAATGGCGTACGGCTGCAAATCCCATGCCTACAATCATCATGCCCAAAATCGAATAGGCGCCTCGAACATGCACTACCAAATCATTTAAAAATTCTGGTAACTGTGCGCCCAAAAGGTTCAAAAGTGTTGCCATTACAAAGGCGTATAAACTTGGCAAACGGCTAACTCTTCGTAAGCTTTCCCGGGCATTATGAATACCGCGTGCGCCAATATAGTAGCCCAAGGAATTTTCATAAATTGTAACGCCAAGAATCCCAAGAATGTAAAGATTTACACTGGCTTCATCAAAAAGCATCATAGCGATAGGTAAGCCGAAGTAGCCAGTATTGGCTTGACCCGCAGACATGCTAAGTAAGTTGCGGCGCGCATCGCGATACACAAAATATCCAAGGCCATTGAAAAAAATGCACATGAGTGATGCCATAAAAAAGGCAAGAAGCGGAATGCTGAAAGTACTAAGTGTAAGCTCAGCGCGCAAAACTCCCGTGAAAATGACGGTAGGGAAAATAACATGAAAGACAAAAGCAGAGAGCTGCTCGCGGTCCATTTTTAGCTGCCGTGCACAAAAATAACCCGCGATAACGTACAGATAAAGGGGGATTAGATGCAGCAAAAGTGTGGTGAAAGAGACGGGCATGCGTTATTTGAAGAGAAAAGAAAAATCCCGTAGCACGGCTTCATAAAGCTCGCGTTTGAAAGGCACAATAAATTGGCTTAGCGAGTCAGATTCCGCCCATTTCCAGGCAGAAAATTCCGGTTTAGGCGTAGAAATATTAATATCGGCATCCTGTCCTATAAAATTAAGAGCAAACCATTTTTGCTGCTGCCCGCGATAACGCCCCCGCCAGAGTGTGTTTGCCAAATGATCGGGCAAATCATAATGATACCAATCATCGCTTTCATGCAGCACTGAAACTTTATCAGCATGTAATCCAGTCTCTTCCCAAAGTTCACGAAACATCGCTTCTTGCGGTGTTTCGTTGCGGTCAATACCGCCTTGCGGCATTTGCCAGGCTTCACTTTTGGTATCAATGCGATGTCCTACAAAAACTTTACGCTCAGAATTCAAAAGTAGAATGCCGACCGCTTCACGGTAGGGTTTTGCAAGTTTAATGCGCATGTTTATTGTGCCGCCGGCACGATGGAGGAAACGGGCGCAATATCAATGCCCTTTTCCGGTAAGGTTTCCAGCCATTCCTGAATTAGCCGAAGCGTAATAGGATAAGGGCGCCCAACTCCAAGTGCCGTGCCATGTTCGCGCGCGGCCTTCTCAAGTTCTTGCAACTCGCGTTTAATATCTTCGTTCGAAATTTCTTCGTCAATAATGCTATCAATAGAAACTACACGTGCCTGCACTTGTTTAGAAACATCGGGTACAATCGTGTTGCTGGGTTTGGGGAAATAGACAAAAAGCAACCCTTTCGCAGTCATAGCTTCAAGAATGGGTTTTAGCTTTTGCCCTTGTTCCGTAAATCGTTCGCCGGAAACAGACATTAATCCTACATAATGAACGCCTAGCCCCATAATTTTTTCAAGTTGCTTAATATTGGTTTCATCAGGTGTATCAATAAGCAAGCCATACGGACCCGGATCGGTATAGGGGTAATCACTTGGCTCTAAAGGCAGGTTAATAAAAATTTCTCGTCCTTGTTGCACTGCATCTTGCATACGTGTTTGTACGCTATGTGCATAGGGAGAAAAGCTTAAAGCCACTTCCCTCGGCAGGCTGAATGCCTGTTCTGTAGAAGATTTACTAAGGCCTACATTGCCAATTATGAAAGCAATTTTAGGCCGTGTAGGTGCGGCAGGAGCTGCAGGTTCCTGCTTATCAGGTACAGTGGCGGCAACCGGCTCAGCTGGCTTTTCAGGTTGAGCCGGGGCCGCGGCTACCTGCGCAGGTTCGGGGGCAGGTTTCTCTGCAGGTTTTTCCGCTTCTGCCGCGGATGCTTCAGTTTGTGTGGCATTTGTTGGTGCTGCGGGCTGCTCCGCTGCTGTTTCGGTTTTTGCTGCTTCTGTCGGCGCTTCTGGGGCAGGAGAAGCAGCTTGTTCCTCTTCCGCGTTAGGGGCAGTCTCAGCCTGTTCCGATGCTTCAGTTGTCTCATCTGCAGCTTCTTCAGAAGTTGCTTCTTCGGGCGCAGCTTGTTCCGGTGATTGTCGCGCGATGATTTCGCCAGTGCTTGTCGAAATAATAACGCGTGTGCCTGCTTCAATCGCCTGGGCGTTTTCCTGACCTCCGCGCGCCAAGAGGATAATGGCGAAAAGTACGCACGCCAGAACGAGAGCTACTAATACACCTATCCAGGTGAATTTAGCGATTGTCCCTGGTTGTGCCATGCTTTTCCCTCCCCGGAAGCAAGCTTTGGTTTATCGCGTTGCAGCCGTTTGCGATTGACCTGGCTGTGCCGCTTGGAACACATTAACCGCCCGTAGAAGGTCAATGGCTCTGGCTAATTGATAATCCTCATCCAATGTCTTTTTCAAATCTTTTGTATTGCTGGAGGCAGGTTTTGCTTCCGGCGTTTCGGCATTGCCAGATTTTTCGCTATCTTGGTCATTATTAAGGTGACCTTTCAGCGAAGCTTCCGTCGCGCGGCGTTTATCATTGATAACCTCAATCTTTGCGGGCTCGACGATGATATCAGGGGTGATACCTTTCGCTTG
>CAYPXJ010000005.1:21486-57502 GCA_964414595.1 uncultured Rickettsiales bacterium
TTTCGCTTGAATAGATGTTCCAGCAGGCGTGTAATAGCGTGAGGTTGTTAAACGCATCGCACGATCACCCGGCAATGGAATTACCGTTTGTACGGAACCTTTACCGAAAGATTTTGTGCCCATAACAACAGCGCGCTTATGATCTTGCAAAGCACCTGCCACAATTTCTGAGGCAGAAGCTGAGCCACCATTAATTAAAACAACAACCGGCAAATCATCGGCAAGATCGCCCTTTTCGGCATTAAATCGTTTAGAACTATTTGCCACACGTCCGCGTGTTGAAACAATTTCACCTTGTTCCAAGAAAGCATCAGAAACTTCGATGGCCTGGTCAAGTAAGCCACCCGGATTATTGCGCAAATCGAGCACAACGCCCTTAATAGGAGTTTTTGCTTCGTCTTTGCGTTTGCGGAATTCCGACTTGAGCATGTCGCCCGTTTGTTCCGAGAAGGAAGTAACGCGCAGATAAATCACATCATTATAAAGCTCTGAACGCACGGAGCGAATTTTGATTACATCGCGGGTAATAGTAACATCAAAAGGCTCGCGCACGCCTTCACGAATAATGGTCAGTATAATTTTTGATCCCGGTTTGCCGCGCATTTTATCAACCGCATCGCTTAAGGTCATACCGAAAACTTGTTCCCCATCAATGCTGCTAATAAGGTCGCCCGGCTGCAGGCCTGCTTTGTGAGCAGGCGTATCATCAATAGGCGAAACTACTTTTACCAAACCATTATCCATAGTTACTTCGATACCCAGACCACCAAACTCACCTTTGGTTTGCACTTTTATATCGTTAAAAGCTTCTTCATCCAAAAATCCGGAGTGCGGATCAAGGTTCGTCAGCATTCCATTAATGGCAGCTTCAATGAGTTTTTTATCCGAAACTTCTTCTACATAATCTTCACGCACGCGCTCAAAAACGTCGCCGAAAAGATCCAGCATTTTCAATGTTTCTTGTGTGGTTTTTGGTTTTGTACTCTCTTCGGATTTTTGCGCATGCGCCGGGCCTGAAGCGGTGACCGCACTTAAAATAACGACAACAAGAAAAAACGAGCGGAGCGTAAAACACCGCGAGGTAAGATTAGGCATGGGCAACATCTTTCGTACGAGGAGTTGAGATGAGTATATTTCCGGTCATCTCGGTCGGAATGTCAAGCCCCATCGTGTGTAGCACGGTAGGCGCGAGGTCGGCGAGTGTGCCATTTTTGAGTTGAGTACCTGCCGGCAAGCCAAGGGCTACTAGCGGAACTAGATTAAGTGTATGCTGCGTATGCGCAACGCGATTGTCATCGTCGTACATTTCTTCTGCATTACCATGATCTGCCGTGATAAATAGCGTGCCGCCTGAGGTGGAAACCGCTTCGGCAACGCGTCCAAGTGCTTTGTCTACAGCTTCTACAGCCTTAGTAGCAGCTGTAAGATCGCCAGTATGGCCGACCATGTCTGTATTGGCATAATTCACAACGATTAAATCAAATTTACCTGAGCGAATCGCCTCAACGAGCTTATCTGTCAGTTCAACGGAGGACATTTCCGGTTGCAGATCATAAGTTGCTACTTTGGGTGAGGGGATAAGAATACGTTCTTCATTAGGGTAGGGAGCTTCCCTGCCACCATTAAAAAAGAATGTGACATGTGCATATTTTTCTGTTTCAGCAATACGTAGCTGCGATTTGCCACTTCGTGCAATGATTTCCCCTAGCATATTTGCCAAGGATTGTGGCGCAAAGAGCGTGGCAAGATGCGCATTTAACTGCTCCGAATATTCCACCATGCCAATCGCCTTGGAGAAGTGAATTTTCTTCTGACGCGCAAAGCCCTTAAAGTCTTCAAACAGCAAACTGATAAGTAATTGGCGTGCCCGGTCTGCACGGAAATTGGCCATTAAAATCGCATCACCGTCTTGCAGGCCTTTGTAAGTGCCAATCGTAGCAGGCACAAGGAATTCATCAGTAATATCAGCTTCGTAACTGGCCTCAATCGCCTCCACGGCGTTTTTGAAATTCGGTCCCGTCGCCTGAACGATAGCGAGATACGCTTTTTCTAACCTTTCCCATCGTTGATCCCTATCCATGGAATAATAACGTCCACTAATTGTAGCAATATGAACATGCTCTAATTTCTTGCTCAGCGCACTTAAATCACGCACAAAATCTGCGCCACTATTGGGTGGAGTATCGCGCCCATCGGTAAAAATATGTAGGTACGTTGTAACGCCGGCATCATTGGCAAGCCGCAGCAACGTTTGAATATGACGAATATGCGCGTGCACGCCACCATCGGAACAAAGACCCATAATATGCAGCGATTTTTTGCTCGCTTTCAGAGCGGCGAAAACCTCAGTCAGTATGGGGTGATTTTTTAGGCTACCATCAGCGATAGCTTGGTCGATGCGCGGCAAATCTTGCATAATAATACGACCGCTGCCGATCGTCATATGCCCAACCTCGGAATTGCCCATTTGGCCTTCGGGCAAGCCAACATCAAGCCCCGATGTCCCGATAAGACTGTGGGGCAAAGAGTGCATAAAACGATCCCAGTTGGGCGTATGTGCAGCAGCGATAGCGTTATGCTTAGACTCAGGGCGGTGGCCCCAGCCATCTAAAATGCACAAAACTGCAGGTTGTTTAGCCATACGATTCCCAGACCGCCTGAGCATAGCGGGAATTCTTTATTTTTCAAGCGCTAAGCACGATGGTAGGGATGATTCTGTAATTGCGTATAGGCACGGTAAATTTGCTCAATTAGCATCACACGTACCAACATATGCGGCCAAGTCATGGTGCCGAGGGAAAGTACCATATCGGCCTCTTGGACAATCTCAGGTAAAAGTCCATCAGCTCCGCCGATAAAGAAGGTGATTTCGGGATAATCGTGCTGCAGTTTTTTGAGGTGACCCGCCAGCGCTTCGCTGCTTATTTGTTTTCCGCGACCATCAAGCGCAATGCGGTAAGATTTTTTGGCAGCTGCGGCTTTAAGCAAATTCGCTTCTTCGCCCATACGTTGCGGTGTTGCGCCGGCTTTTCGCGCTTCAACTTCCTTTAGCGTCACCTTCCAGGGAATGCGTTTGGCATAATCTTCCCAGAGCGCTTTTTCGTACTGGCTGCGAAAGCGCCCAACCGATGCCACAGTAATTTTCATAGGAAATTATAACGCGATTTCAGCGTGCGTATCTTCAAAATCGGCGGCCCAAATCTTCTCTAGATCATAATGTTCACGGGCTTCGCGTAAGAAGAGGTGCGTAATTACGAGGGGCGTATCCACTACTACCCAGTCACTGTTCGGAATACCTTCAACTCCGCTCTGCATGCCGATTTGCGCCACTTTTTCCTGTAAATGCCGCGCCATGGACGCAAGGTGACGCTGTGATGTTGCCGAGGCAATCACCATGTAATCGGCCATATCGCTTTTACCGTCCAGATTGATGAGAGAGATATGCTGCGCCTTATCTTGATCGAGTGAGCGCAGAATTATACTACGCAAAACATCTGGGGCGGTGTTACGGTGGAGCGCTTTAATCACGCGACTCCTATGAAATGCAGCATTACTTGCATAAACAAATCATAGCGAAAATTCTAAAAGGGGTCAACGCTTATTCGCATGCTTTTCTGCACTTATTCTTATCAAGGAACGATAAATAGCAGTTGTTTGGTGCGGGAATTTCCCTATCTTATTTGGCATGGTACATATTTTGATTGTAGAAAGTCGTTTTTACGAAGATATTGCAGATGCGATGTTAAAGGGAGCCACAGCGGAATTCGGTTCTCAGGATGCAACGTTTGAAGTGGTCACCGTGCCTGGTGCTTTCGAAATTCCTGCCGCGATTCGCTTTGCCCTCGCAGAAGCCCCAAAAAAATACGATGGTTTTTTAGCGTTAGGCTGCGTTATACGCGGCGAAACATCCCACTATGATTATGTTTGTGGGGAAAGTGCGCGAGGTCTCACCATGCTTGCACTGGAATACGGCGCCGCTATTGGATACGGCATTCTCACCTGTGAAAATATGGCGCAAGCCTGGGAGCGTGCCGACATTGCACGAGGTAATAAAGGAGCGGAGGCCGCCGCGGCTTGCTTACGTATGGTAGAGTTGCGGGAGCATTTTCGGGCCATATGAAGCGTGGAAAGAGGATTTCCGAAGGACCCGGCGAACGCATTTTCCGCATTTCGTATAAAAAATACATCAGACTCTATTTTGTTTTTCCACCGATCTTAGCGTGGGTGCTCACAGATAGTCTGAGGACTATAGAAGCTCTCATTACGATGCTTTTTATCGTCATCGCCATGCACATGCTTTATGTGATGCGGCTTTATGATTATTTCGCGGTGGTGGTTGGAAGCGATGCCTTGAAGCTTTACAATCTTGTGGGTGACGAAGAGTTAATTGCATATAACGATTTGCTGGGTCCTTTTATAAAAGATTATTATGCTGTGAAATATTACACCTATGTCAGCGCTAAGCAGCCGCAAAAAAAACTTACCTTCAATAATTTTATCGAAAAGCCGGAGGAATGCCTTGCGCTTATTTCATCGCGTATGGGTTCTTAGCGCGTTTTTGATAATAACGGCAGCTTGTGAAACACAGGCCGAAAAATCCACTGCGGAAATACGCTACGAACGCGCTATGCAGGGTGATAAGCAGGCGCAATATGAATTGGCGCAAGCCTATTGCTGCGGATTTACTGCAGGTAAGGATAATCAGCAGGCCTTGAACTGGTGGTGTCAGTCCGCCCGTAATGGACACGCAGATTCACAATTTGAATTAGGCAGAATTTATCAGGTGGATAATCTTTCGTTGGCGGCTGCAGAAAAATACCGCACGATGAGTATCAAACGCGATAATGTCGTAGCGCTGGCCTGGCATTTGTTAGCGGCAAAAAATGGCAATGACGGCGCAAAGCGTTATGCAGCTTTATTAATGCAGTCGATGAATCGGGTTGAAAAGCAACAGGCTTATCAGCTATTAGCTGAACCAAGGAGTATTCCATGCGGTCGTTCGGGTTAACGTTAGTGATAGGTACATGCGTTTTGTTGAGCGCGTGCGATAAGCTTACAACATGGGGCAAAAACAACGTTCCTAATTATGTGGAGCGTGTGCAATGGACTGTACCTGGCGAATATAATAAAGATCCAGAGGCGCTTTACCGACTTGGTGAATCCTATTGCTGTGGCACCGATGCATTTCATAGTAATCGCTTAGCTTTACGCTATTGGTGCATGGCAGCGCGTGAAGGTCAGCGGGATGCGATGTTTGAAGTCGGTCGCGTCTATGAACAACGTGAAGAGCGTTATACTATGATCGGTTCTGCGATCAAAAAAGATTGGCCGAAGGCGCGCGCAATGTACAGTATGGCAGTGAAAAACGGTCACGATGAGGCGGCTGGCTATAAAAAATTAATGGAAAAGAAAATGACCTTTGATCAGTTGCAAATGGCCGAAAAATACGAGAAAGATTGGCCGAACGTAGCGTGCGGTATGAGCGATAATCCTTGGAAAGATCCCGACAAAGACGTAGATATCGATGTGAAGCGCAAGGAAGCGGAACCGTTGATTCGCTAGGAACTATAATTACGTACAATTACTTCCTGCACTTTTCCCCGGCTTTCTTTTTTGGCGTTGATGACACGCGTCGCAGAAACTTCTTCAATCGTATAACCTTTATAAATTTCATAAATCGTAGGTGATGCGGGGCTGGAAAGCATAAATTTCACGCCCTTTTTATGAAGTTCATTGCACATATCGCGCAGCACTAGCTGTTCTTTCATGGAAAAGCCGTCTTTGGTGTAGGAAGTAAATTTAGCGGTTTTACTAACGGGAAGATAGGGCGGGTCAAAATAAATGAAGTCACCCGCTTTAGCTACTGCCCCCGCAATGGTAAATTCCGCACAAACAAGCTCAATCTGTTGTAACGCTCTAGAACACGCGCGTAAATTTTCCTTATCGCAAATCACTGCGCTTTTATTATTGCCATAAGGCACATTGAAATGGCCCTTTTTATTCACGCGGTACAAACCATTATAGCAAGTTTTATTCAGATAAATAAAACGGCTCGCTTTCCGCACATCATTCCAAAATGTATAATCTGCGCTACGATCGACATCGCGAAGCTTGATGTAATAGCTTTGTGTATTTTCGTGGCGACTCAAATCAGAAATCAATGCCTCTACTTTATCGCGCACCACACGATAAGCATTTAAGAGTTCTACGTTACTATCAGCCAGATACGCATGATGCGGTGTAAGTGCAAAAAAGAGTGCGCCACCGCCTAGGAAAGGCTCGTAGTAGCGGTTATATTCTTTGGGCAGACGCTTCTTCAGCTCGGCGATGAGTTGCCGTTTGCCACCTGCCCATTTCACAAATGGTCTTGGCGATTCCATACACATATCTAGCCAATACAGCACCCTATTGACCAGAGTTAATTTTTTATGCGGGGACCAATGCGCGGCTAAACCACACGACACGGCCAAGAATATGCGCCTCGCTTGCCTGCACGTAACGCGGGGGTTCCAGAACATTATCGCGTGTTAAACGCAGCATACCATGTCGGCTAGAGGAAATTTCGACGCGCATTAAATGTAGGCGCCCTTCTTCCTCCACCATAAAAATGCCAGATTTTTGAATGCGCCTATCTTTTAAATTTACCAGCACTGTATCTCCCTTCATCAGATAAGGCTCCATGGAGTCATCGGTCACAAGCCAGCTCTGCATGGAAGTGGGGTTCACCTGAAAATAATCACGTATCCATCCGGAAGAAAAAATATCCTTGTCTGAATCGTTCTCGGGCGGGAATCCCGCGCGCGGTAGGGGCGTATTTACCCCATGTAATAAATACTGGACCGAAACATGCAGCACTTCGGCCACTGCGGCAAGTTTGTGGGAGGTGGGATTGGCAGATTTACCGCTCAAAATGTCATATACGAAGGATTTTCCAACCCGGGCACGCTCTGCCAGTTGGCGAGCATTAATGCCTCGCTTTTCCATGATAGTGCGAAGACGCGCAATCATCGCGCGGTTTGCACTAGAGGGTGTAAATATCGTACTACGCATCAATTACTTGGCATTCGTTGCAAAAAAAGCTAACGATTGTTGAATGAAACAGGAACGGCGCACAGCGTTCGCGCGCAATGTAGCAGAAAAAAAAAGATGTTCAACTAATGGTTGATTATAAAAAAAATAATACAATTTCCCTAATGGTGACCAAATTATGCCATGATTTGGCTGGACCTCTAGGAGGGCTTGCTAACGGCTTGGATTATTTGGAAGAATCCCTTTCGGATAACACCGGCGGCGATATGCTTGCACAGTCGGTGGACTTGCTGAAACTGAGTGCTGGAGAGGCGACGGCAAGGTTAAAATTCTTCCGTCAGGCCTATGGCGTAGTGGGTGATAGAGCCCTGGAAGCGGAGCAAGCCCGACAAATTGTTGAGGATTTGATTGCACAAACGAAAATCAAACTTATTTGGCAGTCTGTGCCTGCGGCACTTCCTGCGCCCCATTACCAAATGCTACTTCAGGCATGCGGTTTAATGACCACGGTGCTGATTTATGGAGGCGATATGGAAGTTATCGCCGATAATAGGGGAATTCATATTATTGGCCGACATTCAAAATACCATCTTGAGCCCTCTGTAGAGCAAGCCATAGCAGGTTCGATACTTGCTGAAGAGCCGCGCACGATTCAGGCCGCATTGTGCGCAGCATTAGTGGAAGAGGAGGGTTGGAAGCTCGCGGTTATAAAAAACAATCAAAGTATAGAGTTAAAATTACATGGCTGAGCAATACGTTCTTTTTTACACGCAGGACGGCATACTTGCAGCCGCTCCTGCTTCAGCTGTGATTAAATTTTTGCTGATAAACTCTGCAGAACTAACATCTGAAGAGGGTCGTTATGTTGTGCATAAAAATGATAAAAAGATCATAATTCATGCGCCTGATCAGGCCCGTATGCTGCAATCTTCTAACAGCCTCGAAGTGATTGTGTATCAGCAGGCAGAGCAGCTGTACGGCATGGTTATAGATGAAATTCTTGATATCGTTTCTTCATTACCAACAGAAGCAAAGCTTTTTGAGCTTCGTTATTTACTTCAGTCAGAAACCATTATTGAAGAAAGTAATGTAAAAATTAACGAACCGGAAGAAGCGGAGAAACCCGAGAAACCGCTTGAAAAATATGTTTATAAAGGTCCGGAATCTAACCATATACTCTTAATAACCCCGAACCCCTTCTTTCGTAAATTAATGCAACCTATTTTGGAAAATGCCGGTTTTAAAGTTACGGCAAAAGAAACAGCAGCGGACACACTGGATTGGCTGGCAGAAGGTTCCATTCCTGCCGCGATTTTATTGGATTTGGATGT
The DNA here is from genome assembly GCA_964414595.1 of uncultured Rickettsiales bacterium. Taxonomy (GTDB): domain Bacteria; phylum Pseudomonadota; class Alphaproteobacteria; order Rickettsiales; family CAIJLX01; genus CAYPXJ01. The sequence continues at coordinate 29,847 of CAYPXJ010000005.1, forward strand.
GCCCCATATTCAACACGATCAGTTTATTACAGCCTGCCGTGATATCACGCGCTGTGAAGGTTTGCCTGTCATTGCTTTAGCGGGTGAAGCATCGCCAAAAATAGAGTCTGATTTACTCTTCACAACGGTATCGAAATCCGATCGCACGCAACTATTGGAAGCCTTAGCAGCCCAGCCTCTTGCTGCATGAGTTGAAAATCTCCTTATTTTAGCGTATGTTGGCTTTTTAAGAGCAGGTAGTTCTTCATGCGAAAATTATGTCTCGTTATTGACGATTCCCGTGTAGTGCGCGGCTTTGTGCGCAAGATTGTCGAAGGTTTTGGCCTCGATGTGCGAGAAGCCGAAGACACCAAAAATGCACTTAAAATGTGTGGGATGGAAACGCCCAAAGTCATCGTCCTCGATGCGGATATGGAAGATAATCCAACCGCAGAACTGATGTTAAAATTGCGGGAGACGGCAAAGTCTAAACCCATGAAACTCATTCTTTGCAGTACAGAAAATCAAAAAGAAAAAATACGGGAAGCCATTGATGCAGGCGCAGATGAGTACATCATGAAGCCTTTTGATAAAGAAATTCTTCGCGGCAAATTTGAACTTCTAGGGCTACTAAGCACATAAATTTTTCCTAACCTATCGAGAGAAATATGTTACTTACAAAAACAAAAGAGAATGAATTGAGCGCAGACGACAGAAAAATCCGGGTAATCGTAGTAGATGATTCCTCCGTTGCTAGGGGTCACATTAGCCGCATTTTAGAAATGCATGGTTGCGAAGTAGTGGCAACCGCTGCAGATGGAAAAATGGCAGTGAATCTCTTCAAGCGCGAGCCTAAAGTAGTGGCAGACGTGATGATTCTGGATGTCAGAATGCCAGAGATGGATGGGTTAGAAGCGCTTCCAGAGATCAAAAAGGTTGCTCCAAATATTAAAGTCGTCATGGCTTCCACACTTAACGAAGATGACGCCGCAGTCAGTTTGGATGCGCTGAGCTATGGCGCAGATGAATTGCTCATAAAACCACTTACGCGCAAAAACGAAAACGATAACAAAAAATTTATCGAAGATATTATCAATAAAGTTTATTACGTCATGCGTATGAAGGCGCCGCCGCAATTGCCCGAAAGCGAGCTGCGGATAGATGAAACGACACTTACTAAAGCAGCGGCCAATATTAACCAGCCGGTAAAAATAACGGGTTCTCCGCTCGAAATTTTGGAAAAGGCTAGCAAGCAGTTTTCTGATGAATGGGTGCGCCTGGCTAGCACAGCGGGTCTCGCAACTGCTTCCCAAACCGTTGAAAAAATCACGCTACGTCGTCCGGAGGGGTTTGCTCAGCCTAAAGCTATTGCTATCGTGTGTTCAACCGGTGGGCCTCGCGCATTGACAGCGCTCTTTCAAAAACTTGCCGGCCGCGTAAAACATCTGCCCATTTTTATTACGCAGCATATGCCAGCGGAATATACTAAAGCATTGGCACAGCAAATTGGCCAGTCTTCAGGTTTGGTGTCGCAGGAAGCGCAGGATAGGCAAGCTGTTCAGCCCGGAAATATTTACATCGCGCCAGGCAACCAGCACATGCTAATCAAACAGAAAGAAGGCGCGCCTTATATTATGCTTAGTCAGGAAGCGCCTGAAAACTTCTGTCGTCCGTCTGCAGATCCGATGTTGCGCAGCTTGGCGGAAATATACCGTAATCATTTGCTGGTAGTAGTGCTTACCGGCATGGGGCAAGATGGCCTTAAAGGTGCACAAAAAGTAGTGGAATCGGGCGGTATGATCATTGCTCAGAATAAGGAAACGAGCACGGTATGGGGTATGCCTGGTGCCGTGGCGGCGCAAGGTCTCTGCTCCTTAGTGGATTCAATCGATAATCTGCCGGAAGTTCTGGCCAAGCTCTGCCGCGCCTGACATGGCGATTGAAACACAGGATTTTCATTTTTTAAGCGAAGAGATTCGCAAAGCCTCTGGTATAGCGCTTACAGAAGATAAAGCCTATCTCATGGAATCACGATTGATTCCAGTGCTCAAGAAACATCGCTTTAGGGGGCTGGCTCAGCTTGCGCAGCGGCTGCGCACAGAGAGTGACGACGCGTTGCTGGAAGAAATTGCGCAGGCAATTACTACGAACCAAACCTGGTTTTTTCGCGATATAAAAGTCTTTGATCATATGCGTAAGGAGTTATTTCCTGCGCTCGTCCCTAACGTAAAGAAGAAAGGGACCATTCGAGTATGGAGTGCGGGTTGTTCAAGCGGACAAGAGGCCTATAGCGTAGCGATAGCGCTATTAGAAGAATTGCAGGTGGTAGGAAAATTAAATGCAGAAATTTTAGGTACGGATTTGGTGCCCCAAGTAGTAAGTAAGGCAAAAGAAGGCATTTACACACAGTTTGAAGTGCAACGTGGCATGCCGGTTCAGTTAATGCTGAAATATTTCGATCAGAAAGACGAGAGTTGGCTTATCAAGCCGCAAATACGTAAGCACACCAAATTCCAGGTGCATAATTTGTTGAATAGTTATCAGAAGCTTGGCAAGTTTGATCTGATTCTATGTCGGAATGTGCTCAGCTATTTTTCCGAAGAAATGCGCATTGAGATTTTAGATAAGTTAGTCACGCAGCTAGAACCGTACGGCACCCTGATACTCGGCACACAAGAAATGCCGCCGAGCTCTTATAAAAAGCTCAAACCCCTAGATAAAATACCCGGTATTTTTGAGAAAATTTAGAAACCGGCAGGCCGTGCAGTAAATTTCGCCGATTCTTCTACTGCGGCCGCTACATTAAACACCGACTGTTCATCAAATGCCTTGCCGATAATCTGCAGGCCAAGCGGTAAACCGCGCGAAGAAAGTCCCGCCGGCACTGACATCGCTGGCAGGCCCGCCATACTCGCCGGTACGGTGTAAATATCATTGAGATACATGGTAATGGGATTATCCATTTTCTCACCGAGCGCGAAGGCCGCCGTCGGCGCGGTTGGCGCGAGCAGCGCATCGACCTTTTCAAATGCCTTAGCAAAATCCTGCGCAATTAACGTACGAATACGTTGCGCTTTTTTGTAATAGGCATCGTAGTAACCAGCCGAAAGCACATAGGTGCCAATTAGAATCCGGCGCTTCACTTCCTTGCCGAAACCCGCCGCGCGCGTCAGTTCATACATATCGTCAAGCGAATGAATATTTTCTTTTGCGCGCAGGCCATAGCGCACACCGTCATAACGCGCGAGGTTGGAGGAAGCCTCCGCTGGCGCAATAATATAATAGGTCGCCAACGCGTATGACGTATGCGGCAGCGATACTTCCTGAATTTCCGCGCCGTGATCTTTGAGCCACGCAATGCCTTTATCCCACCAGGCAAGAATTTCCGGGTCCGTTCCTTCGACGCGGTATTCTTTCGGAATGCCGATTTTTTTGCCTTTAAGATTCGTATTAATATTTGCCGACCACTCCGGCACCGGCGCGTTGTACGAAGTCGAATCCTTCGCATCGAAACCGGAAATCGCCTGTTGCACCAGCGCGGCGTCTTTCACGTTGCGCGCAAACACGCCCGCCTGATCGAGCGAGCTGGCGAAGGCAATCATGCCCCAACGCGAGCAGCGCCCATAAGTTGGTTTGATGCCGACCGTGCCGGTGTAGGCGGCAGGCTGACGAATCGAGCCGCCGGTATCGGAGCCGAGCGCCGCCGCGCAGAGATGCGCCGCCACCGCCGCTGCCGAACCGCCGCTTGAGCCGCCGGGCACGAGATCTTTATCGCTATCCTTCGCCTTCCACGGATTTTTCACATTGCCAAAGCAGCTGTGAATATTGGCCGAGCCCATGGCGAATTCGTCCATATTGGTTTTGCCGGGCATAATCGCGCCCTGTGCGAAAAGATTCGCCGTCACCGTCGATTCATAGGTCGGCACAAAATTTTCGAGAATCTTAGAACAGGCCGTCGTGCGGAAATTTTTCGTGCAAAATAAATCCTTCACACCGACCGGCACACCTTCGAGCAAACCGCCTTCGCCGCGCTTTAATTTTTCGTCCGACTGCTTGGCCTGCGCACGTGCATGGTCGAGCGTATCCAACACATAGGCATTTAAGCCCTGATATTTTTCGATGTTCGCGGCATAGGCATTCACCACTTCCGTCGCGGAAATTTTCTTCGCTTTCAAATCGGCAACCAGCGCGGTGATGGAAAGATCGGTCAGCGCCATTATTCGATCACTTTCGGCACGGCGAAACAGCCATATTGTGCGTCCGGCGCATTCTTCAAAACATCCTGCTGGATATTGCCGTCGGTCACGTTATCCTCGCGGAAACGCAAAGTGAAATTACCCACGCCGGCCATGGGCGGCACATTATCCGTATTCACCTTTTGCAAATCTTCCACAAAACTTAGAAGTTGCTGCATTTCTTTAGCATAATGCGCCGTTTCTTCGTCACTCAGGCGAAGTCTGGCAAGCTTGGCTACTTTTTTTATGGTTTTAGGATCAAAAGACATGCGGGGCGTTATAAGGCCCCGCAGGCAATTCTGCAAGTAAATGCTTTATCTACAACACTTATTAATGCAGCGTTTAGTAGGCCCGCAATCAATATTGCTTGCACAAACTCCAGAGCCAATACCGCAACCGGAACTAATGCCCGAACCACTGCCAGATCCCGTTGGTGCAGAAACGCAGCAATTATTTACACAATGTTTGCCAGGGCCGCAATTAACATCAGTATTACAAACACCTGTCGTACAACTTGGACCAAAACCTGAGCCGCTGCCAGAACCGGAGGCTGCAGTCACGCAGCATTTACTAACACATTTTCTGCCCGGACCACAATGTGCGTCTTCGTTACAAACTCCTGAGCCAACACCGCAGGGAGATCCGAGGCCGGAGCCGCTGCCAGAACCGGAGGCTACAGTCACGCAGCATTTACTGACGCATTTTCTGCCAGGGCCACAATTAGCATCGGAGTTACATACGCCGGAGCCGATACCGCAGCCCGAGCCTGAGGCGCTACCGGAACCTGAAAATGTCCCGCTAAATCCGCCCGTAGCCGTACCCGCACCTGAACCAGTGCCCGCGCCACTCTTACTGCCGGTGCCAGAAGCGCCACCACTTGTTGTTGGTGGTGGTGGCGGAATAGGGATGCCTAGTTTGTTTAGTAATTCATTAGCAGAGCCAAGGCATTTTACACCAGGCTGCGAACAATCCGGTTGCAGTGACATGCGGATGTTGTTCTCTTCCTCTTTGTGTTTGTTATACCAAATATCGGTATCGGAATTGAGCGCCTCAGGGCTGTAAACACCTGGGCCATAGCAAATACCACGGCCAACAGTATTGGCGTAAGGATACATACATGTACGCAAATCGTTAATAAATGGCTGGGTGTTTACATCCGGGTTGCTGCCGCCGATGTAAGCACTTACTTTCATACCGTTTGCGTCGGTATAAAGGTCAAAACGCGGATAGCAAAATTTTTGTCCTGCTTCATTGCGATTTGGTGCATTATTTTTATCGCACGTTAATGGCATACAGGCTGAGGGAGCGCAGGTGGCACCTGAGCCAAAATTACGTGTACAACCACCTGTTTTCATACAGCTGAAAATAGAGCAATTCGCAATGCTCGTTTCGTCAGCTTCGTAACAGCCGTTAATATCGTAAAGTTTAAAGAACTCGCCACAATTTTGGGATTTCCAGGACGGGTAATCGTCAATACCCATATAGGCTTTTACCCATTCTTTATGCTCTTTGCTGCCATCGTAATACAAGCAGCAGGAGCAGAGCGACGCGCTTACTGTTCTGTTACCCGGCTCCTCGCGTGCGGGGTCGATATAGTCATCCAGTTTGAAGAAGGAATTGCCGCAGCAGCCCGAGGCATCGCGCGTATCAAATAATTTTATGTTTCCGCCGATATCATAGCACTTATCGTTGCAACGATCTTTAGGGTCGCCGCGGCGTGTATGCTCCATGGGAGTACAGCATCCTGCGGGGTAAAGCTCATCTATTGAGAGCGTGCGAAACTTCTCATCGGTACACTGTTTTGCTTTGGAGAAATTCATTTTCTCCTGTGTTGCCAAACTTGTCCCTTCCAAATCCTTTGGGAAAAGTTGTGAGGTCTTTCCACAGGCTTCATGACAGATGGCGCAAAAACCTTTAATGCTATCGGGGAATTCGCTCGGCGTATCAATCGTGCAGCAATGCTTTAGTTTTTCATCTGAATATTCTGGTGTGCATTTAGGAACGCAGCAGCTACCGCAGCAGATTTCAGTTTTCGTATCGCAGTTGGCATTCCCTTTTTTATTAATACAAGGTTTACAAGCAGGTGGCTTACAGCAACCGGAAGAACAGATGTCATCACCGGGGCAATCCAAATCCTTAGTACATGCCGGTGAGCTGCCACATGGGGAAGGCGGCGTGCCCGAGCCGCTACCTGTTCCTGTGCCCGCGGGGGTGCCGGTTCCGCTACCCGAGCCTGCACCCGCTCCTGTTCCCGCGCCCGATCCAGACCCGGTTCCCGTTCCTGAGCCAGATCCTGTCCCCGTTGGGGTAGGTTGTCCTGTAAAAGCGCCTGTGCCTGAACCTGAGCCGCTTCCCGCCGTTGGGAAAACGCAACATCCGGCCGCACATGTACCGTGTGGAAGACATTGAAAATTGTTGATGCAGCCGCGTCCACTTGCACAAGAGCCAATCGATCCTGAACCAGCTCCACTCCCGCTCAGAGAGCCGCTCCCGCTCGGAGATCCTGTTGGATTAGTAGGTACGCAGCAAAAATTCGCGCAAGTACTGCCTGGGCATTGATAACTCGCCGTGCAAGGTCTCGCACACTGCGCAGATGCCGTTTCAATAGAGCCAAAAAAAACACCGCAAAAAAGAATCAAGAAAGAAAAAATAAGCCTAGTCAAAGGAGGGCGGTGTTGCATATTTCCATGCTACTCTCAGCCTAAGCAGGAGGCAAGTATTTCAAACGCGCAATGGTGCTTTACTTTTACCCTAAAGCCGATATAGACCTTACGCGTATAGTTAGCTTTCAAATTCCATGACCACCTCTAAACCCAGTATCATGCAAGTTCTTCCCACCTTACGGGTAGGGGGTGTAGAACGTGGCGCTATTGATATTGCGATCGCGGCCAAAAAAGCGGGCTATAATTCCATTGTGGTGAGCTCCGGCGGGGATCTTGTGCGGCACTTGGAAAGTGCTGGCGTTACACACGTTAAGCTTCCAGTTCATAGCAAAAATCCGTTAAGAATTTATACGAATATTCAGGCGCTTACCTCGCTTATACGCCTTTACGATATTAACATTGTGCATGCGCGTTCGCGTGCCCCGGCCTGGAGCGCTTACTATGCCGCGAAACGCGTTGGTGTCCATTTTTTGACCACCTTTCATGGCACTTACGATTCCAGCACCTCGCTCAAGCGCAAGTATAACCAGGTGATGGTGCGCGGTGAAAAAGTTATCGCTATTTCAGACTTCATTTCCAGCCATGTGCAGGAAATTTATGGGGTGGATTCTAAGCGCATCGTCACCGTGCCGCGCGGTGTCGATTTTGATAAATTTTCGCGCCAGAATGTCACGCAGCCCCGCCTTATGCAGCTTTTGCAGCAATGGCAATTCCCGGCGGAACTACCGCTTATTCTAACCCCCGCTCGGCTCACCCGTTGGAAGGGGCAGGATGTTCTTTTGAAAGCTCTGGCCAAACTTCCGCATCGCAATTTCTACTGTATTCTTTTGGGCGATGATGGCGGCAAGCCGTGGTACGTGCGTGAATTGCATGACCTCGTCACCTCTCTTGATTTGATAGGCCATGTGAAAATTGTCCGTCATACATTTGATATGCCCGCGGCCTATATGTTAAGCAGCTTAGTCGTAGTGGCATCTCAGCGGCCAGAGGCATTCGGTCGCGTGGCGGTGGAAGCGCAAGCGATGGAGGTGCCTGTAGTGGCGACCAATCACGGTGGCGCTAAAGAAACCATTCAGCATGGTAAAACCGGCTTTCTTGCCGCACCTGGGGATGTTGATAGTTTAAGCGAAGCGATTGGCAAAGCGCTGGAACTCACGGAAAAAGAAAAAGAGAAAATGGTGAATGCCGCACAAGCATACGTTCGCAAAAATTATTCGCTGGAGCAAATGGCGGAAAAAACACTGACGGTTTACAAGCAGCTTGCGGCAGGAAAATAATTACGCAGCAGCTTTCGAGTGATGTTGAATCATGGTCAATAGATATTGCATATTCGGAATATTTCGGCCTTGTGAAAGCTCGATCATTTTTTCCATAATTTGCACAGGGCTATAACGATAATATTTTAACTTGCTGGGTGAATCTGCCTCAAGTTTTTGAATCGCCCGAATGCCAGTATACACGGCTTGAAACAAACCTTCCGGTAGTTGCGCTTTTTGGTAAATTGCATGAATACCAAGATCGCCTTTATCCTGCAAAAGAATGCGCACATTATGTAGGGGCACACGTGCCAAGCGTGAAAGACTTACTTCCAACAAATGGTAATTACCCATGCAAAGTGCGGTAAAGGGCGAGATTTTTCCCGAGTCACCCAAATGGCGAATGAGTTTATTGATTTCATCATCATTGGATTCAAGGCCCATTAATTTAAGCGTGGCAACTTCCAAGCTCTGCTCGAGAAGTTTATCCAGATGTTTATCTTCAAACACGCCGTCATACTTCTGGCGCAACTGTTCTTTAATGGTCGTCGACACGCGCTGGATGAGTTTATCTGCTACCGTAACGGGAAGCGTGCCGCGTTCCAGCATGGATTCTACGATTTTAGCGCTTTCGCTGTGTTGAACGATAATTTTATCATAAGTCTGCGCATTGAGCTGCGCGCCTTCGTTGCGCAACACGAGATCCACGACATTTTCATTTTTTGTTTCAACAAGCGCCTCGGTTACGCGTTCAGAGACCTTTTCACGTTTTGCGATAGCCATATGGCGCTTTTCATCTTGCGTACTGGCGATAATCTCAACAAGATCTAAATCTGTCAGTACTTCAGAGAACTGTAAAACGGGTAAGGAAACTTCTTCCACATCCCGCGCGAGTTTTAGAACAATTTCCCGGTTAGCATCGGGAATATTTTTCAAATTATGTGCAATCGCTTTGCGTACTTGCGTCTCTGCACTACCTATCAAAGCTGAGAAAATCTGTTCTGCCAGCGCACGCTCACGTTCGCTAAACGCGTCTTCTTCTTGCGCGCCATAATGATGAGAGATTTTTTGAACCAGATCGATTTGCGTATCGGCACTTGGCTCGTGCAATAACCGCGCAACGTCATCCTGTGTTAGGCGCATAACGCAACTCTCTTCCCCCAAGAATTACTGTAATGATAATCCATAGGAAGCGCCAGCACTTTACGTAATGGGATTAGTGAATAGTGTGAATATTGGGCTTTTTGCCAATCAACACGATGAGATATTGCATGTTATTGACGGAGCGATCATAACCTTGCTGCATAATGCGCTCGATCATCTTGCCTGCAAAGGTCGGGTCCTTTGTATCGGTGCCATGTTGAATTTCTTCCATCGTAAATTTGAGTACGACTTGAACGGCATCCAACACGCTTTCTGGTAGACCTGCCATATTATAAAGTTCAGCGAAGCTGCGTGGATTGCTGTTCCAAACGCGTGCTTTGGCATCTTTATGTGGAAGATTGGCTAGCTTAGCGAGACTTTCTTCGAAGAAAGGTAAATCACCCTTACACAATGCGCGGATTACAATCGAAGAAGTCAGCTTCTTATTTACAAAAAGATGCTCGACGAGGTCGGCAACTTGCTGCTGATTGCTGCGAATCGAAACATCTTCAATCGTGCGATCTTCGCGCACTTCTTCAAGCGTGGATTTTACCACATGCTTAAAGATACCATATTTCTGTTCAAGCTGCTTTTCCAAGTGACCTGAAACAAGAGTAATCAAGCGCTCTGCCACTTTCGTTGGCAGATTACCGCGCTCAACAAGCGCAGACAAAATCGTATTGGAACCATTGAAAATCTGCAGCACATTTTGCAGATCGTTTTGTGAAATAACGGAGTTTTTATTGGTTACCAGTGCTTGCACCACTTCGGCCTGTTTCGTTTCAATCAACTCATGCGAAACCGGCGCGGTGATAACATCGCGGCGCGCGATGGCTTGCCATTTGCCCATATCTTTGGTGCTACGAATAATCGCGACTAAATCGCTTTCGGAAAGCACCGGTGAAAATTCCAAAATAGGCTGGGCCACATCAAGCACATCATTTGCCAGAAGGAACGCGATATCCTGTGGCAGGCGGTCATTTTCTTTTAGTTTAACAGAGAGTGTGCGACGGATGCTGGTTTCGATATCTTTCGCAAGCAGACGGAAAATCTCCGTTACGATGGTATTCTCCTCATCAGAGAATTTCTGCATATTGAATTGATCGCAAATTTTCTCCGCAACTTCATTGCGTGCGGCAACAGACGGGTTATTTTTTAAATTCACGACATCAACAAGCGATAATTCCAACATTCCAACCCCCGCTGGTATTGTTGTTTCCCGGGCTCTAATACAAATGTCCCTAATATAGGTATTGTACTAGAAGGCGGTTAACAAATCGTTAATACTGTCACAGTTTTGTAACAATTCATTCTTTAGCCAGTTAAGGTTAAAGAAAGGTTAACAATTGTTACAAATTGCACAAAAAAGACTAGCGGCATAAATCCTAACTCGAAGCATGACATATTTGCAACGTCTTAAAATAGCCCATTTTTTGAAGTACTAGTTGAAATATCCCTTGGTTTCAGCATGATGGTAAGCATTCAGAGGGGGATTACGGATAAAGTCATACGCGATGCAAAAACGGCGCTTTCCGGCCTACTCAAAGATGGCATGACCATCATGGCGGGTGGGTTCGGCCTTTGCGGTATCCCTGAAAATCTTATTATCGCTATTAAAGAGTCGGGTGTAAAAAACCTTACAGTTATTAGCAATAACTGCGGCGTGGATGACTTTGGCCTAGGTATCATGCTGCAAACGCGGCAAATCAAAAAAATGATTTCTTCTTATGTGGGCGAGAATAAAATTTTTGAGCATCAATTTTTAAGCGGTGAGTTGGAAGTAGAGCTAAATCCGCAAGGTACATTGGCCGAGCGTATTCGTGCCGGTGGTGCGGGTATTCCGGCGTTTTATACGCCCACCGGCTACGGCACTGTAGTGGCGGAAGGTAAAGAAACGCGGGAATTTAATGGCCGTATGTATGTTATGGAGCAGTCGCTTTTTGCAGATTTGGCTATCATTAAAGCCTGGAAGGGTGACCGGAGTGGCAATCTAATTTACCGTCGCACCGCTCGTAATTTTAATCAGGTTATGGCAACGGCCGCTAAGGCTTGCGTAGCTGAGGTAGAGGAAATTGTGGATGTCGGTTCGCTCGATCCGAATAATATTCACACACCCAGCATCTATATAGATAGGCTGATTAAAGGGCAGACATATGAAAAGCGCATCGAGCGTCTGACATTAAGCGAGGCTGCGTAGGAGAAGTTATGGTTTGGACACGTGAAGAAATGGCGCAAATCGCGGCGCAGGAGTTGGAAGACGGCTTCTATGTTAATTTAGGGATTGGCATTCCCACCATGGTGGCCAATTATATTCCTAAAGGAATGCACATCGTGCTGCAGAGTGAAAATGGGATGCTCGGTATGGGTCCATTCCCGACAAAGAAAGAAGTGGATCCCGATCTCATTAATGCCGGCAAACAAACTATTACTGAATTACCGGAAAGCTCTTATTTTGACAGTGCCAGCTCGTTTGCCATGATTCGTGGCGGGCATATCGATCTCACCATTCTCGGTGCTATGCAGGTTTCGGAAAAAGGCGATCTCGCAAATTGGATGATACCTGGCAAAATGGTGAAAGGTATGGGCGGCGCGATGGATCTGGTGGCTGGCGTGCAGCGTGTGGTTGTGGTCATGGAACACACCGCTAAAGGCCAGGCAAAGTTTGTGAAGGAGTGTGACTTGCCACTCACGGGTAAAGGTGTTGTGGACCGCATGATTACAGATATGGCAATTTTCGAATTCGGAGATGGCCTGCCTAAGCTTATTGAAACGGCACCCGGCGTAACGGTAGAAGAATTGCGCAAAGTCACAGGTGCTGATTTTGAAGTCGCGCTGGAGAAAAAAGCCAAGCGTAAAAAGGCCTGAACTTGCGGGCTCTTCGTGCATTTCGTAAATATGGCCATCAGGCAAACAGCCACGATCTCTTAAAAGCTGCGGCACTTCTTTTGATGGTGCTGGATCACCTCGGCACCTATTTTTTCCCAGAACATGAGGTGCTACGTGTGCTAGGTCGCGGCGCGGCACCGCTGTTTTTATTTTTGGTGGGTTATAACAAGCAGTATACCATCAAAAAATCCCTGATTGCGTATGCAGCACTTTTAAGCGCTTTTGAATTTATCTGGCTAGGGCAAATTTTTCTGCAAAACATCTTGTGGCTGATTATCGTCACGCGCTTGTTCTTAAAATGGTACGCTAAAAAAATCCGCTACGATACTTACGACGCAACCGCCACGGTCTTTGCCGCAATGGTGCTTTGGCCTTTAACCTTTTGGTTCGCCGAATATGGAACCGAAGGAGTATTATTTGCCGTAGTCGGCTTATGGTGTGCGCACCGCGGAGCTTCTGCAAGGTTGCGTATTTTTCTGATCGCTTCAGCCATTGCTTGGTATTTCTTTATACAAGGCACATATTGGTTCACGTTTAGCGGAACGGATTGGGCCACACTTATTGGCATGATGAGTTTCCTGGGCTATAGCTTCTTCCGCTATCGCTTTCATAGTTTCGCGCGCCTGCCAAAACCCATCGCCACACCAATAAAAATAGCAGGGCGCTATTCATTGGAAATTTATGTAGCGCACCTAATGCTTTTTATTCTGCTCAGCAGTTATTCAAGCTAATTCGAATTCCGCTTCTACTTCCACGGCTGCGCCGAAAGGAAGTTGTGCAACGCCCACAGCCGCGCGTGCGTGGCGGCCCTTGTCACCGAATAATTCTACCAGCAAGTCTGAAGCGCCGTTTGCTACTTGCGGCTGCTCCGTAAAGCTTTCCGTAGAATTCACAAATACGCCTAAACGAATCCAATGTGAAATCTTGGCGAAATCCCCACCCGCTGCGGCTTTGGCATGGCTTAGCACATTCACTAAGCATATGCGTGCACAGGCTTTACCTTCCTCCAGCGAAATATCCTTGCCCAGTTTACCGGCATGGGAAATCTTACCCGTTTGGAATGGCAGCTGCCCAGAAATTACCACGCGTTTACCGCTGGTTTTATAGGGCACATAGTTAGCTGCCGGCTTCGTACTTTCGGGTAGGGTAATACCTTGAGTTTTCAGTTTTTCTTCAATTTGGGTCATAGAACCTCCTGTAAGTGAAATTTTGCTCTATATATAGCATCCAAGTGTGGTAAAAAAGCAAAATATGGTAGAATTCGCCTAAAGATAAAAAAAATGTACCTTGCACGAAATTGTAACAGAATTGTCATATTGCTATGGTACTTCTGAGTCTAGGAGCAGATTCACTGCTATCTTTTGAAAGGAGACGATTATGAAGTTTATTAAACTAAGCCTGGTTCTTGCAATGCTTGCATTCGGGAGCTTGGTAGCACTTTCCACGCCGGATGTAGCCCTTGCAGGTGGCGGCGGCGGCGGTAACGCGAGCGCCAACTTCGGTGGCGTGGGCGGTATTATTTGCCAGGTAGCAAATACCCTTAAAGGTAACTTGGGTAAAGCTATCGCAACTATTGCCATTATCTTCCTCGGTATTGGTGCCTTCTTTGGTAAAACAACCTGGGGTCTTGCTGTGGCGGTCGGTGTAGGTATCTTTGCGATTTTCGGCGCATCCACCATTTTGGCTCAATTTACGGGCGACGATGGTACATGCAGCGAAGCAACTTCTTAAACCACGTCCAAGTCTCCTGACGAAACAGGGCATGAAACTTGTTTTTCAAACCCAAAGTCTCGTCTAACGAAGCTCGCCGCGACGTAGATGAGACAGAATTCGTACCGTATGCGTGTCACTTCGATGCGCATACGGTACTTAGTAAAAACGGCGAGCTAGTCCAAACCATTCGGTTAACGGGCGAAGCAGGGCAGGAAAGCGCGGGCCCTTTGCTAGAATCGCGCACGCTTATTCGCAAAATTCTTACTGAAATTATCCCTTCTGACGACTTTGCCATATGGATGCACACCGTACGTCGCAAACGGCAAGAGGAACATCAAACGCAACATAGCAATCCTTTTACCTCAGTAGTTGATGAGGCTTGGCGCGCACGCCAACCCTGGGGCGGTACATTTGTAAATGAAGTTTACATTAGCTTTGTCCTGGATGGCATGGCCTCACATATTTTGAGCCACGCTCCGCGCTCTATTTTTTATACCGCAGAGCGTATTGCACACCGTCGCGGTCTTGAGAAAAATCTGGAACGCATGAACCATGTGGTGGATCAAGCTCTCTCCATTTTAAGTGGTTTTGGTGCGCGGCGATTAGGGCTTCTCAATCTGGGCGGTACAGTAATTTCCGAACCACTCAGTTTTTATGGCAAGATCATCAATCTGGAAGATACTAATCGCGCGTTACCCGTGATGGATTTTTCTGAATTCCTTCCCAGCCAGGATGTATCTTTTGGTTTTAATGCCCTCGGTGTTACAACGGAAGAAACAACCCATTATGCCGCGCTTCTTACGGTCAAAGATTACCATGAAGTCACGACCGAAAATATGACACGCTTTTTGCAGCAACCACACGAATTTATCATCACGCAATTAGTAACATTTGTGAATAGTGAAGAAGCGGTAAAGGAATATAAATACCAAGATTACATTGCGCAGCTTGGTGGCGATGAAGATTTTATTCGCCTTTCCGGCATTAAAGAAATTACAAAAGGTGCGAAAAATCGCCCTACAGATTACGGCCAACAACAGCTTACGATTATGCTGCTTGCAGACGAGTTAGAGATGCTGGAAGCCGAAGTGCTGGAAGTACGCGCGGCTTTGGATAAGCTTGGTATTGTCGTAGTGCGCGAAGATGTGATGATGGAAGATTTGTTCTGGTCGCAACTGCCGGGCAATTTCCTTTTTGTGCGCCGTAATCGACCTATGGATACGAAGCGTATGGCGGGGTTTGCGCTCATACCACAACAGGCAAAGGCACATGCACTCTCTCAAACCGCGCGCGCAAGTTCATCGATCCTTATCACCAAGGAAGGGGAACCTTATCCTTTCGATCTTGCGCTTGGCTCCGGCCGCCATTCACTGGTTATTGGATCTAAGGAAATGGATAAAAATGCTCTGGTCAACTTTCTACTTGCGCAGGCATTCCCACAAAATCCACGTATTATCTATTTCGACAGATACCGGTCTTCAGATGTATTTATTCATGCTTTAGGCGGAAGTTATTACCGTCTTGGCAGAGGGCCCGAAGGCACACATACAAAAATGAATCCGCTGCTTTTGCCGGATACAGCAGAGACGCGTCTTTTTCTTAAAAGCTGGTTCATGCATTTGCTGCGGGATGGCAACGGCGTAACGCCAAAAGATACGCCCGCAGACATGGAGCCGCTCATTGATAAACTCATGTCCGCCCCGCCAAAAAATCGCCTTTTAGATATAGTAGCGGATGCGTTTGGGCAGGCACAAAAATCTTATGCAGCATTACGTTTTGCCCGCTGGGTTGGGAATGGTAATTATGCCTATTTCTTCCGAAATACCGCGGATGACCTGGATATCAAAAAGCAGGTGGTGGGTATTGATGTGTCCGATATTACCAAAGAACGGCCTATTTTGTTTCCGGTTTTGGCATATCTTATGTTTAAGCTTATGCATTCGCTTGATGGAAAACCCACGGTAATTGTTATCGACGAGCCATGGCTTTTGTTTGATAACCCGGTTTTTGCCGCAAGTATTCCTGCATGGCTAGATGCGCTCGCCAAAAGAAAGGCGCAAGTTATCTTTATGACCGATCAGGTGGATGCAGCGGTAAAAAGTAAACTTTCACCGGCTATTGCCCCCCATTTTTCCAATATGTTTTTATTAGGCAGTGTGAAATCACCTCAACTCTACCGCGATGCGTTCGGCATTAGCGGCAGCGAGGCGTTACAGCTTTCCACGGCTGACGGCGATAAAGGCCAGTTCCTGCTCAAACAGGGTAAGGAATCAGCGATAATCGAAATGAACCTCTCAGAGTTTCCTGCTATAATGAACGTGCTGCACGCAAGCGATCAAGGTATTGCGCTGTTGCATAAATTAATCAAAGAAAAAGGCGCCGCTCCGGCAGCGTGGCTTCCACATTATTATGAGGAAATGGCGAGCAATACATAGAAGCGGGAACATCATGCAACGGTGCATGCGGGTGTTGTTTTTGCTTGTCTGTTTTGCAACGATGGTACCCGAAAGTGGGAATGCAGCGGGCCAGTGTTCCTCTAGTACGCCAACGCCCAATCAATGTACGCAACTTAATCCTCAAGCTACTAAAGAAATGAAATTGCCGGATGGCAATGTTATTCAGGTGCCAACGGATATTTCCTTTTTCTCAGCGCCATTATGTTTGGTTGATTCAACCGTAAGGCTCGCGCTTGAAGGGGTTTACGAAAACATCGCAGAAGCGATGAAAGATCCCATCAAAGCTATCTTGATGCTTTATATTATTATTTCTGGCCTTGCCGTTACGATGGGTCTTATTAATCCTCGTGAAACGCTGATGCGCATGATTAAAATCGCAGTTGTGTGGTTGCTCATTGCGAACCCTTGTTTCTTCTATACCAATATTTATCAGTTCTTTGTCGGTACGATGAATGAACTCAGTTACTATCTGATGGAGGCGGATGCCGAAATCAATAATACGCCGCCGCCGAATGCGTCTAATCCGCAGGAAGCACAATTCCAGCTTTACGCGAATCTCGATAAGCTTTTTGATAACGTCGTCGGCATTCAAGGGCTTATCGAAGTTGGGTTTTTAGTCGTTACCTTCTTGCTGGCCAATGGCACAGGTATTACCACGTCTTTGCTAACGTTTCTGGGTGTAGGAGTCATGTTCTGGGCGCTGCTCAAAGCGCTCGTCACCTTCGCCGTCTCGTTTATCGGCATCACATTCGTGTTACTATTTGCGCCACTCTTTTTGAGCTTCTTCCTCTTCCAAGCGACGCGCGTATTATTCGATAGCTGGATTAAAATTCTCATCAGCTTTGTACTGCAACCTTTCATTATTTTTGCAGTACTCGTGATGTTGCGCGATGTCACCGAAGTGCAGAATGTTCTTTCTGAAATGATGAGTCTTGTCACGCAAATGAATGAAGAAGTGCCCTGGATTCAAAATACGACCGAAGCAGTGAAATACGGCATTGATGAAGATGCATGGAATGCGATGTTCGGCGCGGATGCGAATATGGATGAGATCACGCGCATGAACGAATTCTCGCGCCAATTCATGCCGGCGCTGCTTGTCTGGGTGATCACCAACATGCTGATGCTGAAATTTATCGGCCTCGCGCCGAATCTGGCGTGGCGTCTTTCCGGCGGCTTTGAAGCAGGTGCACCAATGGTAGGCCAAGTACACGGCGCCGAAGGTGCGCATGGTTTCGGCCTTGTCGCGCCGGGTGTCACAAAAGGATATGGGCGCGATAGTTTAGGGGCGCTGGGTCAGGCGGCAATTAAGTCTGAGGCAGGCAGAGAAATTATGAGCGCGGGCAGAACTACCGCACTGGCAGGTTTGGGTGTGGGCTATGGCGCATTAAAAGATCATCTGGAGCGAACGGGTCAGTTGGATAAATTCAAAGATGCTGCACGCCGTATGGGTTTGATGGGTGGCGCGCAACCTGCCGAAAACCCGGCAGCAGGTGCGGCAGGTGAAGCAGGGCGGCCCTTGGAAATAGGCGGTGGTGCGGCGAATATAAATAATCCCGCAGCGGGTGCAGAAAATGCTGCACGGGATATAGCAACAGGCGGAACAGGCCGTTCAGAATTGCTTGGAAACGAAGGCGCAAACCGTGGTGGCCTTGTAGGTTCTTTCCTCTCGCAATTTACTGGCGGCAAAGTGGTGGAGCGCGATGGTTCTCGCACCGTGGGCGTCTTACAAAATGCCATGTCGGCGGCGCGCACAAATCTTGATAAATTCTTCAAACCTACTGGCGAAGTTGCGGCGAATAGCAATGAATCCGCTGCGCATACCATAGCAACGATGCAATCGGCGGAAGGCGTGAAAATGACAATAGAGAATGGCCGAGTGGTGTATCTCGGTCCGAATGGTAACATCATTAATCCGCAAACAGCGGGCGGCGAACTAAATGTCGTCAAACAATTCATGGCAAATCTTGAGAAAAAATCTGAAGCAATAACCAATGCTAAGGAGAAAAAGGCGCTTTTAAATATTCAAGAGTTGCTAAAAGAGCGGGCAGGTGAATTGGTGCAAGTGAAGCCGCATGAAGCGCCGCCTGCCTCTGCACTGGTGCGCGGCGGAGTGGGCGGTAAACCGGCGCCGACAGATGTTGCATCTGGCGGCCGCCAAATTCCCCGCGATGCACGTGCTGCTGATATACCGGCAACAGGAGGTAAACAAGTACATCGCGGTACTGGTGTGGTAGATGTAGATGCGTCAGGTGGCGCGCGTGCGACGCGTGACGGCCGTGCGCAAGTTGATGCTAGCGGCGGTCAACGCACGGTGCGGGGTGACACGGTGAATAAACAGCCACCACCACCACAAGCCCCAACTACCTTAGAAAAACAATTTGCAGAAGCGGCGGAACGCGCACGTCGTGAAGAAAGCATCGAAGGTCTTGAGCGCAATATGCGACAGGCAGAGCAGGAAAAGCAGCTTGCAGAAGAAGTTCGCGAGCAACCTGAAAAATCCGAAGAAGGGCTTACCCTTGCCGAGCAATTAGAAAAAAGGCAGAAAGAGCACGAAGCGGCGGAGCAAGAGGAGCGCCTTCAGCATGAGCAGGAAATGGCAGAACAAGAACGCCAGCACCGTGAGCAGGAAGAAGCGAAGGCATTCGCTGAGCGTATAAAAGATTTAAACAAGAAGAAACCCGAAGACGAAGAAGGAATTGCCTAATGTAACTGGCCGGGTAATTATCCATTTCTATGGCCCGTATACGCTTCCATCCCTTTTCCTCTATTGTTGAACAAAATCAAGAAACCCTGATCTTATGGGCACCTGTTTTATTCGCCTGCGGTATTCTTGCGTATTTTTCATTGTTATATGAGCCTGGAGCCGTAGAAATTATCTGTGCATTTCTTCCTGCCTTGTTTTTTACAATCAAGGCATATGTAACCCGCCATGCTGCGCGGCGGCGCCTTACCAAATATCTCGCAGTCATGAGCGGCATAGTAGCGCTGGGTTATGCAGTCACTGCATGGCGCGTGGAATCTGTACAAGCGCCAATACTGCAGGAGAAAATAGGTCCAGTGTCGGTATGGGGTAGGGTCATACAAATAGAAACCCAACCCGGCGGCTACCGGCTGCTTTTAGATCAAGTTGATATTTGGCAGTATCCAAAAGAAAAAACTCCGGCGCGCGTACGGGTTGTCGTGCGTACAGAAATGCAAGACATTTTTCCTGGTGATGCAGTCAAAATGTATGCAATTTTAATGCCTCCACGTAGGCCAGTTTATCCGGGTGGATATGATTTCTCGCGCTATGCGTATTTTGAGCGCATTGGCGCCAGCGGTTTTACGTTGAGCGAGGTAAAGTTGCGTGGTCGTCCTGAACATCATATGGGTTCGGTAATCGAACGCTGGCGGCACGAGGTAACTGAGCGTATTTATGCACATTTTCGCGACAGAGAAGGAAAAGTGAGCGCAGAAGGCGCTATTGCT
This sequence comes from uncultured Rickettsiales bacterium, assembly GCA_964414595.1. Lineage (GTDB taxonomy): Bacteria > Pseudomonadota > Alphaproteobacteria > Rickettsiales > CAIJLX01 > CAYPXJ01. The sequence goes on from CAYPXJ010000005.1 coordinate 49,649, forward strand.
GCGGCGATGTTGACGGGTTACGAAGTGGCTATTCCCAAGCAAACATTAGAAGAAATGCGCGTGGCAGGTTTAGGCCATATTATTGCGATTTCCGGTCTTAATTTGGCAATCGTGATTGGTTTAGTGTTTGTTGTGGTGCGTTACGGTTTTGCGCTCACCCCTTTTATCGCATTACGTTACCCTATCAAGAAATGGGCGGCTGCTACGGCGCTGGTAGCGGGATTTTTTTATTTGCTATTAGCGGGCGCCCCTCTATCTGCCGAAAGAGCCTATATTATGGCGTGTCTTTTTCTTCTGGCCATTATTCTAGACCGTATGCACACGCCGATGTTACCAGTGACGTGGGCGGCATTGATGATTTTGCTCTTTCAACCTGAAGCACTTCTCAACGCGGGTTTTCAAATGTCATTTGCGGCCGTGATTGGCCTCATTACTTTTTTTGATAATAGTTTGAAACTCAAACAGCATGAGCGGGAAATAAGTTTGTTTCACTATCCGCGTCGGGCAATAAACTATCTTCTTGCGATTATAGTATCGACACTTGTTGCAACCATCGCCACCACACCTTTTGCGCTTTATCATTTTGGTCGTATCGCAAGTTACGGGCTTGTCGCCAATCTGTTTGCTGTGCCACTTACATCACTCATCATTATGCCGCTGGGTGTTCTTTCCCTTGTTGCCATGCCGTTGGGAGTGGAGTCATTCTTTCTCAAGGCAATGGGTGCGGCCGTAGGTTGGATGATAGAGATTGCGCGCTGGGTGGATTCGTGGCCGAAGCCTTCTTTGGCATTGCCCACACCTTCCTCTACGGAACTCCTTTTACTTACTCTTGCATTTTTGTGGTTATGTTTGTGGCGGGGAGTTCTGCGCGTTGTTGCAATTATTCCAGCAATACTAGGAATAATATTTTTTCTTACGCGTGAAATGCCGGATCTTCTTATTAGTGAAAATGCGAAACTAGTAGGCCTTCATCAAAATGGAGAGCTGATTGTTTCTAATAAAACTAGCGCACGTTTTGCGCGTGAAGAATGGCAACAAATGCTAGGCTTACAAGAGGCAAAAAGCTGGAAGCAGGCATATGGGTCAGGCGGTAAGTGTACGCCAGCTTCCTGTATGCTCAGCACAAAAAATTACCGTATCTATTATCAGGGCAAGGAAGAAGCGCCCTGCCGCGAGGCGGAAATAGTAATACAAGCAGCAGGTGAGTGCAAAGGAACGAAACTCACGATTACAACCCAGGATTTGATGCAGTCAGGTGCTGTGGCTTTGTGGCTTCAAAAAGATGCAATCCAGATGAAAACAGTGGAGGGCGAACGCGGTAAACGCAACTGGGCTTTGACAACAACAGCAACTGGCGAGATGGTATTGCCATGAAGTATCTGTTGGCAATTTTTTTCCTAGTGTGGGCGCTGCCGCTACAGGCGGAAGTTCCAACATTGCGTAATTATACCATTGAGCAACAAAGCAAACATCAGCGCGTCATTCTTTCTTTTACCAGTGAAGTAGAATTTAGGCTTTTTACCTTGAGTGATCCGGAGCGTATCGTGGTGGATGTTCCAGGTGCGCAATGGGGTATACCGCCGGGTAACCATATGCAAAAACAGCAGAATCTGGTTTCCGATACCATAAAGCGATTACGTTACGGTCAGCCGAAACCAGGTACGCTCCGTGTGGCGTTGGATGTAGTTGCGCCACAGAAAATTGAAGATGCTTATTTGCGTTTTCCGCCGGATTTCCAAGGTTATTACGATTTAATTCTCACGCTAAGCGCGGGGCCTACGAACGAAAAGCCTTCTCTTTTAGTAGATGCGGCGGAGCCAGATTCCAAATTGGAAAAACAGGAAGTAATAAAGCCCGAGGCTGTAAAGAAGGCGGAAAAATCATTGCCTAAGCCCAAGCCAAAACCTTTCCGCCCGGTAATTGTGATTGATCCTGGCCACGGGGGGTATGATCCAGGAGCAATCGGAAAAACCCGCAATATAAAGGAAAAAGAAATCACGCTCGAATATGCGTTAGCACTTAAACGCTTGCTTGAAAAAGATGGTCGTTACCATGTGCTGCTTACCCGGAGCGGGGATTATTTTGTTCCGCTGAAAAAGCGCGTTGAAAAAGCGCGCGCGACCCGTGCCGATTTGTTTATTTCCCTTCACGCAGATTCTTGCCCAGATGAAAAGGTGCGAGGGCTTTCAGTGTATACACTTTCGGAGGAGGCTTCGGACAAAGAAGCCGGCCAACTTGCCGCCCGTGAAAACAAACGTGATATTATCTATCATGTTGATTTTAAAGACACGAGTGAGGATGTAAAGGAGGCGCTTATTGGTATGGTACGTCGCGATACGCAGAATCGCTCAGCGCAATTTGCAGAAAAACTGGTGCAGACTTTAAGTGAGCAAGTAAATCTGGTAAACAATACGCACCGCTTTGCCGGCTTTCTGGTACTGAAAGGCATTGACATGCCTTCTGTGCTGGTTGAGCTTGGTTATCTATCCCATACGGAAGAGGAACAATTGCTACTCACGAAATCCTACCGCCAGACCTTAGTGCATGCGCTCAAAGGTTCTATCGAGGGCTTTTTTTACCCTGAAGCAATGCTGGAACAGGCAGAAAAATGATGGCACCGTTGTGGCGTAATATGCTTTCGGGTGCGTTGATGTTAACACTCGCGATCGCGTGTGCCATCGGCGCTATCTTGGTGTATTTTACGCAGGATTTGCCAGATTATTCGGTTTTAGAAGAATACAACCCGCCTGTTGTAACGCGTCTGTATGCAGCTGACGGAAGAGTGCTGCAGGAATATGCGCATGAAAGGCGTATATTTGTTCCTATTGATGCAATGCCAAAAATGCTCATCAATGCGTTTTTGGCAGCAGAAGATCGGCAATTTTACAGCCATCCCGGTGTCAACATTATGAGCATTATTCGTGCCAGCGCGCAGAATTTTCTAAACGCAGGTAACGATCGATCGATGATTGGTGGCTCAACGATTACGCAGCAAGTAGTAAAAAACTTTTTGCTGAATAAGGACCGTACCTACACACGCAAAATCAAGGAAGCGATTCTTGCCTACCGCATCACCAAAGCCTACTCTAAAGATCGCATTCTGGAACTCTATCTCAATGAAATTTATCTCGGCGGTCGTTCCTACGGTGTCGCTGCGGCAGCTTTGCATTATTTTAATAAATCACTCGATCAATTGAATGTGGAGGAAATGGCATTACTCGCAGCTCTGCCAAAAGCGCCTTCCGCTTTTGATCCGCGCCGCAATTATGAGCGTGCAGAACAGCGGCGTAATTGGGTGATACGTAGTATGGCAGAGGAGGGGTTTGTTTCGCGCGAAGAAGCGGAGCGCGCCATGGCGCAACCTATTATTATGCGAACGCGCGACAGCGAACAAACGGCAGATGCCTCATTTTTTGCAGAAGAAGTGCGCCGTGAACTCTTAAAAACGTACGGTGAAAAACAACTCTATGGCGGCGGCTTGGCGGTATACACAACCGTTGATCCGGATGTACAAACTATGGCGCGTGATGCTCTAAAAAATGGTTTGCGCGAATATGATCGTCGTCATGGCTATCGCGGCGCGTTGAAAAATATTGATGGCGTGGATAATTGGATGAAAGCCGTGCGTGAAATTGAATTACCAGCAATGGTAGATAGCGATTGGCAGTTGGCGGTCGTCTTAAAAATCAAAAAGGATGAAGCCACCATAGGTCTGGTTAACGGTGAACGAAATGTTATCAAGCTTGAGGAATCCCGTTGGGCGCGCAAATGGATTCAAGGTCAGTTTTTAGCGGGTGAAGTACAAAGCATGGTAGATGTTGTACGCCGTGGCGATGTTATTTTAGTATCCAGAAAAGATGATCACTATTTGTTAGAGCAGGTGCCGGAACTCGGCGGTGCGATAGTCGTGATGGATCCATATTCTGGCAAAGTAATTGCATTGCAAGGTGGCTATAATTTTGAAAAATCGCAATTTAACCGCGCAACGCAGGCACATCGCCAACCAGGCTCCGCATTTAAACCCTTTGCGTATCTCGCTGCTTTGGAAAAAGGATATACGCCGGCAACGTTAGTAAACGATGAACCACTTGAACTCTATTGGGGTACAGGTGACAATTTGCAAATCTGGAAACCAGCGAATTACAGCGAAGATTTCTTAGGGCCCACAACATTACGCCGCGGACTTGAGCTTTCTCGCAATGTCATGACAGTGCGTCTTGCGGTAGATATTGGCATTGAAAAAATTGTAGAAATTGCCAAGCGTTTTGGCATTAGCGATAACCCTGTACGCAATTTTTCAACCGCACTTGGTGCAAATGAGACAACGGTATTAAGGCTCGTGAATGCGTATGCCGCGCTAGTGAATAGCGGCAAAAGAGTAGAACCTCATTTTGTAGAGCGCATTCAGGATCGTAACGGCAAAACGGTATGGAGAAGAGATACGCGTGATTGCGTTGCCTGCCGTTTGGGTACACGTGAATCAACGGAAGCAGCAGAATTTCCACATGTCGTAGATAACACCAGCTCTGTGACGGATCCTTATTCTGCCTATCAGATTGTACATATGCTTGAAGGTGTTGTTCAGCGCGGCACCGCACGCAAAGCAAGCGAGCTTGGCATTCCACTCGCTGGAAAAACAGGTACTACGAATAACGCGAACGATGCGTGGTTTATTGGTTTCTCATCAGAAATCGTTGTAGGTGTTTTTATGGGTTTTGATACACCGCGGTCGCTAGGTGAAAAAGAAACGGGTTCAAGCGTGGCGTTGCCTGTCTTTATCGATTTTATGAAATCCTATTACAAAGACCGTAAACCGGCGCCTTTTGCCATTCCTTCTGGGATTGAGATGGTGCGTATTGATTACCAAACGGGTTATTTGCCAACTTCAGACACACCCAAAAATGAAATCGTGGTAGAGGCTTTTAAGCCAGGCACGGCGCCCACACAATCGGTGGAATATCAGCAAATATTTGATCCCTTTACCGAAGGCATGCCTATTGAATCTCCTACGCCTTTAGGTGATGATATGGAAGATTATAATATTCCGCAGGAGGGCCCCACTTCCATGGGCACAGGCGGCATATATTAGGAGAGTAGAATGGTTGCTAGTAAGAAAAACCCTGTAAATCAGAAGCCGCCATCACAGGACGAGCAACCCAAAAGACCTAAAATGTATTTGCAGATACCGGGTGCGTATAAACCTATCCAAAAACAAATGTGGGTGGCAATGGCACTAACAGCCATATCGGTGATTTGTGGGTTGTTTTTTTTATTTCTCTACTTAAGTCCAGATAGTGAAATCACGCCAGCGCATGAGCAAAATGCTTTTAATGCCGCTTATTTGTTCCTCGTGATTTTATCGGGTGCGGCCTTGTTATTTGGAATTCGCAGTATTGATATTGCGCACCGCGAACTGGAGCTAAGCCGCTTTACACGTGGGCAAGAATTATTTCTAACGCATGTTGGAGTAGAAATTAGCATCGTGCTGATTGAAGGTGAAATGCGACATTATTTGCGTAGTCGGCGCCAGGCTTTTTTCAAAGCCACTTGGGCAGACATACTTTCCTGGCAAACTGTTCAGGAGGGTGAGAATAAACTTTATCCTGCTTCGCACTATCTCGTTACCTTAGTTTCCCCACTTGATAACGGCATGCCCACACAACTTATTTTGCAGCGTGAATTATTTCTGTCGGAAGAAAAGCCAATTGCTGATTTTGTACAGCAATATTTAAAAAGCCCGAGTGCGGTAACAGCAAAACGTAATTAATTGGTGCGCGTATTGCCTACGCGTAGTGCAAGCGCGGCAGTAATAAAATCATCCAAGTCGCCATCCAACACCGCGCTCGTGTTGCTAGTTTCTACATCGGTGCGCAAATCTTTCACCATCTGATAAGGCTGCAAAACATAAGAACGAATTTGACTCCCCCAGCCAATATCGGTTTTCGTGGCGTTGTTAGCAAGAATCGCGGCTTCCTTCTTCTGTAATTCAACTTCATAAAGCCGCGCACGCAACATTTTATAAGCCTCGGCGCGGTTGCGATGCTGGCTACGGTTATTTTGGCACTGCACCACAATTCCTGTCGGCATATGGGTAATCCGTATGGCGCTATCGGTTTTATTAATATGCTGACCACCCGCACCGGACGCGCGGAAGGTATCAACACGCAGATCTTTTTCTTCAATCGCAATCTCTATTGAATCATCGATTTCGGGATAAACCCACACACTTGCAAAACTGGTGTGGCGCTTGCCTGCAGAATCGAAAGGAGAGATCCGCACAAGCCGGTGGACGCCGCTTTCTGTCTTAGCCCAGCCATAAGCGTTATGCCCTAGGATTTTTAGTGTGGCGGATTTGATTCCCGCCTGATCACCCGATTGCTCGTCAATTAGCTCAGCGGTGAAACCATGTTTTTCAGCCCAGCGTGAATACATCCTGAGGAGCATGCTAGCCCAATCATTACTTTCCGTCCCGCCAGCACCAGATTGAATTTCAAGAAAGCAGGGATTCGGGTCTGCTTCACCAGAAAAAAGGCGTGTAATCTGCATTTCTTTTGTGCGCGCCGCTACGCGCACCAGATTACTTTCAATTTCAGCAAGCATCACACTATCACCTTCTGCATCGGCAAGTGCAGCAAGTTCTACTGCGTCGTCAAATTCCTTTTGCAGCCCATGAAAATTTTCGAGCGTTTGATCAACGCGAGTTTTTTCCTGTAAAATTTTTTGCGCCTGTGCGCGATTATCCCAAAGTTTGGGATCTTCAGAAAGACGATTTAATTCGGCTGCACGAGTCTTAAGTGCTTCAATGTCAAAGATACCTCCCCAGCAGAACGAGCGCCTGCTCAATCGTCTCTTTGAGTTTTACAATTTCCGCTTTCATGGGGTGCACCATAGACGCAATAATGTCAAATCGTCCAGCAAAAATTCGTTGAAAAAAACTTTGTGTACGCTATTTTTTCTCAACGCAAAATTTCAGGGTGTGGAGGGAAAATTGCGCAAATATCTTTATTTGGCCGTGGGCAGCATGCTTGCTCTTGGTGCCTGTTCGCGTAGCTACGATGTGGCGGCGGTAGGCGATTGTCCGTCACGTATGGATGTGGTTTGTATGGATGGTGATCGCGTTATGTTCAGCAAATCTGTGTGCAGCGCACAAGTGCAGGATAATGGAAAAACCATCGTGCAGATAACGCCGCACGAGCAATACACAATTCCTGCTGGAAAATGCCAGATGTATCCGCGTCAAACGTGATGCGGGTTAAGCGGCAATAATAGATTCCACCCACGCATAAAGTGATGATTTTGGCAGTGCGCCGACTTTCGTGGCGGCCAGTTTTCCATCCTTGAAAACCATCAGCGTCGGAATACCGCGTACACCATACTTTGCTGGCGTTTCTGGGTTTTTATCAATATTAACTTTCACCACTTTCAGCTTGCCCTCCATGTCTTTGGACATTTCTTCAACAAGCGGCAAAAGCTGGCGGCATGGACCGCACCATTCGGCCCAAAAATCAACAAGAACAGGGCCAGAAGATTTGAGTACATCTTTTTCAAAATTGGTATCGCTGGTTTCGTGCGCCATAAAAGCTCCTTTTTGCTTACAACTAAAATGTAGGATTCACCTCGGGCTAAGTCAAGCCGCTTGCGGTGTTATAAGAGGTGGAATCGCCTCGAATAGCTCCTCCTGATTAAATGAAAAAAGGCGAGGTTCCCGTGGATATACAAGGTGTCCAAAGATTCTATGTTTAGGAAAAAGCGGGTGAAGAAGCTTCGCGTAAAGTGCAAGCTGTTGCTTGTAATTCAGAGGGATATCCAGATTATCTTGTGGTGTTTTTCCGGTTTTATAATCCAGAATATGCA
>CAYPXJ010000005.1:57512-67475 GCA_964414595.1 uncultured Rickettsiales bacterium
ACATCATCTTTCTGAATAACCAACCCATCGATACGACCATAAAGTGGCCATTTCTCGCGCCAGCCAATCAAGGCACTTTCGGGAAGAAAAACGCCGTTTTGTATCAATGTTCTATAGCTGCTATTGCCCATTAGGCGCGCTGCATCACCTAGCAAATCGGCTAATTTTTCTTCATCTATTGCTGCGATATCTCCCATGCGTGCGCGTACAAAATCAGCATGTTTATCTTTAGGTAAATGTTCATAAATCTGCATGAGAAGGTGGAAAATATTGCCATAATCCGCAGGCGAAAAATCTTCCTCGCTCTGCCGCTTTTCTGAAGGTTCCTTGTAGGAGGATGATAAACTTTGCGTGACAGAAAAAGTAGACGCCGCATAAAGGCGAGCATCATCAACCCATGCAGGTATGTGAATCGTTTTTGTTTTCTTTACAACGGGCGCTGCGGCATCAGCAGGGCTATACCCTTCATCCCGTAAAACATAATTCGGTGTTTCAAACGGCATTGACTCAAAGCAGAAATCCTCTGCCGTAGCGATAGGTTTTAACGCCTCCTGAATAAGATTATACCAACTATCTTTTGTAGTTTTTTGACCACGATATCCAGCGATATAGAGCGCGTGGCGTGCCCGTGTCATTGCAACATACAGCAGGCGCATGGCTTCACGGCTTTCTGCCTGTTTGTTGGCTTCCTTAATATCTTCTATGGGGTCTAGCGGTATGTCTGCAGAAGGCAATAGAAAATAAAAACCCTGCGCATCGGACCAATAAAGCTTACTTTCATTTTGCGCAGCCGTGCTTGCGAACGTATCAGCAAGAATAACGACTGGAGCTTCTAAACCTTTAGCTCCGTGTACCGTAAGGGCGCGTACAGCATCGGTGCGTGCATCCGCTTCACGCTTGATGGTAATATCTCCTTGTTCCATCCAACAAACGAAAGCCTGGAGCGACGCCGGACCTTCCTGTTGATACTCTGCGCATTTTTCTAAAAAAGCATCGAGAATCTCACGCGTTTCTTCGCCAAGTTGTGCGCATATCTTTGTTGAGTACCCATCCCGGTAAAACACACGGAAGAACAAATCATAAGGTTTGCTGGAAGGTAATTCTGCAAGCAGAGAAGATAAATAATGATAGGTGTTTTCGAAAGTTTTTGTGTGCTGAAGATTTTCCCATAAGGAATTTTCTCTTGCATACGACAACGTTAAAATATTTTGTTCGCTAAGGGAGCAAAGTGGTGATTTTAATATACAGGCAAGCGAGAGATCGTCACTGGGCAATAATAAAAATCGTGCCAGCGCCAACATATCCTGCACCGCCAGATGTTCAGTGAGTTTTAGCTTATCGGATCCATGAACGGGAATAGATTGACGTTTAAGTTCGCGGGTGATTTTGTCCATCAGCTTACCACGTTTACGAAATAGAATCATGATATCGCCAGGTTTCCAGCGGCCACTTATTACCCACTGAGCCACACGTTGCGCGATGTAACGTGCATAATAAGTAATTACATCGTGATGTGCAGAGGCTTCAAAAGGGAAACTCCAAACGCTCTTTTTTTCCTTTTCATCTTCCACAAAAACCGGCCAACACTCTACGATTCCGGGAACCGTACTATGGGCATGATGTTTGATAGAATCCTGCACCAATAGTCCTTCGCGCATTCCTGCACTGTTGGCCACCGCATCTACGGCTTGCAAAACGGCACGAGACGAACGAAAAGAGGTGGTAAGATCGATAGCGCGCCACTCTGCCTCTGCTTGTATAACGCGTTGTGAGAACACTTCACCTTGCGTGAGATAATGCTCTACGCGAGCTCCCTGAAAACTGAAAATAGATTGTTTGCTGTCTCCGACAACAAACAAGGTACGGCTTATTTCCCGCGCACTGTCGCCGGTAAAAAATTCTTCCGCCAACGCATGAATAATATCCCATTGCAGAGGGTTAGTATCTTGCGCTTCATCAACCAAAATATGATCAATTCCACCATCCAGTTTATATTTAACCCAAGATGATATACCCGGCGTAGTGAGTAGCTCTCGCGCGCGTAAAATAATATCATTAAAATCGAGGGAGCGACGCTCATGTTTGAGCGCATCAAAAGTTAAAAAATACGCAGATGCAAGTGTATAAATATGGCTCGTTGCGTCCGCTATATTTTTAGCCTGCTGAATTTAAGCGTGTTTGTTCCTTATAGAGCCAGGCATCAAGTTCAAAAAATGTTTCAGAGCACTCTTTCGCAAGAATTTTTTTTCGTGGAGCATTTTCCTTTGTCAAAAAAATCTGCGCATATTCATTAAGGAAATTTTGCCGCTGATCAGGCTTAGTATGCCAGTCACATAGTGCAGCAATTTTATGATATTCTTTTTCAGAATGGGCCTGCAAGATTTCAACCTGAGCAATTATGGCAAGGGGTATATCGTACGAAAAAAATGTTTCTGTGAGTGCTTTTACATCGGTAGAAGATGAAACGTTGAGTGCGCGATAAATTAAATCATGAAGGGCCTCAAGCTGGACGGGCTGCGTAATATCAACATCGCCAAGTCGATGCCGTTCTTGATAAATTTTTTGTAGTGCGGCCTTAACCGTATCAATATCTAAAAACTGGGCAAGGACGGTAATAGCAGTTCGAATTTTAGGCTCATCGTGCACAAGCAACTTATGCATGACCTCCTCTTGTAAAAGCAGGCTAGCCGTTTCATCTAATATTTTAAATTGTGCAGGCACGCCTGCTTCCAGCGGGAATTGCTTAAGAATATACTGGCAAAAAGAATGGATTGTCTCAATACGCAATCCTTGGGATGCTTCACTCACTTCATAAAACATCTGCTGTAATTTTACGCGATTCTCTAAAGATTCCGGTAACGCATAATTCCGAAGCAAATGGTTAAGTTCGTGATCGGCATAATGCTGCCAGGAAGCCAGCTCTTCCATGATGCGGGTGCGCATTTCCGCTGCAACTGCATTGGTATAAGTAAGACAGAGAATGCGTGAAGGTTTCACGCCAGCAATGAGTAGGCGCAGTACACGATCAGTCAGAATCCGTGTTTTTCCAGTACCTGCATGCGCCTTTACCCATACCGAACTCGCAGGGTCGGAAGCATGGGCCTGTTCGGGCAATAAATTAACGATAACGCGCAAGGTATTGTGGCACAATATCTTCGATGGAACGCGGATAAATACCGAGATCGCGAATCGTATGACCTGTGCGCCCATCGACAATATTATCTACTTCAAGAAGCTTAACCTGATCCGCTGTCAACAAAGGTTTTTGCATAGTAAGGAGTGCTGCGAGTTGCGCTAATGTTGCAACAACCGTTGCTGCAGAAAAAGGCATAGGTACAAACAAGGGTTTTTTATGAATCGTACGTGCAATAAACTGCATCAATTCTTTAAAGCTATAAGTTTTTGGCCCGCCTAACTCATACACATAGCTTTGTGTTTCCGGTGTTTGCAAAATTTTTGCAATCGATTGCGCCACATCACCCGCGTAAATCGGCTCAAATTTTGTACTACCGCCAATCACCGGCATGATAGGCGAAAATTTTGTAAGCTTGGCGAAGAGATTAAAAAAATTATCCTCCGGTCCAAATACAATGCTCGGACGTACTATCGTCGCAGTAGGGAAGGCTGCCAAAACCGCCTTTTCTCCGGTGAACTTACTGCGTGCGTATTTGGATTTTTTGGCCTTTTCTACACCCAGTGCGGACATATGTACCAGGCGGTTTGCCCCTGCCGCTTTGGCTGTTTTCGCCACACGTTCAGCGCCCTGAGCATGAATGGCCATGAATTGCTGACGGCCACGCTCAAAAAGAATGCCAACCAGATTAACGACGGCATAGGCGTTTTCAACCGCGCGCTCTATCGATGCGGTATCCAGAACACTTCCAGGTACGAGTGTAACCTGACCCACCGCGCCTGCCGTTTTAACCATACGAGCCCTCTCAGGGTCGCGCGAGACAAGTTTTACCATATAGCCAGCTTTTGCCAGCTCGGCACAAACATAGCGGCCAATAAAGCCGGAACCACCGAATACGGTGACTATCTGATTGGTTTTACTCAAAGAAACCCCCTGCGGATATGATGCCCTTCTATACGCGAGCTATGGGTGTTTTGGCAAGGCTCTCGGTGCGTGGTATGTCAAGCCATTTATCGACAAAAATTCACGGAAAAGTTGAGTATCTTAACCATTTATTAACCCTGTTTTTATATACTGAAAAACGATCGAAGCCAGGATAAAAGCTGACTCCGGGGGGAAGAAATGCTGGACCTGAAAGCAAAAATTCTCATCGTAGATGATGAGATCGATAACCTTGATATACTACACCACATACTAGAAAAAGAGGGCTACGGAATTATCCGTGCTACGAACGGCAAAGAGGCCTTATTGGCCCTTGAGCATCATGACGATATTGATGTCATTGTGCTGGACCGTTTAATGCCGGTAATGGACGGCATGTCATTCCTGGCGCGTGTAAAGGCGTCGCCGCAATGGGCCGCAATACCGGTTATTATGCAAACAGCCGCGGCAGCCCGCGAACAGATTGAAGAAGGTCTTCAGGCCGGTGTGTATTATTATCTTACCAAGCCTTATTCGCGTAAAGTATTACTGGCTATTGTGAAGTCTGCGCTTGATGACAAACGAATGCTCAAAAATCTTTACCGCGAGAGTGAGCGCTTATCTGAAAAAGCGCGCGAAATTCGTCGCGGTCTTTCTTATATGTATTCCAGTTTATTCCATTATAAAACCGTGCGTCAGGCCAAGCGCATAGCGGCGGTAATTTCATCCTGTTTTCCGCGTCCGCGTGAAGTGGTATTGGGCTTTACGGAGCTGATGGTGAATGCCGTAGAGCATGGAAATCTGGGGATTCCTTTTCAGGAAAAGAAAGAGCATTTAATTAACGGCACCTGGGAAGACGAATTGGAATTTCGTCTTTCGCAAGCGCAATACAAAGCCAAAGTCGCGAGCGTCACGCTCACGCGTACCGATCGTGAAATTGCGATTGAAATTAGCGATGAGGGCGAGGGGTTTGACTGGCGTAAATTCCTAACCATCGATCCCACACGCGCAGACGCACCAAATGGTCGTGGAATTTTCCTTGCCCAGATGGATTTTGACCATCTGCAATATATTGGCAATGGCAGTACTGTCGTCTGCCGTAAGCGCATTTAGAAAATAAAGTCGCCTGCCTGCCAGATGTGATTATTGCCGACAAAGGTAATTTCATTACCCAGCGTATCTTTGTAGTCCACCACGCCAGCAGAGGTAATCCCTTCGTACATATTGGTCTTATTGTTCCAGAAGGTCACAGTCGTCGTGCCAAGACCCTGCATATCTCTGGCGCGATAAACGGATACATCAATCACATCGCCAGTTTCGAAATCGAGAATCACATCGATTCCGTCACCTTTGGTATAGTAGATGGTATCCTGACCACCGCTTGTATTAATCATGTCGTTATCTTTGCCGCCAAAGAATAAGCCGCTATCTTCGTCGCCGAAGAGTGTATCCTGGCCCGCTTCGCCTTTAATCGTATCCTGGCCGATAAAGCCGTAGAGCACATCATTACCATTGCCGCCATGGAGAGAGTCATCACCCATGCCACCGAAAACGGAATCATTACCATTGCCGCCGTACACAGTATTGTTGCCCAGTTGAGGCTCGCTATCGAAAATATCGTGCTCGCCATAAACGATATCGTCGCCATCTCCTCCATCTAGTGAGTCGTCACCGTATCCGCCACGGAGAGTATCGTCGCCATCAGCGGATTTAAGGGTATCATTACCGGCATCACCGAAAAGATATTCGTTGCCGTTACCCCCCTTAATAGAATCATTGCCGATACCGCCATCGAGCGTGCTGTCGTTATTGCCACCGATAAGGGAATCATCACCGCTTTCGCCCATAACAAGATTTGCGCCATTGCCGCCTTCAAGACGGTCATTTCCATCGCCGCCATATAAACTATCGTCATGGTTGCCTCCTTTAAGTGTATCGTCGCCGTTGCCTCCTTCAATGGAGTCATTCCCATCCGCGCCTTCAAGCAAATCATCACCATTATGACCGCGGATAGCATCGTCGTCTTTTCCGCCTTTAATCGTATCATTGCCGTTATCGCCGGAAAGAATATCTGCTCCACCATTGCCGTTAATTTTATCGTCGCCATTACCACCACCGATGCTGTCAGCGCTGGCGCCGCCGAGTAGCGTATCATCGCCATTACCACCCATAAGGAGATCTGCTCCATTACGGCCGGAAATACTGTCATTACCATTGCCGCCGGTTAAGGTATCGGGCCCGTTCGTGCCCAGAATCGTTTGATTCTGAGGTGCTTCCGGCTCCGGTTGAGGCTGAGGCTGAGGCTGAGGCTCCGGTTCCGGTTGAGGCTGAGGTTGGGGCGCAGGCTCAGATGGAGATTCTGGTGTTGTAGCAAGTTCCTGCGGTGTAGGGCTCACAGGAGAAGTATTACCATTACCACGATCATGATTTTTATCTTTGCCGTTATCATGAGGTTTTTCGTCTTCAGTTTTCACCTCAGGTGTGAATTCTGAAACACTGCTTTTACTATCAGAAGGTTCCTGCGGCACATATTTGCCATTCGTGTGCTTAGAATAATCTTTTTCACCTTTATCCTCTTGTTCCTCTTGTTGAGTTAAGGACAAGGTATCTTTTTCTTCCGCTTCCATTTTTGCTTCATTTTTAATCTTGGCAGACGAGGCCGATTCTTCGTCTTTATAGATACTGATATAGGTGCCATCAGCACTCTTTATCTTTTCGCTTTTTTCCTTCACCACTTCTTCGGATTTTTCCTCTTTTTCGGGCTGGTTCTTCGCTTCGGTTTTTTCCACTTCGATTTCTTTTTGCGGCGTTTCCGCGGGCGCTTTATTTTCTTCAGAGGGTTTTTCAACCTTTTCTATGTCTTTCTCAGCCGCATAGGCTTTATTTATGGGTAACTGGCTCAGCAGCAAACCACCCAGCAAATAATCGCGAATATTTTTAAGATTACCCGACGCTTGTTTAAGTGCTTCAGCAAGCGCCAAGTTCCTGCGTTTAGTTGTATGCGACTTCATGGCTACCCCCAAAAAATTGGCTAAAAATCAAAGTAAAATTAAGAATTTAACCTGCCAGTAAAGGTGCAATAGCCATGCCAAAAGTGGTCCTTTTAGCTCAAGGGTTTAGGGGGAATGAAAAACGAACGGACGGCAAATATTACCGGTTGCCGGGTGATAGGCAAAATCTGCTAGCTACGCCAGCGCAGTGTCTTTTCGGGCACCGGATTTTCGAATGCAATTCCGGCTTGTTGGGAGGCAAGATAATCGCGCTTCAGTTTATGATACCAGCGCGCCTGTTGGTCGGCGTCACCAATTAGCATTAAGCCGGGATGCTGACCCTGCAAACCTTCCTGCTGCTTTTTGACAATCTCAAGATCTTGCTTAATAAACGCGCGGCCAAAAATTTTAAGCAAAGGCAGTAGAATATTGATAAGCGGAATGCTCGTATAAATGAATTGGTGTAATTGCGTGCGCGATTCATCTATAGGGGTTAGCGCCGTTAGCAAAGCAATATGATGCTTGCCCACACGAATATGCTCGGTTCGTAACCCCGGTAATTGAAAGGCGATTTCGGTTTCGATAGCCTCACCACCGAAAAGAATTTTATACGCGCGGGAATTCGATGAGGGCTTGTGGCTCACCATTTTAAAGCCAAGACCGTGCGGCGCAAATTTCTTTTCTTTGATGTGCATCGATCGTTGCGTACGCCACCACCAGGATGCGTGCACATAAGGTCCGTGCGAAGGATCCATCAAGCCCAGCACCGCATGATCAATATCACAGGGGAAAACGACAGATTCCACATGCCGGTAACCCGTGAGAAGGGCTGTTGGCTGCGTAGGAATTTCAGGCAACTCCTGTGGCGCACGCGTGCCCGGCGCGGACACATATACCCACACCAATCCATCTACTTCGCGGCAGGGGTAAGATTGCGCCTTAATGCGCGAAATATCGGTTTTATCGTCTTCCGGCAACGCGGGAATCGCAGTACATTGTCCTTGCGTATTGAAACACCAGCCATGATAGCAGCATTCAAGAGTCGTGCCGTCAAATGTGCCGTAGCGCAGTGGTATGCCACGATGCGGGCAGAAATCACGTAACGCAAAAACCCCGCCATTCGCATCGCGTCCGAGCAGAATTTGCTGCCCCAGAAGAGTTAAGGAAACAGTTTTGGTATGCGCAAGGCTGCCGCCCCATGCAGCAACGTACCAGAGATTATAGATAAGTTCGGTTTGCATGGTGACTACATAACGTAAAAAGAGATACACGCCAAGCAAGGAACGAAAGATGGTGGGCGGTATTGGGCTCGAACCAACGACCTCAGCGATGTCAACGCTGCGCTCTAACCAACTGAGCTAACCGCCCCCGGCGCAGTACGCGAAGCGTATGCGCTTATAATAAGTGGGCTGTTTTCTAATAGATAGCGAGGTTCGGTGCAAGTGAATCGTGGTGGACGAAAGGCTGAAGAACCCGCACCAGTTTATACGGGAATTGCAGAAGTTCATCTACAATTTCAACCATAGCAGTTTAGCGCGTAAAGCGGCGTGAGGAAGTCATGGGAATGTCCATCAGCGTGAAGAGCGATGTTAAGCAGCTGATGCGCCAGTTGGATTCCGTGCAACGGCGTCAGATTCCGTTCGCGGTTGCCTCTGCCCTGACGCTCACGGCAAAGGAAGCGCAGAAGGAAATCCAGGCGGACATCCCGAACCGTTTCCGCGTGACGAAGAAATGGTGGCTTCAACAACAGCCGCCCGGCATCAAGATGCAACCCGCTACCAAGCAACGCTGGTGGGCTACCGTTTTTACCAATGCCTATTTTGCGCGGCTACAGGAGGCCGGTGGGACGAAAACGCCCTATAGGGGTAGTTCGATAGTCGCGCCGTCCTCAAACGTACGTGCGGCTACGCAGCGGCGATCTGGCGGGGCTAAGGAAGCGCGGAATAAGCCTGGGGTGTTTTTTGGTAAAACACGCACTGGCAAAACGGCGATGTATCGGAGAAAGAGTAAACGGCAGGTGGAACTGCTCTACGTGTTCATGCGGACGGCCAGGGTCAAGAAGCGGTTTGGATTCAAGCAGCAGGCCGAGGCTACGGTCAGGCGGGTATTTTCACGCATACTGAAGCAACGGCTAGATCAGGCCATTGCTACAGCACGGTGATTAGTATTCGCGGGTGAGCATGATGGTAAGCACGCGGGTGGTGACCTCGGGATTAGCGGGGTCTTTTACATTATCATTCATATTCAGTATCTTGATTTATTATTAGGAGGCATTGATTGTCAGATAAAACTATGTTATAATCTGACAAATAAGAGGATAATATGAAATCTATAACCGACCAGATAATCAGCCGAATCAAGCGCAGGAAGCCGGGCTGGGTGTTCACCCCCAGAGACTTGCTCGACGTTGGCTCACGCGCGGCGGTAGATCAGGTGCTTTCCCGACTGGTCAAACAGGGCATGGTTCGCCGTCTTGATCGCGGCATTTACCATTATCCAAAACAGAGCAAACTGTTGGGCACGCTTTCGCCTACGCCGGATAATATCGCGCGCGCACTTGCACCCGGTGATAAAATATTCCCCTCCGGTGCAATGGCGGCAAATCTTATGAGGCTCTCAACGCAGGTGCCGATCAAACTGGCTTACCTGACGAACGCGACGGATCGCACACGACGCGTGGCGGGACAGACTATCCAGTTAAAGCGTGCGCGCGTAGCATGGCTCGACAATATGCCCGACCATGCTAATCTGACGCTGCAGGCGCTTTCTTACCTTGGTAGAAAAAGCGTGGATGACCAGATTATCAGCCGCTGTGCAGACATGCTGACGGACAAGGATTTGGACGCATTGCATCAAGCGATGGGTCGTATTCCCGGCTGGATGGCGGATGCGATTCATAAGATAGAGAACGTAAAGCAT
>CAYPXJ010000006.1:0-34604 GCA_964414595.1 uncultured Rickettsiales bacterium
CTTACTGCCCGCCAATACCTTAAGAGCTGCTTCTGTTGTACCGCCGGGACTGGTTACTTCTTCCCGCAACTGGGATAGGGGTTTATTGGAGCGTATCGCCAGTTTTGCCGCACCAAGTGCCGTTTGCCGCACCAACAAATCTGCTTCCTCAGGTGTAAAACCGCTCGCGCGGGCCGCTTTGTCCAGCGCTTCAAGAAAATAGAATACATAAGCCGGGCCGCTGCCGGAAATAGCCGTCGCTTCATCCATATGCTTTTCCTGCTTTAGCCAAAGCACTTTACCCACGGCTTTAAACAGTTTCTCAGCTATTTTTTTCTGCTTTTCCCGTGCAAAACGATTTGCCACTAAAACTGTCATTCCCTGCCCTACAGCGACCGGCAAATTCGGCATGGCGCGCACCATAGCCGTTTTTTCAGGCAGGATAGCTTCTAGGCTTTTCAGTGTTTTTCCAGCGGCAATCGAGATAATAAGCGCGCCCACCGAAAGCCGTTTTTCGAGCGGCTTCACCGCGGCTTCGAGTTGCTGAGGCTTTACGGCAACAAACACGATATCGGGCAAATAGGTCTCTGCAAAATCAGACCCTTTTGCCACCACCTCCACCTTAAGGGAATTTGCGAGCGCGCTGCGTCGTTTGGCGTCGGGCTCCAAAATCGTTAGGCGCTTCGGTTTCAAACCTTTTTTCAACCAACCTTCTGCAAGTGCGGCGCCCATATTCCCACCACCCAACAGCAAAATATTTGCCTTGCCGGTTTTGAGCATTATTTTTTCTTCGACTTGGATTTTGCTTTCGTCACAGGTTTGGCGCTTTTAACAGCATTTTTGGCAGCCAGTTTCTTTTCAAGCTCTTCCACACGCGCGAGTGCTTTTACCGCCAATTCCTTGGTTGCCTCAAATTCATCCCGCGTAACCATATCCATTTTCTGTAGTAACCGCTCGGTTGCCTGGCGAACTTGCGCTTCCAAATCTTGCCTAATTCCTGCAAACGCTGAAAACGCACCTTCCGTCATGCGCGCCATATCGTCGAAAAATTGCGCGGTCTGTTCCGTTTTGCCGGAAAATTTTTGTTCGAACGCGTCGCGTATTTTTTCTTTGGGGGATTTTTTAAACATCATTTTCTCCTTGCGACTGTGCTATCCCACCTATAGCTAGTTTTCCGTAAAGGCGCAAATAGATGCTTACACTCGTTCTCGCTTATCCCGCTATCGACCCGGTATTGGTTGAAGTCGGCCCGCTGCAAATCCGCTGGTATTCGCTGGCGTATGTAGCCGGCATTCTTATGGGATGGTGGTATATTGGCTGGTTGGATCGAAAAAAACCGCATGCGCTTACGCAGCCGCTTTACGATGCGATTTTTATCTGGGCAGTTATCGGCGTAGTGGCAGGAGGGCGGTTGGGTTATGTATTTTTCTATAAATTCCTTTATTACGCTTTCAACCCCATAGAAATATTCTACATCTGGCAGGGGGGAATGTCGTTCCATGGCGGCATGCTCGGTATGATTTTTGCCACCTATTTATGCTGCCGCCAGCATAAGGTATCTTTTTGGCCGGTGATGGACCTCGCCGCATGCGCCGCGCCGATGGGTCTATTCTTTGGCCGTATTGCTAATTTTATTAATGGTGAGCTTTACGGGCGTGTAACGGATTCACCCTTAGGAATGGTATTTCCACATAGCGGCGATGGGCTACCGCGTCACCCTAGTCAGCTGTATGAGGCCGTTTTGGAAGGCCTGGTGCTGTTTCTTATTTTGCTTTTCTTCGCCAAAAAAACAGACGCACGTTACAAACCCCGCATGCTTTCCGGCATTTTTCTTTTGGGTTACGGCGCGGCACGCTTTGTAGTGGAATATTTCCGTGAGCCGGACGCCCATCTTGGTTTTATCGTTTCGCATTTCAGTATGGGTCAGCTGCTTTGCCTTCCGATGATATTTTACGGTGGTTATTTAGCATGGCAGGCGCATCATGCCGGCGCAAAACGCGCTTGAAGCGCATATAAAAAAGCTCATTCGCGCGCACGGTCCGATTACCGTTGCGCATTTTATGGAGTTAGCGCTCACGCATCCTGAGTACGGTTATTACGCCCGTCGTGACCCACTGGGCGCACAGGGTGACTTCACTACGGCACCGGAAATTTCGCAATTATTTGGTGAAATGGTTGGCGTTTGTTTCGCGGATTATTGGCTCAAACTCGGTGCGCCTTCATCATTTCACCTTGTAGAGCTTGGACCGGGGCGCGGCACTCTGATGGCCGATATTTTGCACGCTACTCAGCATATTCCAGGTTTTCATACCGCCATGCGCCTGCACCTGGTGGAGGTAAATGAAACTTTACGCACAGCACAACGGAAGCTTCTCACGCACCCTGCTATCACCTGGCATTCGCATTTTGAGTCTATCCTGTGTGATGCGCCTATTTTCGTTATTGCCAATGAATTTTTTGATGCACTACCCATTCATCAGTGTGTTTACACGGAGCGGGGTTGGCGCGAGCGTATGGTGGCGCTGGAGAATGATTCGCTACGTTTTGCATTGGCGCCTGCGGCTACGCCTATCAACAATCTTTTGGAAGAATCAGCGCCGATAGGCGGCGTGCGTGAAATTTCACCGTCCTCGCTTTCGGCGATAAATGCCATAAGTAAGGCTATCGCCACAAAAGGCGGTTTAGCCCTAATCATCGATTATGGTTACACTGAGCACGCTGCCTATCGTGATACGTTGCAAGCGCTTAAATCACATCGTTATCACCCTATTCTGGAAACCATAGGCGAAGCGGATCTCACCGCGCATGTGGATTTTGCAGCTTTAAGTGAAGCGGCATCGGCGCACTGCCCTGTTTGGCCAGTTGCAACGCAGGGTCATTTTTTAACTACACTCGGTATTCGTCTACGCGCGGAAAAATTAGCTACGCAAGCAAGCGAAGAACAACGTAAAGCGCTACAGGCCGCACTTCACCGCTTGCTAGACCCTTCGCAGATGGGTACTTTATTCAAAGTTCTCTCCTTTTCGCAAAAACAAATAGCTCCCGCTTATGTCGAAACCTAAATATTTCACGCATCCTGATTTCGCGCATCCGCATATCGAGCATGCCTTTTTTTCTCGGTTAGGCGGTGTATCAGAGGGAGATCTCGCTTCGCTTAATTGCGGCAGCTCTTTTGATAGCAAAGAAAATATTAGCGAAAATCGCCGGCTCGCATTAGCTTCTTTGCCGGATACGCCCAAAGCGCTTTGCCTGCTTCGTCAAACACACTCCGATATCTGCCATACCATCTCTTCCGCCATCGCACCACAAAGCTTAGAAGGCGATGCAATGGTCACGCGTGAGCCTGGTATCGCCCTTGGTATTTTAACGGCGGATTGCACGCCGGTACTCGCTTATGATGTTAAGGCTGGTGTCATTGGTTGCGCTCATGCGGGTTGGAAAGGTGCTATTGGGGGCATCACGGAAGCCATGCTCACTTCGATGGAAAAGCTCGGCGCACGAAAAGAACATATTTATGCCATTATCGGGCCTACTATTCGCCAGGCCTCCTATGAAGTGGGACAGGAGTTTCTGGATCGTTTTCTGGCAGAAAGCGAATCAAATGAGCAGTTTTTTGTGCCTTCGCATCGGGCAAACCATTATCGCTTTAATTTGCCCGGTTATGTAAAATTACGCCTGCGTCGCGGCGGCCTTAAACATATTCACGATATGGGTTTCGATACCTGTGCAGACGAAGTGCATTTTTTCAGCTATCGTCACACCACGCTGGCAGGTAAAAAAGCGTTCGGAAATTTATTATCGCTGATTATGCTAAAAACGGCATGAAGCCTTGAGCCGCGGGCGAAAACTTGCTACAAGGCTCCTATGCCCAAATCAACCATCAAAATTGCACCCTCGATTCTCTCCGCGGACTTTGCGCGTCTGGGCGAAGAGGTTGCGTTGGTGGATAAGGCGGGAGCGGATTATATTCACGTTGATGTGATGGATGGCCATTTTGTACCGAACCTGACTATCGGCCCAGAAGTAGTGAAAGCGCTTCGCCCACATACCAAAAAAACGCTCGATGTGCATTTGATGGTTACCAATCCGGATAGCCTAATTCCGGATTTTGCAAAGGCGGGAGCGGATATTATTACCGTGCATCAGGAAGCCAGTGTGCATCTGCACCGAACCGTGCAGCTCATTAAATCCCATGGGAAGAAGGCTGGCGTTTCTATTGTTCCTACTACACGTCCTGAAGCGATTGAATTCATTTTGCCTGAAATAGATCTGGTGTTGATAATGTCGGTCAATCCCGGCTTTGGCGGGCAAAGCTATATTGAGAGCAGCACCCAAAAAATCGCGCGCGTACGTGCGATGCTCGATGCGATACATTCAAACGCCGATCTCGAAGTCGATGGCGGTATAAAACCGGGAACTGCTGCGAAAGCTATCAATGCAGGTGCTAATGTGCTGGTTGCAGGTTCGGCTGTATTTGGCGCAGGAAATTACCAAGAAAAAATTGCAGCTCTGCGAAACGATGTCATACGTTGAACCAAAACCTTCGTCTGAAAATCATGATAAAACGGAATCGCTTACCGCTTCCGCCGCGCCCGAAGAAATAACCGAAACCGTACAAAAACCTGAAACAGATTCGCTAGAGGAAATTCGCCACGCAACGTCTCGCATGCTGAACCGCATCGTGGAACGTCACACGGCTGACCGCATTACCATTGGCGATTTGATGCTCGCCATGCACGAACGTGGGTTCGGCATTTTTTTGATAATTTTTGGCATTCCAAATTGCATTCCGGTTCCTGCACCACCAGGGTACAGCACCATTACCTCCGTGCCTTTGTTTTTTATCGCGGTACAAATGATGCTCGGTATGCAAACACCTTGGCTGCCCAAATGGCTGAAAGAACGCTCGATTGAACGTTCTACAGTGGCATTACTGGTCACGAAAGCTACACCTTACATCCGCAAAGTCGAAATGCTCATGCATGCGCGCATGCCAGCTTTTACATCCAGTGCGAGTGAAAAAATCATTGGTATTGTAATGTTTGCTTGCGCGCTTTCGATTCTACTGCCGATACCGCTTTCCAATATTGTGCCTTCCTACGGCATTCTGATTATGGGCCTTGGTCTTGTCAGCCGCGATGGGCTTGTCGTTTTGATAGGTAAACT
The DNA here is from genome assembly GCA_964414595.1 of uncultured Rickettsiales bacterium. Taxonomy (GTDB): domain Bacteria; phylum Pseudomonadota; class Alphaproteobacteria; order Rickettsiales; family CAIJLX01; genus CAYPXJ01. The sequence continues at coordinate 5,146 of CAYPXJ010000006.1, forward strand.
GGTTGGCTTTTTCGGCTGCCTCTTTACCCTGTTTATTGTAATTTTGGGTGAAAAAGCCGTCAGCGCTTTTCTGAATGCGTATTTTTAAGTATGTCGCTTACCAGCACATACACACCCCGCCTTCATCAACGTATTCTGGATATTCTTTTGCCCGCACGCTGTATTTCCTGTGCGGCCTTGGTTGCGGAGAACGGCACGGTTTGTAGCGTCTGCTGGAATAAGCTTACTTTTATTACTGATCCTGTGTGTCGCATGTGCGGCCTTCCATTCGATTTTAAAATCGAGGGCGAGGCGCTATGTGGCGCTTGTACCGCGCGTCCGCCTAAATTTACCCGGGCGCGTGCAGCACTATGCTACGACGAACATACACACCCGCTCATTACGCATTTCAAATACCATGATCGTTTGCATTATAAAAATTTGCTCGCCACGTGGATGTTACAGGCAGGCGAAGCATTATTAAAACAAGCTGATATGCTTGTGCCCGTTCCATTGCATCGTATTCGTCTATTCCAGCGCCGTTACAATCAATCCGCTATTCTGGCTTATGCGCTTCAAAATATGTGGCGCGCGCGCAGCGGCATGACATTACCCGTGCGAACCGATATTCTCATTCGATCGAAACATACACCCCCGCAAGCAACACTCACACGCATCCAACGCCGTAAAAATGTGCGCGGGGCTTTTATAACATCGCCTGCGAAGAAACATATGCTTGAGAATAAACGTATTTTGCTTATCGATGATGTGATGACCACGCATGCTACGGCTGATGCTTGTGCCGCCGCACTTCGCCGCGCTGGCGCAGAAGAGGTTATGGTGCTTACGCTCGCTCGCACACGCCCAGAGGAAAATATGGTATGAAGCCTTTTACCGCTGCTTGTATACAGCTCACGATTCGCAACCGCTTCGATGAGAATTTGGCGCGTGTAACGCAGCTAACGCTGCAAGCTGCCGAAGAAGGCGCGCACTTTATTACCTTGCCGGAAAACATTCTTTATATGTCTTCCGCGTTTGCTGAGATGTTGAAAGCACCGCTCCAAACTTATGCTGATGAGATGCTGGCTGCATTACAGGCGATTGCAAAAAAGCACAACATTTGGATTTTGATTGGTTCATTACCAATCCCTCACGGCAAAAAATTCTGGAACCGTTCTCACCTCATTAATCATGAAGGCAAGTTGGTCAGCATTTATGATAAAATTCATCTCTGTGATATCACATTGCCAGGCGGTCAAAGCCTGAAGGAATCAGAGCGCTACGAGTCTGGCGCGCAGGCCGTGGTGGCAGATTTGCCCTGGTGTAAACTTGGGCTCACTATTTGTTACGATGTACGTTTCCCGCAATTATACCGAGAGCTTGCTGTAGCGGGTGCCTCTATGTTCGCCGTGCCTTCTGCATTCACGAAGCCTACCGGCGAAGCACATTGGCATGTGTTATTGCGGGCACGCGCGATCGAAAATGGTTGCTTTGTGATTGCACCCGCTCAGGTCGGCGAATTTGCGCCCAAGCGCTTCACATACGGACACTCACTTATTGTTAATCCTTGGGGCGAAGTGCTAGCCGATGGCGGTGATGCGGAAGGTATCATTCTTAGTGCTATTGATGTGGCCCAGGTACAAGAAGCGCGGGCGAAAATTCCCTCCCTTTCGCATAGCCGAAATTTTAAAAAGGCGTAATTATTTTCCTTCCGGCGGTAGTTCGGCTGGCAATTTATGCTCACGCGGCAAACGGTATTCCGGTTTTAGTTCATAATAAACAAAGGTGAGATCTTCTGAATGTCCCCGTACAATATATTCCAAAGGTTCACGCCGTTGCACATAAAACTTGGTAAAATCCGGATGGTGAATAATTTGTTGATCAGAAATATAAGCACCTAAAGGAATCGCTTCGACACCTCCGCCAAGTATAAGATAGTCAGGCCTGCGATTGATCACGTAAATTCCATCTCCTTTACGGTGACCCAGTGCCATGCGGTTAAGCTGAATGTTTTGCTGCTTATAGAGTTCCATGTTTTCCACAACTTTCACGCGCGCGATATGCTTGTCATTCAGTCCCAGTAAATCAAGATAATAATAATCCGGCGTCATGTACGGAATCAGGCCCGCCATGTTGATTCCGATTAGGCTTCCTTTAGGCCAATTTTCATTAATATAACTAGCCATACTGCGCCAAGATTGCAGACCATATTTTACGCTCATTGGTATGTAATAGGCGAACTGTACGATTGAAAAAAAGATGACAACGCTCATCACTAAAATTTGTGCTTTTAGCTCCTTTAAATTTACGTGCTCAGAAAAAACACGCACGCAGAAAACAGCAACTAGTGGCAAAACAGGAACCAAAAAACGGGATTCCCCCATCCAGTCTCCTCCCGCATAAATCACGTAAGCTGTAAATGTAAAGATAATGGTAAACAAGCACGCATTACCCCATGGATACTTGCGGCTTACAAAGGCAAAAGGCGCCAGCAGTAAAAAATAAAATCCAATATAGGGGGGCGCTTTTAGATATTCCCAGACATACGCAATACCGCTGTGCAAATTCATTTCTACCGGCAAATCCGTTAGCTTTGCATAGTACGTGTTCGGCAACCATTCACCGTAATAACTATACCGCCAGACATAATACGCCGCGCTTAATACAAACCACAAAGCAACCGCTATGATGATTTCTCTAAAGCGTTTATCAGAGATATTTTTTTGCACTATTGTCTGTAAACAACAAAAGCCAAAACACATAACGGCAAAAATGGGGGCTTCTGGCCTTGTGTAACCTGCAAGTGCGAAAAAGAATGCCGCACTCAAAAGAATTTTTTTATTCACTTGTTTGTTTTCAAGAAAATAAAGCGCACAGGATACAGCAATAAAATTCAGGCCCGTAAAAATAGCCGTCTCTAATCCACTAAGCGCCCATAAAATAAATGGGTAGGAGGTTGCGATAAGCGTTAAAGCCGTCACGATCAACGTCCATTTGTCGGAACGTTGATAGAAAAAGTAATGTAAATAAACGCAGAGTGCGATGAGCGTTATAAAATAACCCGAGAGACTAATCACTCTTTGGGCAATGACCATGTCAAAACCCAAAAAGCCCGTAAACGCCGTGAGAAGAACCATTAGAAAGCTTGTATAACCTTCAACACGCTCACCCGGATTAAACACTATACCATCGCCCCGCAACCAGTTCTGTGCATAGCGTAAGGTGATGAAGGCGTCGTCTTCAACAAAGCCAAAATAATGGATAAGCATGTAAAGCGCCATTAGGGCAGCGAGTGCTGCAAAAGCCAATGACCATCGCTCGGATAAATTTAATTTTAGCATTTTTCTCTCTTGGGAATATTATGCTGTTCGAAATTGCTCATCAAGGAATTGTAGCGGATGATAAATTTTTTTATTGCTGAACCGAGCGATCTGGGATCGGCAGGAGTAACCCGTTACCAGAATTGCATCCTCTGTTTGCAATGGCTGCCACCAACTCAATTCAAACAGTGTTTTTGATTCATTTTGATGCTCTGCTTCATGGCCATACATTCCGGCCATACCACAACATCCTGTTGCCACTAATTCAGCCTCTACACCGGCAGAGCGCAAGATATCCAACCAATTTCTTGCCTCGAGCGGCAATGCCGTTTTTTCGGTACAGTGCATAAATAATTTCGCAGGGCGGATATTAGTTTTTGGCCACTCTATGCGATGATTTTCTATCTCTTCTGTAAGCCACTCTGCTAATGTAAATACCTGGAGTGGCGCGCTTTGTGTATGGGCACGGTATTCATCCCGATAAAGAAGTGTAATGCTTGGCTCTATTCCAATCACAGGTAATTTAAGCGCCTCGAGTTTTTCAAAAACTTGTCGATTATGATGGATTTGATTAATAAAAGATTTGCGAAAACCTAATACATGCTGCGCCTTCCCACTGGCAAAAAATTCGGGCACCAAAACCTGATATCCCAGTTTTTCCAGCACGCTTCTTACCGAAGCAATAACTTTACTATCAAAGAAACTCGTAAATGCGTCCTGCAATAGGATCACGGATCTCGGCTGCGTCACTTGGGGCATATATATGCCCGGCGCTTTCGTGAAACGTGGTATATCTACCAATCCGCACTTTCTTAATATTAGTCGTGCTAGCGGATTTTGCAGAATAGGGTTAGCGACGTGGGGAAATTTAGCAGCATACTGCGCCAAAAGCTCTAATGATGCCATCATGTAATCGCGCACACGTCGGCGGTAGCGTGTGTGATATTTTTCTAAAAAGCGCGATTTCATTTCTGGAATGTTTACATGCACCGGACACTCAGAGGTACACGCTTTGCACGACAGACATCCCTTCATTGCATCAAAAACGTCATGCGAAAAATCTTTGCCGATGCCAGGTTTATTGCTGTTATTATTTAACAGTCGTATCCACTCGCGCAGCAAACCAGCGCGGCCTTTTGGCGAATGCACACGATCGCCCGTCGCCTTGTAAGATGGGCACATGGCATCTTTCGGCGCATAATTAAAACAAGCGCCATTACCATTGCATGCAACAGCTTTGGGAAATTCTTTTTCCAGTTCTGCCTCTATACCCCGATCAAAGGACGCGCGCAGTGGCGCTTCGTCAATTTTTAACAATGTCTGTGTGGCATCAGGTGTGGCGAGCTTACCGGGGTTAAATTGATTATAGGGATCAAATAATTTTTTTACGCGCTGCATTAACGCATAATAATTTTTACCCAACGTCGCTTCTACATATTCGGCACGCAAACCCTTGCCATGCTCACCCCAGAGCACGCCGCCGTAACGTGCGACAAGCAAAGCAACTTCATCCGAGATTTTACGCATCAACTGCGCATCTTGTTCCTGTCGTAAATCAAGTGCGGGCCTTACATGTAAGCATCCTGCATCGACATGACCGAACATGCCGTAGGTTAAATGATGCCTATCAAGCAAACTGCGTAAATCGCGAATATAGCTTGCCAAATTTTCAGGTGGCACCGCTGTATCTTCGATAAACGGAATAGGTCTGCGCGCGCCCTCCACGTTACCCAGAAGTCCTACACAGCGCTTGCGTATATGCCATAAATCGGCGATTTCTTGTGCAGCATTTGCACGTTGATAAGGCTGTCTACAAAATGCCTCAAACGCACTCGTAGCTTCTGCCAGCACTTCTTTTTCCATAGCCACAAACTCTACGAAATGCACTGCGCCAACGGCCGTTTCCGGCAACCATTTTTTTACGTGCTCCCAAAGGAAATCGCCGCGAGCTAGCTGCAAAACCTTATCATCGAGCGTTTCTACTGCCACAGGATTAAAGCGCAAAATATCCGGCACGGCATCCAGTGCGGCATCCACAGTGGGATAACTCACCACAAAAAGAGATTTATATTTTGGAATCGGTGCAACACGAAACGTGATGTTTTTTATCAGTGCAAGCGTACCTTCTGAACCAGAAATCAATTTGTTCAAATTGATTTTTCTGTCGCTCGAAAGCGATTCCAATAATTGATAACCGGAAATACCGCGTGGCAATTTCGGTAAATTCGGACGCTCTTGTTGCGCGGATTCTAAAATTTCTTGTAGACTTAAAAAATCATCTTCTACCTTTAATTCCCTCGTTTGAAATGACTTGCCGTTTGCCAGCGCTATCTCAAGATTCACGATATAATCGCTGGTTTTTCCATACACGCGCGAGCCTTTACCGCAGGCATCGGTTGCTACCATGCCGCCGACAGTTGCGCGGTTGGAAGGCGAAAGGTGAGGTGGAAAGAACATACCGTGAGGACGTAGAAAATCATTGAGCGCATCGGGAACGACACCCGGCTGAACGCTTACTTCCATCTTCTCTTTATTGAACGAAATAATACGAGTCAGGTACCTGCTAAAATCTATCAAAATCGTATGATTAAGTGATTGGCCGTTTGTACCCGTTCCACCGCCACGCGCCGTCAACGCCACCTGACGAAACTCAGGTTGCGCAAGCAGTGTTGTAAGTATCTCAATATCTTTTTCGCTACGGGGCGCCAGGATCGCCTGAGGCATAAACTGATAGATACTATTGTCAGTGGCATGTGTGATTCTTGTTGCGTAATCCGTGTGGATATCGCCCTGAAAATCCGTACGCTGCAGGGCCTCCACATACGTGCGGACCTGCTGTGAAATACCCGATTCAGGCGATAGATACGGAATCATTTTTTCACGCTTGGACGGGCTGGCGGTTCAAGACCGAGGGTACGATAGGCGGTTTCTAATGATTTCTGTTGCTCCGTTGCATAAAGCGTAAACGAATCATGAAGACTTCCGCTAAAACAAGATGCGAGTTGCGTGCGGCCATTCTTACGTGCATCGATTGTCATTTTGCCGCCATCCACGAGGTTCGATTTGAAAATGCCCGCTGCACTTACCGGCAAAAAATCTTCATAGGTGATGGGAATGGGTTGAATATCGCCGCCCTGTATTAATTTTTCGAGCGAAACGTTATGCTTTTTGCTGGCAGGCTTTCCGTGCGGCACATACTGGAAATAGGCGAGATCCCTTCCGCGCAATTCATCATAACTGCGAGGGAAATCTTTAAAAGCCTTTGCCAATTCTTGCATATAACGTGGATCATTTTGTTGGATCGCGGATTCAACACTATCCAGCATCGTATCATAAAGTTTACGGCCTTTCGGTGTAAGCGCGATGCCGCGCTGCTCAACCTCGCCGAAACGTGCGCGGTGTTGCCCCTGTTCAAAACCACCTTTATCATCCGGGAAGGCAATAGATTCAGATAGCGCCTGAAACGATGTCTGACGCAAAAGCACTAATACCGGCAATGGCGGCGGGCCTTGCACTGCCGGAATCATCGAGACACCTTGCTGTTTCATTTTTTCGTACAGTGCGTCAATATCAAGCACGCGTGGCGTGAGATGGTTAATATGCGGGCCTTTGAAACCGGCGATATCTGCCAATAACGCATGCTGTTTTAATAAGGCCTCGTAAATCGATTTGCTCACTTCAGCGTGCTGGTGCCAACGAAAAACATCGGTTGCCGCGGCCACAAAATCATGCGCCTGAGTTACGTCTAACCCACCCTGTTTAACATGCAATGCTAGAAGCTCACGGACTGCCTTGCCGAAAATATCGCGACGCGAAAGTAGCGCTTCTGCATCTTTTGCCAGTTTGGGATTTTTTTCCGCAACGATATCTATCCGCAAAACGGACGTGAATACACGGAATGGGTTCTGCGCCAGCTCCGATGTTTCTATAGGACGAAATGCCGTGGAATGAATCGGCAAATCACGCACCGTAAGATCATAATAATCTACCGGGTACATACCCATCACAGCAAAAAGCTGCGCCATGGTTTGCATTTCTTCGTGCGTTCCCAAACGAATTGCACCGTGACGCTCTTCGCTTACCCGATCGAGATTGCCTAACTCTTCTTCCAGTTTCGGATGGCGCGTTAACACTTCACGATTTACATCTCGTACCGCCGCCAGCATCGTTTTGTAGAGCGGCACTTCCTGCCCATACATATCTGACATCGCCCGCGAAAAATCGGCGCGAATTTGATAAGATGGGATGAAGTTAGAGGGCATGCGTTTACGCTTTCTTAACTCATTTATGGTACGCTAGAAATAGTAGCAACTCAACGGATTTTTATGAAGCCAACCCTCGAAGATATAAAGGAAATTTGGGCTAAAATTGGGCGTGACGCTAAAGAGCTTCAGGTCGGTAAGCTGTCAATCATCAGCCCCTTGCATGGCGGTGAAATAGCCCATTTGGCTACCCATTCCCCTACTCAGGTTCAAGCAAAAATCGAAGAAGCGGCACTAGGGCAACCGCGATGGGCAACAGAAACGCAACGCGAACTTTTCCTGCGTTTTCTTGCTGATGCGCTAAAGGCGAATACCGAATCGCTTGGTTTGCTCATTACTTACGAAGCCGGCAAGACACGCGCCGAGGGAAAGGGGGAAGTGGCAAATAGCATTGCAACCCTTACCAACACTATCGCACATAATACACGTATGATGGAACATGAAGCGGTGCGCGAGCGCACACCACTGGGTGTTGTGGGCCTCATCACATCGTTTAATTTTCCGCTCGCGGTTGCGAACTGGACCATCGCGCCTGCTTTGCTCGCGGGAAATAGTGTGGTGTGGAAGCCGTCCGAAAAAACGCCCCTAACGGCACTGGCCTATGAAACTATTTTCAAAAATGCAGTACGTGATTTTAACGCACAACACAGCACACAAATTCCAGAAAACCTTGTACAGGTTATTCTTGGCGAGCGCGACGTTGGCCATGTATTGGTAGAGCATCCACATGTGGCGATAGTGAGCGCGACAGGCAGCGTCGCCATGGGTAAATCAATCAAGGCAACGCTCGCAAAACGTGGCTGTAAAAACCAGCCTATTCTTGAACTTGGTGGCAATAATGCCGTAATTATTTCCGATAAAAACGACGATGCACATCTCGCACGCGCCGCAACATCATTGATGGAATCGCTACTGGGCACTTGCGGCCAGCGTTGCACCGATACGCGCCGGCTTATCGTGCATGACCGGGTGATGGCTCGCTTTTTGGAATTACTAAAGGAACGTTATCAAAATTTCATTGCAGAAGGCCATATAAAAAATCCGCTCGAAGGCGGAGATAACAAATATGGTTTTGGTCCGCTCATTCACGCTGGCGCTTATCAGCAGTTTGAACATGCAAAACATGCTGTAACGCAAGCGGGCGGGCAGATTCATTTCGGAGCACGGCGTTTAGCGGATACGCATCCAAAGGCATATTATGTGGAACCGGCCATTGCCGTGCTTGATACGCAAACATCTATTATGCACGAAGAAACTTTTGCGCCCCTCGTTTATCTCGTTCCTTATAAAGGTGACGTTAAGAACGGTTTGCGCATTGCGAATGCGCCTGAAAATGCAGGTCTTGTAAATGGTATTTACACACAAGATACGGAAGAAGCAGAAATTTTTGCGCGCTTAAACGAAGCAGGTCACGGCGTTATTAACTCTAATAAAGGCACGGGCACCCCGGCTTACGGCATGGGTTTTCACGGCAATAAAGCTTCAGGTGAAGGTACAATTCTTTCGCCAGATCCATTACGCCCCTTTACACACGGTAAAGAAGTGCCCATGCCGCTTACTTCATTTTCGCCGGAAGAATGCAAGCCTTACGAACTGCGTAAAGTAGCAACGCCTAAAGGCGAAACCTTTATCGTGCGTCATGTAGAAGTGCCGCTGCAGGCGCCGCGCAAATCCATTAACTAATCAATGCCGCTTCGTACATTTCTGTATTTTCTTTTAGAGTGGGCGCTAAAAGGGGCAACTCTTTTTGCGAGCGGAAAGAAATAAAGCTCGTCGGATCGCGATCTTCATCGCGATGGGTAAGAACGTCAAATCGCAAAATAACTTGTTTTGCGCCGTTTTTTTCTGCCGCCCAATGCAGGCGATCCACATTACTCGGCACAGATTGTGAGACGATAAAATCCACCTGCCGCGATTTCAGATAATCAAATGTTACCTGATAAAGGGCACTAGCTATGCCACTTCCCCGATATTCTTCCAGCAGGCAAAATGAACCCAACTCAACATATCGTAATTTGTCGGTTTTTAGATGCGGCAACATTTCTTGCATGGCCATGTGTGCATTACGCTCAGCGTATAAAACAAAATCCGAATCCGGCTCGTGAAACAACATACGTCGTCCACCCACCACTTTAGGCACACCTTGTGTCTCGTCAATCACGAGCAGAAAACGCGTATCAGGATGCGTATCATCGGAATCTGGCTCTGGTTCATAATGCGTGGTTTCTGCCGTTTGAAAAACTTCATATCGCACCTGGATAAACTCAAGTAGCAGCGGCTCTTCAGAATTAAAGCGCGTCAGATAAATCGCGCAGCCATTCAGTACGAGAAGTTTTTCCATGCTTTTTATTTTAGCACAAAACTATCAATTATCCGTACGCAGTTTTGTGAGCACTTGATCTAATTTTTCTACACCCTCTTCGATCAAGGCGCGGCTTATGTTCAGCGGTGGTAAGATGCGAATGGTATTATCACCTGCAGGTCGCGTATCCACCCCTGCTGCCATGAATTTTGCGACTACATCATTATTCGAAACTGCGTCGCTCAATTTCAGCGCACGCATAAAGCCTGTGCCCCGAATTTCCATCACTATCTTGCGATGTTTCTTCTGCAGTTGAAGCAACGCTTTCTCCAATATCTTTGCGCGCGTAGCCGCGTCCTTACCCAGATAGACCGATTTTTCTGCCCCGGTAAGAAGCTCTACGGTTTTTATCACCGCCGCCATCGCGGGCAGATTCCCGCCCATCGTAGTACCATGCGCAAAATTTTTCGTTCCACCTTCCGTGAGGCCGTCATACACTTTTTTGTTCATGAGTGTTGCACCCACAGAAATTGCACCCCCGCCTAATGCTTTGGCCAGCGACATCACATCAGGCTTCACGCCAAAATGCTCATGCGCAAAAAGTTTACCCGTGCGGCCCATGCCCGTTTGCACTTCGTCGAACCCTAGCAAAAGACCATGTTTATCCGCCAGTTTTCGCAGTCCTTTTAGAAAAGATGTATCTGCTGCAATGACTCCGCCCTCACCTTGAATCGGCTCTACAAAGATGCCCGCCACACTTGGTGAAATCGCTTTTTGCACGGCTTTAAGATTATTGAATGGCATCAAAATAAACTCCGTACTTTTGGGGCCGATTCCTTCGGTATATTTACCTGCCGCCGAGCGCGTGGCGTAGGTACGCCCGTGAAACGCCCCTTCAAACGTAATAATTTGATTGCGCTCGGGATGCCCCGTTAAATGCTGATAACTATTAATAAAAACAAACGCGGATTCATTCGCTTCTGCGCCGGAATTGGTAAAATGCACGCGCCCCTGTTTATCAAAACAATCTATCAACGCACGTGCGGCGTTTTGGCGCACGTCGCTATCAAGCCCCAGGGAAATATGCGAGACTTTTGCCAGTTGCTCAGATACCGCGCGTACAATGCCCGGATGGCAATGGCCGAAAGAACATGTGGCAATACCGGCCGCAAAATCTACGATACGTTTACCATCCGTGGTCCACATTTCGGCGCCCTTGGCATGGCTGATTTTAGCGCGTGGTGTAGCGCAATTAAGGATGGCGCTGGCTTGCGCGCCAGTTTTCGGTGCGGATTTTTTTCTGAACATAACTTCTCCCTAGGAAATTCACTATATCATCACTGTAAATTGCTGTAAATTAAAGCCCACTTGCTATTTTATAAAACCCCCTGTAGATGCAAACACCGTTGAGTGATCTATGATTCACAATAAAATTATTTTTGGTAAGGAAGAGTGGGTTTCGCTGCCTGAATTAGGGCTGCCTGCAGTTAAGGCACGGATTGATTCCGGTGCAAAAACATCCTCTTTGCATGCCTTCAATATTCAGCATTTTGAAGAAAACGGGCAATTATACGTTGCGTTTGATGTACACCCGATTCAGCAAAATCGTAAAATTTCCGTGCGTTGTAAGGCAAAGGTGGTGGATCGCCGAAAAGTAAGGAATTCGGGTGGCCAGACCGAGCTGCGCTACGTCGTAAAAACCATTCTTAAAATTGGCGAACAGCATTGGGAGATTGAAATTTCACTCACCAACCGTGATGAAATGGGCTACCGCATGCTCCTCGGTCGCGAAGCGATGGAAGGCCGTGTTCTGGTTGATCCGTCACAGTCTTTTTGTGTTAATAAGATTGATGATATTCATGCCCAGTCGCTTTACAAAGTGCCGAAGCCTACCAAAGGTGGCCTTAAAATTCTGGTGCTGGCAAGTAATCCGGCGCTTTATTCTAACCAGCGCCTTATTGAGGCGGGCGAACAGCGTGGCCACGAAATTCGTTTTATCAACGTTAAGTATTGCTACATTAATGTAAGCGCGAAAAACCCCATGGTTTATTATCGTGGCGGCGAGCTTTTGAAAAATATTGATGCGGTCATTCCTCGCCTGCGCCCTTCCATGACATTCTATGGCTGCGCCGTCACGCGTCAGTTCCAAACCATTGGCTCTTTCTGTCTGAATGATGCGGTGGCGATTGCGCGCTCCCGCGATAAACTGCGTTCGCTGCAATTACTTTCCAATCGCGGGATTGATCTTCCCACCACCGGCTTTGCCAGCTCACCACACGACACGAAGGCGCTCATAAAATTAGTAGGCGGTGCGCCACTTATCGTTAAATTGTTGGAAGGTACCCAAGGGAAAGGCATTGTACTTGCGGAAACAAGCAAGGCGGCGGAAAGCGTGATTAATGCTTTCAAAAGCCTTCACGCCAATATTCTTGTGCAGGAATTTATCAAAGAAGCGGAAGGCCGCGATTTACGCTGTTTCGTTGTCGATGGCAAAGTGGTAGGTGCGATGGAACGTGTTGCGCAGGAAGGGGAGTTCCGAGCGAACCTCCATCTCGGGGCGCTTGCCCGAGCAGTTCATATTACGCCGCAGGAAAAGCGTATGGCGATTCGCGCTGCCCGTGTGATGGGTCTGCAAGTGGCGGGTGTAGATATTATACGCTCCAAATCCGGCCCCCGCTGCTTGGAAGTGAATGCCTCGCCCGGTCTGCAAGGCATTGAACATGTAACGGGTAAAGATATTGCCAGCCTGATGATTGAATCCATTGAGCGCAACATTGAACTGCGCCAACAAAATAACGCCAACACCTCGAAATCGCAGAACGAATCTGTAAGCAACTAGCTAACGACAGCGCTAACAGCGTCGTTGCGAATCGTGATAGAGTGGGATCAATTAATACGCTTCTTCAAGCTGCATCACGTGCTTTTTGTGTGCTTTAAGCGTTGGGAGCGTGTTCTCCGCAAATTCTCTGAGTTCGCTTTCATTGCCTGTGTGCGCGTAACTATCAAACAGCTTTACGGCTTTACGATGTGCCTCGGCTTGCATCTTAATATACTTCTCTTCAAAAGCTGCGCCGGAAAGATTGCTTAGTTTGTTAATTTTGGCTTGATGCTCCGCGTCCAGTTCATTTGGCATCGCTTTGCTCATATCGGTACGCGATAGCGCATCTTTCAAATCATTCATTGCCTTCGTGTGATCCGTGATCATGTGCTGTGCAAATTCTTTAATTCTTGGGTTATTGGATTTTTGCAAAGCAAGCTGGCTTGAACGCACTTCAAATTCATTGGAATTTGTAGCCTGAACAATAAAATCTTTTGTTTGCATCAGCGAGCCCGCAGCCGTTTTCTTCATTTGGGGCTTACGTGGATCGTCGCTATAGGCGTAAACGGTGGAGGAAAGTGAAGTTGCTGTTAACAGGGCGATTGCAAGGCATGCGGCTAAACGGTTCATATGATACTCCTTTGGTTGTTGTTACAACCTTGGTAAACAGCAGGAGATAAAATATCGATTGGGAGATGGTGGAGCCAATCGGGATCGAACCGACGACCTCTTGCATGCCATGCAAGCGCTCTCCCAGCTGAGCTATGGCCCCACGCGAAACAGGCGGAATCATTAGATAAAATTCCCCTTTCATGCAAGCGGCTTTTTGGCTAGGTTCAGGGCCTTGGAGGAATTTATGCGTCTAAAACTTGCCCTCACCTTTCTCATGGTAGCGCTGCCTTTTTTGGCTGAGGCCAAGCCTGTGCGCCTTTCCATTTACAGTGATTCGCAGCAATCGGCTGATCCCTACCGCCAGTTTTATGTTTCGCCGAACGCGGGTGGTTTTGCCATCGTGCATGATACGGAGACCCTCAATTTTGCCAAAGGCAATCAGTTGCTCACACTGCGTAATCTGCCCCGCGCGCTGGATCCCGAGACGTTGCTTGTCGTTCCCTCTGCGAAACAGCCTTATCAAATTCTCTCACAGCAATTTCGTTTTAATCCCCTTTCGCAGCAGGCTTTGCTGCAACTTTCCATCGGAAAAACTATTACCGTTGATCGCGTTATCGGAAACACAATGGAAACTACGACCGGCACTTTACTCAGCGTGGATGGTGGGTTGACACTTAAGGACGAGAAGGGAAATCTTGTTACGCTACAGCGTTATGATGCGATAAAATTTCCTAAATTGCCTGCAGGCATTACCACCGAGCCGGAGCTAGCTCTTTCCCTCACTTCAGACAGCGCGGGTGATTATCCACTTACGCTGCATTATGCGCTGGATGGGCTAAGCTGGTGGGTGAATTATCAGGCTGTTTTTGTGCCTGGCTCCAATGGGCAGGAAGGCTCTTTGCGCCTTGCTTCCGATGCGTTCATCGCCAATGCTTCCGGTGAAAATTTTGATCAGGTCGCGCTGGATTTGGTGGCTGGCGAAGTGCGCCGGGCGCCGTCCATTCCACGCCCCATGGTGAAGCGCGCGCTGATGGCTGAGCCGATGGGTATGGCTGCCGATAGCGCCGCACCGGAATTTGCACAGGCTTCGCTAGGCGATTATTACCAATATAATCTCAGTCAGCCGGTAACGTTACCAGAAGGCGCGATAACGCAGGTGCGTTTCATGCCGGAAGTGAAAGATATTCCCGCCACGCGCCGTTATGTATTTGAGGGCAATGCGGTTAGCGGAACGGATAATGATTTTCGCGCGGTGGATAGCACCGTTCGCTTTACCAACGATTCCGCCTCAAAACTTGGCAAGCCTTTACCAGCCGGAACCTTACGGCTTTATGATTATTCGTCGAACGGCCCGGTGCTGAATTTCCTCGGTGAAAATACTATCGGCCACACGGCTTCAGGGCAGACACTCGACATTGCCTTTGGCCGTGCCTTCGATATCAAGGGCAAGCATGTGCAAAAACATTTCAGCGAGGATCCAACTCGCCGCCGCACGGAAGAAGCGGTGGATATCATTCTCAAAAACGCTTCAAAAAACGAAGTGACGGTGTTGGTGCGTGAGGGCATGCGCTATCCCAAATTCACCCTCGGCAAAACGTCGCATGCGTACGAATCACTCAATGCACAGCAGATTGAATTTCGTGTAAAAATTCCGGCGGGCAGCGAAACCACGGTAAGCTACATCGCCAATTATAGTTGGTAATTAGGTAGCCAGATAACGGTTGGCGGAAGATGCAATTTGTGACCAATCTTCACCTATTAATTGCTGCAATTTCTTGGTCGTTGCCGCTACATCGAGAGTTTCTTTCCGTTTTGGCAGCATCGCAAAACCGCGCGCCAGACGCGCATTAATTTGCTTTGAAATCTTCGGTGCTTCCTTCGCTACTTCCTGCATTTCTGCAAGCTTTCCATTACAGTGCAGCAGCACATCGCAACCCGCTTTCACCGTCTTTTTTGCGCGCTCTGCCAGCGTGCCTTTGAGCGCATTCATGGATAAATCGTCGCTGATAAGCACACCATCAAAACCTATATCCTTACGAATAAGGCGGATCATTTTTTTGGAAAGCGTTGCCGGCTCTTTTGCATCCAAATCGGTGTAAAGGATATGCGCGGTCATGGCCCAGGGCTGGTCGGCCAATAACTTAAAAGGCGCGAAATCGCTTTGCGTTAATTCCTTTACTGAGGCGCTCACTACGGGCAATTCCGCATGGCTATCACAACGTGCCCGGCCATGGCCAGGAATGTGTTTTATCACAGGAATCACCCCGCCCGCCAATAAGCCTTCGCACGCTTTACGCGCCAGCCGCGCAACTTGTTCTGGCGTTGCACCAAAAGCCCTATCGCCAACAATGTCATGCGCATCCGCAAACAGCAAATCCACGACAGGGGCACAATCCACATTAATCCCCAAAGAAGCCAAATCTTCCGCAATCAATCGATAATTAAGAAAGGTGGCTTGCTCCGCCGCCTTGCCATCATCTTTATCCAATATGGTAAAAACCTGTGCCGGAGGGCATTTTCTCCAATGCGGCGGTTTTAGTCGCGCTACACGTCCGCCTTCCTGATCGATGAGAATCGGTGTATTTTTTTCGCCGGTCAGATCGCGCAGACTTTCGGTCAGCGCGCGAATTTGCGGCGGTGATTCGCAATTACGCGAAAATAAAATAAATCCGAGCGGCTCAACGTCACGGAAAAAACGTTTTTCCTCAGGCGTTAGCGCTGTGCTACTCAAACCAAAAATAACAGCACGAGTCATGATTTACGAAGCGGGTTTGACCACAAAACATTCCTGCTTTTTATCGCGCAGTTTTTTGCAGAGCTGCTTGGCGTCATCCTGGTTATCTACGGGAAAGGCTTGCAAGCGATAGAAAATACCTTTCGCGCCTAAATCCGCACGCTCGGTATGCAGCTTAAGCGAGCCCAGTTCCTCGCGGTATTTTTTCTGCTTGCTTGACCAAGCGGCTGCTACTTCCGCCGCCGAACGATACGCCCCCAACTGAATACGATAGCCCGAAACCGTCACTTTTTCGGCAGGCTTTTCAGCCGTTTTTTGCAGCGGTTTTTGCACAGGCTTCTCGGCAACTTTCTCTGCGGGTTTAGAAATTGCCTTCACCGGCTCTGCTTTTGTCGGTGCCTTTACTTTTTCTGCTGGCGTCTTGGTTGTAGGTGCTTCCTGTACAGGCGAGGCAGCGGGCTCCGTTTGCTTTATAGGTTCAGCCGGCATCTCTACGGCCTCATTTACAACTTCCGATGGCGTTTCCACAGGGGCTTCCACGGGAGCCTCCTGCGGCATTGCCTCTTCCTGCATTCCTTCGGGTGTCATCACGGGTGCATCAGCAGGCGTTTCATCCACTACTTGCGGCACACGATCGGTATTAGCGATCACCGAATAGACTTCCTTATCACGATAGGGAATTTGTTCACCGCCTGGATCTTCGGGTGCTTTTTTGAAAGTTTCGCTTTCCGATTCGATGAGCGGCAAATCATCCTCCGCCGGCGATTTCATACTTTCCTGATACGCATACCAGCCAAGCAATGCGAGGCCAAAAAATGCTCCCATCGTAATGAGTGGTGGTAATACACGTCGGAAAAATCCGGGGCGTTGTACCGGTTCGGCAAATTCTTGCGGCTGTATCGGTTGCTCTTCCATCTCCACCCCTCTTCCGGCGTCTATTCAGACACCGTGTTACATCGTTTCAGCTGGCGTAACGCCAAAAATACTCAAGCCTGACGTAATAACTATAGCAACCGCGCTGATGAAGGCAAGCCGGGCTTTTGTGAGGGCCGGATTTTCGGGCAGGATAAAACGCAGATTTTCCTCGCCACGACCCAGGTTCCAAAGCGCATGAAACTCTGCTGCCAGTTCGTGCAGGTAAAATGCAATACGGTGTGGCTCTTGGTGTTTTGCGGCCGTTTCCACCAGGCGAGGCCATGTGCAAAGTTTCTTGATAACGCCAAGCTCCGCTGGGTGATTTAGCAGTGCGAGATCAGCACCATCAGCCGAAAACCCTTCCGCCGCCGCATTACGCAATACGGAGCAAATTCGTGCATGCGCATACTGCACATAAAACACAGGATTATCCTTCGATTGCTCTTTCACCTTGGTGAAATCGAAATCAAGAATTTCGGTATTTTTGCGCGTGAGCATCATGAAACGCACCACGTCTTTGCCTACCGCTTCCACCACATCGCGAATGGTGAGGAACGTGCCGGCGCGCTTCGACATCTTCACCGGCTGGCCGTTTTCGGTGAAATTCACAATCTGATAAATCGCCGTATTCACCTGCGCTTTGCCGCCGCTGAGTGCTTTTACGACTGCCTCTAAACGTTTCTGATACCCGCCGTGATCCGAACCAAGCACAACGATCATATCCGCAAAACCGCGACGATATTTATCCAAATGATACGCCACGTCGGAAGCGAAATAGGTCCAGCTGCCATCCGATTTTTTAAGCGGACGATCCACATCGTCGCCGAACTGGGTTGCTTTGAAAAGCGTTTGCGGGCGTGGCTCCCAGTCTTCTGGTTTTTTGCCTTTCGGCGGCTCGAGCACACCTTCGTAAATCAAGCCAAGTTGCGTAAGAACATCAAGTCCTTCCTGCACTTTGCCCGCTTCCACCAGCGCGCGCTCGGAGGAAAAAACATCATGTTTCACGCCGACAATTTCTAAATCTTCGCGAATCAGATCCATCATTGCCGCCACCGCTTCGCTACGGAAAATTTGCAGCCAATCGCTTTCGGGTGCACTTTTATATTTCTCGCCGAATTTCTTTTTCAGCGCTTCGCCGACCGGCTTTAAATATTCGCCCGGATATAAGCCTTCCGGAATCGTTACCGTTTCACCGAGCGCCTCGCGGTAGCGCAAATGCGCACTGCGCGCCAGCGTATCCACCTGCGCACCCGCATCGTTAATGTAATATTCGCGCGTGACGTTATAGCCCGCTTTTTCCAGCAAATTACCGAGAATATCACCATACACCGCACCGCGCGCATGGCCCACATGCATCGGCCCCGTTGGATTGGCGGATACATATTCCAAATTGACTTTCTTACCCTTGCCGAGATTGCACGCGCCGTATGCGGCACTCTGTTTTTGAATCTCGGCGAGCGCTTTTTGCCATGCACTTTCGCTCAGTGTTAAATTGATAAAACCTGGCCCGGCGATTTCCGCTTTTTTCACCAACGCATCTTGCGAAAGCACGGCGACAAATTTTTCCGCGAGTGCACGCGGATTCATCTTTGCAGGCTTGGCGAGCACCATCGCCGCGTTCACCGCAATATCGCCATGCGCCGCATCGCGCGGCGATTCGCAGGCGATGGCATCGAGTGGCAAATCGGCCGGAAGCTCGCCGGATTTTTGCAGGGCGTTTACCGCTTCTAGCACCTGCGTGCGTATGTAAGAAAAAGGATTCATGATTTAGTTCCGTAACAATTTATAGGAAATATCAAAACAACGGCGATATTCTTCATGCGCATAAGAATCGGTCATGCCGGCGATAAAATCGGCAACCACTTCTGCCGTTTTTGCTGTTTTCGGACCAGACGTTTTTGCAAACCAATCGGGCGGCAAACATTCCGGCTCATTCAGGAAGAATGTAAAAAGATCGCTCACTAACCGGCGCGCTTTGCTCGTCATGCGGTTCACTTTGTAATGTTTATACATCACGCCGTAAAGGAACGTGCGTATCTCTTCGAGATGCGAAAGCATCTCTTTGGAAAAACCGGCCATCGGTTTTTTTGCGCGGCGCACATCGTCCGCCGTTTCCACACCGCTTGCCTTAACGCGGCGCTTCACCTCTCCCGATAAATCATCACACATGCGATGAATCAGACGGCGGCGCGCTTCATGTATCAGGCGTGCCGGTTCAATGTTTTTATATTTCTTCTCAAGCGTCTCGTAAACGTCGCGAAGCAACTTCACCTGCTTCACATCATCTAACGAAAATAGCCCCGCACGCAAACCGTCTTCCACATCGTGATTGTTGTAAGCAATGTCGTCGCAAAACGCCGTGATTTGCGCTTCCAGACTGGCGTATGTTTTGAGTTCGAGATCATGCTTCGCCGTATATTCCTTAATCGCGCGCGGCAATTTTCCGGTGAGCGGGCCGTTATGTTTCACCACGCCTTCGAGTGTTTCCCAGGTGAGATTGAGGCCGTCAAATTCCGCGTAACGGCTTTCAAGTTTTGTCAGAATACGGAGCGATTGCGCGTTGTGATCAAATCCGCCGTAGGATTTCATGCACGAAATCATTGCATCTTCGCCCGCATGGCCAAAAGGCGTATGGCCCAGATCATGCGAAAGTGCCAGCGCCTCCGCCAAATCTTCATTTAGATGCAATTCGCGCGCGATCGAACGCGATAGCTGCGCCACTTCCAAACTATGCGTGAGGCGGTTGCGGTAATAATCGC
Organism: uncultured Rickettsiales bacterium; assembly: GCA_964414595.1. Lineage (GTDB taxonomy): Bacteria > Pseudomonadota > Alphaproteobacteria > Rickettsiales > CAIJLX01 > CAYPXJ01. Next base: position 24,847 of record CAYPXJ010000006.1, read on the forward strand.
CTTCGTGGGCTACAAATACCTGCGTTTTACCCATTAACTTGCGGAATGCGCCGGAGTGAATAATCCGGTCGCGGTCGCGTTGATACGGAGATCGGGTAGCGCTTTCCGGTTCTTTATAAAGCCGCCCGCGCGAATCTTTCGCGTGCACCGCGTAGGATGCCAGGGTTGTGCAGGAATCAGATGTCATGTCAAAACTTGGCTAACTTCTTGTTTTGTGGTAATATTTAGATGTTCTAACCCCAGAATACAATGGTAAATATGGAAAGCAAAGCCCCACCGAAAACGCCTGCGAAGGGTCTTGAAAAACTGGCGGAAAAGCTTACATCTAAGAAAAAGAAGGATTTCCTGAATTACGCTACGGAATCCGACCCGGACAAATTAGCGGAGATTATTCACCGCTTTCTGGAGAAAGATAAATTATGAGCGAAACCGCTTTTCAAATTTCTGATAACGCCGCAAAACGCATCGCGTTTCTTGCCGCGCAGGAGCCATTTGCGGATGCGAAACTGCGTATCGCGGTAGATGGGGGCGGCTGTTCGGGCTTTCAATATAAGTACGAATTTACCTCAGAAACGGGCGCCAGCGACGTTGTAATTGAAAGGGCGGGGGCAAAAGTGGTGATCGATGAAATTTCATTACCCTTTATCCAGGGCTCGATGATTGATTACATTGAAACGCTCGGTGCCGCGCATTTCGAAATTAAAAATCCTAACGCCTCTGCCCGCTGCGGATGCGGTAATAGTTTTAGCGTTTAATACACGAGCGCGACTTTGTTACCGGGATGGCGCTCAATCAATTCGGCGAGCTCCATCTCTAACAACAGAATCTGCACATAGCGAACCGGCGCGTGTAAATTTTCTGCCAAATCATCCACGTTGACCGGCGCGGTGCTTAGCAATTTCTTGAGCTCTGCGCGCAAAACTTCCAGTTCATTTTCTTCCGGCAGTGGCACGGCTTCGATAAAAGGCGACGCCGGTTCTTCCCACGCCTGGTGCATATTGTGCTGCTGGTGAAACGCGAGTGCGTCTTCAATATCGGCTGCGCCCTCAATTAAATTAGCGCCTTGTTTGAGAAGTTTATTGGGACCTTCCGCACGCGGGTCAAGCGGGGAGCCTGGCACGGCAAATACTTCACGGCCCTGCGCGAGCGCATAACGCGCCGTAATCAGTGAGCCGGAACGCACCGCTGCTTCCACGACCACTACGCCCAAGGAAAGACCGGAAATAATGCGATTACGGCGTGGAAAATGCTCTGCTTTCGGCACAGCGCCCATGGGCATTTCGCTTACAATCAAACCGCGTTCGGCGATCGCTTCGTACAATTTTTCATTTTCCTTTGGATAAATCACATCAAGCCCGCCCGCAACCACGGCAACCGTTCCAGTTGCCAACGCACCACGATGCGCGGCGGTATCAATCCCACGTGCCAGGCCCGATGCAATCACATACTTTTTCTCGCCTAAATCTTTTGCCAGCTTTTCCGTAAAACGCTGGCCATTCAGGCTTGCGTTACGCGCACCGACAATCGCGATAGCTTGATTCGCCAACCATTTTTTATCTCCCTTGCAACTAAGCACCGGCGGCGCATCTTCAATGCTGCGCAGCCAAATAGGGTAAAGAGAATCATTTTCGAAAAGCAAAGTTGCGCCGGCCTTTTCCAGCGCATCGAGCTCGCGTGTAATGCGTTCTACGGGCGCAAGTTCCAGCTTCGCGCCATTGCGTTTGGCCAGTTCTGGCGCAGCTTCTACCGCGCGTTCACCGCTACCATAAATTTTGAGCAAATCGCGAAAAGTGCGTGGGCCGATCCGCTCGCTTCGCAGCAAACGTAGCCGTGCAAACTCTTCGTTACTCAGTACGGAAGCGTGGTGTTTTTTTCGGAGCATGCGACGTACTTAGCGTAGGTTCCTCCTGCTCGGCAAGCCTTGTGATCACTTTTGCTTCGGAAACCGGTGTGAGCGTTTTTTCTACGATAAGCGGCTTTTCTTCGCCTTTGAAAAGACGGCGAATATTAGGCGCATGTTTGATAAAAATCATCGCCGTTACCGCCAGCATAAACCAAAACACCTGTTCAGGCTTGGTGAGAAACAGCGCATAAACGCAAGCCAACGCCATGGCCGTCAGCGCGGATAGTGAAGAAATACGAAACAAATTAAACATAAAAAGCCACATCAGAATCGCAAACGCGCCCAATGTCCATTCCAGATAAAAAAGGGTGCCAAGCGTCGTCGCCACCCCTTTTCCACCATGAAACTTAAGCCATAATGGAAACATGTGGCCAAGAATGGCGCCAGCAGCCGCATAATATTTCATCTCTGGCGCAATAAATAATTCGGTGAGGTAAATGGCCAATACACCTTTGGCCATATCAAACGTGAGCGTCAAAATTCCACGCCAAGCGCCGCCCAGGCGCCACATATTCGTCGCGCCAATATTCCCCGAACCGGCTTTGCGGATATCACCGAGACCGGTTGCCAGTCCCAATACAAAACCAAATGGCACCGAGCCAATTAAATAGGCCAAAATAAAAGCCGCCAGCGGTAGCGTAACCATTAAAAATCCCCGTGTGAATCAGGCCGCTGGTATTTGATACCGCGGCTGGCCGTTTTGCCATCTTTATCGATCTGGCGCATATCTTCGCCGGTCAGCTCCTGCCGCGCTTCACCCGCATCCACACCCGTAAAGCGCGTGCGCTCCAGCTCGCTATACACATCCTGCTGCACCTTCTCTTGCTCTTTTAGCTGGTCGGTCATAAAGCCGATGCTCGAAGCAAGTTCCAGCTCATAATTCGCCACCAATTCCTTATAAAAATCCAGCACTACTGGAATTATTTCCAATTCCTTGAAGGTGGCTTCACGTTCGCCCAGCAGGGCTTTGAGGAAAATGGTTTCGTCTTTTTCAAATTTCGTGAAATCGCCCACTTTGGAAAGCGTTCGTAACGTTTGCAATGCGCCTGCCATCAGCACGCCGCCCTGCACTTCATCTGCTTTCACGTCGCGATATATACTATAAAGCGCGAGCTTTGCGCCTTCGCGAATACCGTAGGTCACGGCGCGGTAGGCAAAGCGATCATGCAGCTCCATCGGAATCAGGTTATACGAAATGAAAATCGCGCCCAGCTGCTGATAAAGTTTTAGTGGCGCGAAAAGTTTTTTGCCTAAATCGGACGCGCGCAAGGTAAAACTATGATTGCCGTTAGAAAAAATCTTGAGATCGTTCGGCAAAAAGCTGGTGATGTCGTTTTTAATATCGCGGTGCATTTGCACAAAGCGCTCGCTTATCACATCGAAGCGAATCCAATCGTAATAAAAAGTTACTTCCAGTAATGGATGCTCGGGTGAAGGGAAAAAAAGTGTGGAGTCCGAAGGCAGATTTTCGCGCGCAATGGTGATCATCTCGGTAGCTTGCTGTGGCGTTACTGCTTTGAAAATTTCGATTTTCTGAATGATGAATTTTGCATCCTCGTAGCGTACCATCACGCCCGGATTTTTGGTAAAAACCACCTCATCGCGCGAAACTTCCACGTTCACACGTTCGTCGTAAGGGGGCACGGTGAAAAACGTTGCTTTGGAAGTAAACAGGCCCCGAATCACCGTAGCCTCGCTTGCTTCCTCACATTCAAAGATCACCCGCTCGCTGGTCAGTTCGCCGCCGATAATCATCTTTTCAAGTCATCCAGTATCAGATTATACGCAGTAGCGTCTGGTTGCAACGCATGGCGATAAAGCTGTAAATTTTCAAGTACGCGCTGCACATAATTGCGTGTTTCCTTGAACGGGATTTTCTCCATCCAATCAATGATCTGGTCTACATTTTCCAAATTACGCGGGTCGCCGTGTTCACGCACCCATTTACTCACATTACCCGGACCGGCGTTATACGCCGCAATCGCCATAATATAGGAACCATCGTAATTATCGATTAGCCGCTGCAGATACGCGCTGCCCAGGCGAATATTATAATTCGGGTCGGAAGTCAGGCGTGTGGCGCTATAGCCGATTTTCTGCGCGCGCGCGGTTTGTTTGGCTGTGCTCGGCAAAAGCTGCATCATGCCCACCGCGCCTGCACTACTGCGCGCGCGCGGATCAAACTGGCTTTCCTGCCGTACGATAGCGTGCACAAGGCCGGGCTCGGGTTTTTTCACCGGCACGGATTTTAATTTGGGATAAGCCGTTTCAATAATCAGCGTATTATTCGCTAGTGCTTCCTTGGCGGCGATAACGGTTAAGTCAATTTTTCCAACTTTAGTACCGTATTGCGAAATCAGCAGTTGCTCGGCGGGCGTTTTAGCCTTCGCGATTGCCGCTTTGAGGAAAAGTCGCATACGCTCCTTATCGCCTTGCGCGTAAAGAAGCTTCGCCACTTCCATTAAATCATTCTTTTTATAATTTTCTTCATCCGCTTTGGTGGGTGTCGGTTGCGGTGGAATTGCGAGGGTGGTTTCACCCAGCTTTGCGGCGGCTAATTGCCCATAAAATGCGTTTGGGTATTTTGCGCCCTCTTTCAGCCAGTTTTTGCTGATATCCGTATTCTGGTTTGCCGCGGCTGCCATCCCCGCCCAATAGGCCGCGCGCGCCTTACTCACCGGCGTTGTCACACCTTGATAAAGCGCATAGAAATGCCGGTACGCCGCACGAGGATCCGCCAGAAAGCGTAACGCGATCCACCCTGCCAACCATTCGCCATCGGCAAAATTGGCTCCACTCGTAAACCCGTGGTTTTTGATCAGCGCGTAAGCATCCTTATAATGTTTCCGATCCAGCAATTCGTAGGTTTCATTTATACGAATCGGCCAAAAATCATCGCGGTGAATATCGGACGCAGGCACAGAAAGTAGCGCCTTCGTATCCTTGAAATCGCGACCTTTACGTTTCTGCCATTGGTAGCGCTCAAAAATCAAACCTGGGTCGGATGTTAATTTTGTCGGTACTTTGCGCACAAATCCATCCACATTACCGGCATTTTCTTTCAGCGCCATACGCGCTTCGAACAGGGCCTTTTTACCCGCACTGGCGTGGTGTATCCATTTGCGCGCTTCTTTGAGTTCCCTATCCCATATTAGCTGATCGACATGCGCTTCGTAATCTTCTTGGCGTAGCAATTTGCCGTAACTTTCTATAAAGCGCGTGCGATCATTCTGATCAAAATCGCCGCGGGCCCAGGCTTCGCGTATTTCGGTAAGAAACTCCGCGTTGTCGCGTGTCCATGCTCCGGTTTTAAGTTTCGCTTCAGCACTTGCCCAGCGGCCATAAGAGGTTTGAACCGGTTGATTCGCAAACCAGGCGAGCACTTCCTGCGCAGACGCATCCGACTGAATCATGGCTTTTTCTGCCCGAATACGCAGTTTGGTTTGGTGGGGCCAGTCCTGGTGCTTGCGCACAAATTCAGCAATATTCTTAAATTCTACCTTGCTATCACCCAGCGTATATTCCATCCAGCTGATAAGGCTAAGCAAAACAGGGCTGCGTGAACGCGTGGCATAATAACGCGCAGAGCGCCAATCGCCGCGCTCCGCCTCCTTAAGGGCGGTACGCGCTTGCGAGACATCTCTATCCGTATCGGGTTCGGCGTGGGCAAGAGGGCTCATTCCTGCTAGAATAGCCAGACAAATCAACACGCAAATGCGCTGCCAAAAGCGGGTTTTATGCTTGTTATCCGGCCGTTGCATGCTATATCAGATTTCGTAAAAGGAATGGACGTTACAATGTTTACCGGAGTTTATACCGCACTCATCACGCCTTTCAAAGCAGGAAAGGTAGATGAAGCTGCATTTTCCGCACTTGTGGACTGGCAGGTGGCAGAAGGGATACACGGGCTGGTGCCTTGCGGCACCACCGGTGAATCGCCGACGCTGGATTACGCCGAGCATATCCGCGTGATTGAGCTGTGCGTGCAGGCGGCGAAAAAACGCGTGCCGGTGATGGCGGGAACAGGTTCTAACGCGACGCATGAAGCGATCGCGCTCACGCAAGCGGCTGAAAAAGTTGGCGCAGATGCGGCGCTGCTCGTTGCGCCGTATTACAACAAGCCGACGGAAGCGGGTCTTTACGCGCATTTCAAAGCGATTCACGATGCCACCTCGATTCCGCTCGTGCTCTATAATGTGCCGGGCCGCACCGTCACGAATATGAGCAACGAACTTATCGCCCAGCTTTCCGAACTACCGCGTATTGTTGGCCTCAAAGATGCCACCGGCGATCTCGAGCGGCCACGAACATTGCGCCTCGCACTCGGTGATCGCGCACAAAAATTCTTGCAGCTTTCCGGCGAAGATTCCACCGTATTGCCGTTTAATCTGCAAGGCGGTCAGGGTGTGATTTCCGTCACCGCGAATATTGCGCCCAAACTTTGCTCCGAAGTGCATAACCTCTGGTTCAGCGGTTATCGCGATCAGGCGATTACGCTGCAGGATACGCTGATGCCGGTGCATAAAATCATGTTCTGCGAAACATCGCCCGGCCCGGTGAAATACGCTGCGTCGCTGCTGAATAAATCGAGCGAAGATTTGCGCTTGCCGCTCGTGCCGCCTTCGGATGCGCATAAAAAGAAAATCAAAGAGGCGATGAAAACAGCCGGAATTTTGTAAGCTTTATGGCCGATAAAAAGAAAAAAACGCCAAAAAGCCCGCAAGCCGCGCAGAATCGCAAGGCGCGTTTTAATTACGAAATTCTTGAAAATTTCGAAGCCGGTATCGTGCTGCAAGGTTCGGAAGTGAAAAGCTTGCGCGCCGGTCAGGCCAATATTCAGGACGCGTACGCGGCGGAAAAAAACGGCGAGCTCTGGCTTATGAACGCCTATATTCCCGAATACGAAAAGGCGAGCCATTTCAGCCATGAAACGCGTCGTCCGCGCAAACTTTTATTGCATAAGCGCGAAATCGAAAAACTCATCGGCAAACTCAAAACGAAGGGCCTGACAATCGTCCCGCTTGCGATTTATTTCACGCGTCGTGGTCGCGCGAAAGTCGACCTTGCGCTCGGTCGTGGTAAAACGCAATATGATCAACGCAAGGCGATTAAAAAACGCGAATGGGAACGGGAGCGTTCGGCGGCGCTAAAAGAATGATGGCACTTTCTGTACCTATTATGGTGATGTGCACGGGCATTTTGCTGTGTCTGCATGGCGTGAAGCGCGGCTTCTCACGCGAACTGAAAATTCTGCTCGTGCTGCTGGCGTGTTTCGGCGCGTACGCTTTCACCAATTACGGACAGTTACACACGCAGGTTTTGCTCAAAGACGAAACCTATAAAGCAGCGCATAACGGCAATCCGAACAAAAAAGTTTTGTTCCATCTGCATGATTTTTTTCACTATTACATGGGCGCGAAATATTTCGATGAGCTTGGGTATTACGGGCTCTATTACGCGGTCGTTCTTGCCGATAAAGAATCCCCTGAACCGACCATAAAGCTGCAACATATTCGCCATCCGGAAACGCTTTTATACGCGATGCCGATGGAAGAAGCGCTCGAGCAGGCGCGCCGCGATGTGCGTCCGAAATTTTCCGATGCGCGATGGGAAGAATTCAATAACGACCTCAATTATTTTAAAAGCCGCGCGCTACCGGAGTGGCTCGATAAAATCGTGTTTGATGCGGGTGTAAATTCACCGCCGACATGGGTTGCGATTGCTTCACCGATTGCGAATCTATTTCCGCTGACGCCGGATTGGCTTGGATTCTCGCCATTTTTTGACCCCGCCGAAATTCCCGCGCTCTTCGATATCGCGCTGCTCGGCATCGCGCTTTTCTTTGTGTATCGCACCTTCGGCCTTGTCGGCATTTCGATTTTCTTCATCGCGCTCGGCACGAATCAGCTCGTCAATTATGCGTGGAATATCGGCTCGTTTTTCCGTTACATCTGGCTTTCCGCGCTCATCATGGGCCTTTGCATGCTTGAGAAAAAACATTTTCTCGCCGCTGGAATCTTTTTTGGCATCGCTGCGGCGGAACGTATTTTCCCGGTGTTTTTCGGCATTGGTGCAGGGCTCGCGCTTTATTTCGCGTGGATGCAAAATGCAAAATCGCGCAAAGATTTTTTCGATTTTTCGATCGGTGCGGTTGCAAGCGTTGCCGTGCTTGTGCTGCTCAGTTTTGCCGTCGTCGGTTTTGGTGCGTGGAAAGATTTCTTCGAAAATATCAATGAACACGGCCATATTTTCTTCACCAACCATATTGGTTTTAAGCGACTCGCAGTGTTTGACGATTGGGTGCCGGTCACGGTGCTGATTCTCGGTGCGACCGCGTTTTGCGCGTGGAAATTACGCCCGGCGGAAGCGGCGATGGTGATTGGCAGCACCTGCCTTTTCATGCTCGCGATGCCAGCCAATTATTATTATATTTTCCTCGCGTTACTACCTATGTTGTGGCTGCGTAAACCATTCGATAATTATCAGCTCGCGCTGCTGATTATTTTCGTGCTCGCTTGGGCAGGCTTTTGGATTGCACCGACGCTTGATAAGGACGACATCATCCAAAATTATTACACCAATTGGGTGATGCTATTAATGCTGATAGGCTTCATCAGCGTGCGCGGATTTCAGGCGTTTCGTAATTTAAAATAACGAATTATTCCTTTAATGCGGTTTCAATTTTAGTTTCTGCTAGGAGTTCGCGGCGAGGTGCGCGGACTGTACACACTCGTACACGAGCACACCGAGTCCGATGAACGACGACGCAAAAATTAAAATTCAAACCGCATCATTTACATATGAATTGCGCGTTTGGAGACTGCGAGCGCCGCTTCTTTGATGGCTTCGTGCAAATCTGGATGCGAATGGCAGGTGCGAGCAATATCTTCGCTCGAGGCTTTAAATTCCATCGCCAATGCCGCTTCCATAATCATCGTGCCCGCATGATTACCGACAATATGCACGCCTAACACTTCGTCGGTTTCCTTGTCGGCGAGAATTTTCACGAAGCCGTCCGTTTCGCCCACCGTGCGTGCGCGCGAATTGGCGAGGAACGGAAATTTGCCCACGTTATACGCCACATTTTCCTTCTTGAGCTGCTCTTCGCTTTTGCCGACCGAGGCCACTTCCGGCGCGGTATAAATCACCGACGGCACCAGATTATAATCCACATGCGGCTGCTGACCGGCGATAATTTCCGCACAAGCAACACCATCTTCCTCCGCCTTGTGCGCGAGCATCGGGCCCGGGATCACATCGCCAATCGCGTAAATGCCCGCAACATTCGTTTGATAATGTTCGTCGACTTGGATGCGGCCGCGCTCATCCAGCTGTACGCCTGCTTCCTTGAGGCCGAGATTTTCCGTATTCGGTTTGCGACCGACCGACACCAGCACTACATCGGCTTTCAGATTTTCGGCGCTACCGCCCGCAGCGGCTTCGAGTTTCAAATTCACGCCGTCTTTGCCGGATTTCGCTTCCGTCACTTTCGTCGACAGTTTGAACGCCATGCCTTGGCTCTCAAGAATTTTTTGGAATTGTTTGCTGACTTCGCCGTCCATTGTCGGCGCGATGCGGTCGAGGAATTCCACCACCGTCACTTTTGCACCCAGTCGGCGCCATACCGAACCGAGCTCCAGGCCAATCACGCCGCCGCCTATCACCACCAGATGCTCTGGCACTTTCGGCAGACTCAGCGCGCCGGTCGAGGAAACAATCTGCTTCTCGTCAATCGCAATGCCCGGCAAGCTCACCACTTCCGAACCCGTCGCGATGATAATATTTTTCGTATGCAGCGATTCGGGCGTGCCTTTTTCCGGCTTCACCGCCACTTCGCCTTTACCGAGCACAATGC
>CAYPXJ010000006.1:34614-46865 GCA_964414595.1 uncultured Rickettsiales bacterium
GGCCGGAAAAGCGCGTGATTTTATTTTTTGCCATCAGACCGGCGATGCCTTTGGTGAGGCCCTCCACCGAGTCATCCTTGCGTTTGAGCATAGTTTTCAAATCGAGCTCGACGCCTTTCACCTTGATGCCGCGCGCGGCGAAATGTTCCTTCGCCTCTTCGTAGAGATGCGAATCATGCAACAGCGCCTTGGAGGGAATACAGCCCACATTCAGGCACGTGCCGCCGAGCGCTGTGCGCTTTTCCACAATCGCGGTTTTCATGCCCAGTTGCGCCGCACGAATCGCCGCTACATAGCCGCCCGGCCCTGCGCCGATGACGACCACATCAAAATTTTCACTCATTTATTTTCCCCGACGTTGTTTGCCCTGACGTTTTTTTCGCGTGACCAAAAAGCCCATAATGGTAGGCCCTATTGCGTCTGCGAGCACAAACATAACCACAAACCACGCGCCTGTAAAGACAGAGGAAAGAAGCAGATTGCCTGTATTAAGATAGGTGATAAGGCCGAAAAGCAGCGTTGTGCCGATAATCAGCCAGCCGAGCGTTTTGCTGGGTTTTTTCTTAGAGGCGTCTTGGAAGTTTTGGCGCATCATCGGGAACTGTAAATCGTCGTTCATCTATCATGGTGGTTATTGTCGTTTCCGCTTTTTGAGCTTCTGTCTCAGATATAAGGCCATATCTTTGCAAAATTTCAAGCAGTTTGAGCGTGTTATCGCGCGTTGTACCTTCAGTACTATCTGTCGGTTTTTCACGGCGTGGCTTTGTGCCTATCTTTGCTAGGTACAAACCCTCTGCACATGAATAGGTTTGTTCTAATCTAACCGGTTCGAAATGAATACTTTTCAGTTCGTTTTGGATATTTGACTGCAATTTATTGAGTCCTTCAGGACACGTCTTAAAACAGAGCAACACCGTATCCATGTGGTGCGATTTCATAGACGAATCTTTAATATAAAGCGAAAATATTAACCCGGCCATCTCTGGATTATCGCCAAATTCATAAAATTTAATTTCATGAAATGGGCCGCGCGGCAGGCTAAGCACAAACCGCTCCAGAATGCTTCTTTCTTTAAAAGGCTCAGCCACGGGCGGCGTTAAAGCCCGAGCAATAACCGACGCGGATCTTCAATCGCTTCCTTCACGCGCACTAGGAACGAAACCGCCTCGCGGCCGTCGATAATGCGGTGGTCGTAGGAAAGCGCGATATACATCATGTCGCGCGCTTTGATCGAGCCGTCCGGCATCACCATCGCGCGTTTCATCGTTTTATGCATGCCGAGAATCCCCGATTGCGGCGGGTTGATAATCGGCGTCGACATCAGCGAACCATAGACGCCGCCGTTCGAAATCGTGAACGTACCGCCGGCGAGTTCCGACATTTCGAGTTTGCCGTCGCGCGCGCGTTTGCCGAAATCGTTGATAGCACCTTCGATGCCCGCCACGGAAAGCTGGTCTGCGTCGCGCAGCACCGGCACCACAAGGCCCTGCGGCGTACCAACCGCCACACCAATATGGTAGTAATTTTTATAGACGATTTCATCGCCATCGATTTCCGCATTCACCGCCGGGAATTCCTGCAGCGCGTTGATCGCGGCTTTCACGAAAAAGCTCATGAAACCGAGCTTGATGCCGTGTTTTTTCTCGAACGTATCTTTATATTCATTACGGAATGCGATGAGGTCCGTCATATCCACTTCGTTAAAGGTGGTGAGAATCGCCGCTGTGTTTTGCGATTCTTTCAAACGGCGCGCAATCACCTGACGCAGTTTGCTCATCTTCACGCGTTCTTCGCGCGCGCCTTCATCTGCCGTTGCCGCACCCGGAACGCGCGGAGCCGCGCCACCCGTTTTCACATCTTGTTTCGTGAATCTACCATCTTTGCCGGAGCCGGAGCCTTGACCACCGAAGCCAGCTTCCGCCGCAGTTTTACGCACCGCCGGGCCGGAGGCCGCGAGCGCAGGCGATTGTTGCGGCCCAGCTTTCGGCGCTGGAGCGGGAGAAGCCGCTTTTGCCGGAGCGGCAGGTGCTGCCGCTTGCTTTTGATTATTATTGGCGGCGGGTGCGCCTTTTGCGTCCGTATCAATCACACCGAGCAATGCGCCAACGCTGACGCTGCCGCCTTTATCCACTTTGATTTCCTTGAGTGCGCCATCTGCCGGCGCGCTGACTTCGAGCGTCACCTTGTCGGTTTCCAGCTCCACGAGTATTTCGTCTTTTTTCACCGCTTCGCCGGCTTTTTTAAACCATTTGGCAACGGTGGCTTCGCTCACCGATTCGCCCAGCTGCGGGGTTTTGATTTCTGCTATGGCCATAAATTCTCTCCCTCTTACCGAGTACTTTTAAGCGTTTTCAGGATTTTTTCAATCAAGGTTTTAAACTTATCAAAATTCGCTGGCTTATGCCAAATGCGCAGAAGTTTTGAGCACCGCAGCGTAAGCGTACATATTCGGTACGTGCGCAGCGGAGCGCAAAAACTTCAAGTAAGTTGGCCAAGCCAGTAGAATGTTCATGATAAAGCCTCATTGATGAGCGCATTCTGCTCGGCTGTATGCAATTTCATATAACCTGCGGCAGGTGAAGCGGCGGCGCGGCGGCCAACATAGCCGGGGCGGCTATATTGATGGCCGATTTTGATCAGCACCTCTTCCAGGCGCGGGTCGACAAAATCCCACCCGCCCATATTCTTCGGCTCTTCCTGGCACCAGAAGACTTCCGCGTTTTTATATTGCTTGATAGCCTCGCCTAAACGCTCACCCGGGAAGGGGTAAAATTGTTCCAGACGAATCAACGCCACATCTTCAATCTTTTTGTCCGCACGGGCTTGGTAGAGGTCGTAATAGACTTTACCACTGCAAATCACGACGCGGCGTACTTTTGCGGCCGGAGCAATCTTATCAATTTCAGGAATTACTTTTTGGAATTTGGTTCCCTTCTCCATCATTTTGAGAGACGAGACGGCAAGCTTATGACGCAGAAGGGATTTCGGCGTCATCAAAATGAGAGGCTTACGGAACTTGCGCAGCATCTGGCGGCGCAGGATATGGAAATAATTCGCCGGAGTGGTGCAATTCGCCACCTGAATATTGTCTTCCGCGCAGGATTGCAGGAAACGCTCCACACGGCCCGAACTATGCTCTGGCCCCTGGCCTTCATAGCCATGCGGCAGCAGCATCACGAGGCCACTCATGCGCAGCCACTTCACCTCGCCGGAGGTAATGAACTGGTCGATCATTACCTGCGCGCCATTGACGAAATCGCCGAACTGGCCTTCCCAGAGCACGAGCGTTTTCGGCTCGGCCAAACTATACCCATACTCAAAACCCAGCACCGCAAATTCGGAGAGGTTCGAATTAATCACCTCATATTGCGCCTGGTTTTTCGAAATATTATTGAGCGGAATATATTTTTCCTCCGACTCCTGATCTTTGAGCACGGAATGGCGCTGCGAGAATGTACCGCGCGCGCTATCCTGACCGGAAAGCCGCACCGCATACCCTTCATCGAGCAGCGTACCAAACGCAAGCGCTTCGGCGGTGGCCCAATCAATCCCCTCGCCGGTCTTGATCATCTGCTGTTTTGCTTCGAGCTGACGAATAATTTTCGTATGCACATTCACATTTTCCGGCACACGCGAAATCGCTTCACCCACGCGCTTCAATGTTTTGATATCGACGCTGGTATCAATCGATTCCTTCACCACGTCCTTGGGTTTTTCAAAACCCATCCATTTGCCTTCGAGCCAGTCGGCTTTGTTGGGTTTATAATTTTGCGCGGCCTGGTGTTCTTTTTCGAGATAATTATGCCAATCCTGTTTTTTCTGATCGTAACCTTCTTGGCTGATAACGCCCTCGCCAATCAGGCGCGATGCATAGACTTCGCGCGGCGTTTGGTGTTGGCCGATTTTTTCATACATCAAAGGCTGCGTAAACGTCGGCTCGTCGCCTTCGTTATGGCCGTGGCGGCGATAGCAAACGATATCAATCACCACATCTTTCTTGAATTTCTGGCGGTATTCCGCTGCGATGCGAGCAGCATGCACGACGGCTTCCGGGTCGTCACCGTTCACGTGGAAAATCGGCGCCTCAACAATTTTACCCACGTCCGTACAATAAGGCGAGAGACGCGCGTTTTGCGGGTTGGTGGTAAAACCAATCTGGTTATTCACGACGATATGAATCGTGCCACCAGTGCTATAGCCTTTGAGGTCGGAGAGCGCATGCGTTTCCGCCACTACGCCCTGGCCCGCATAGGCTGCATCACCATGCAGCAAAATGCCCATGACGGTTGCGCGTTCGGTATCTTTACGCTGATCCTGTTTCGCGCGCACTTTGCCCGCCACAACCGGGTTCACCGCTTCCAAATGCGAAGGGTTAGCGGTCAGCGACAAATGCACCGAAATGCCATTGCCGAGATCGCGGTCGGATGATGTACCCAAGTGGTATTTCACGTCGCCGGAAATGCGCAAATCTTCCGGATGCGCCAGATTGCCCTGGAATTCGGAAAGCATCGCAGCGTACGGTTTGCCCATGAATGCGGTGAGTACGTTCAAGCGACCGCGGTGCGGCATACCGAGAACAATCTCGCGCACGCCGAGTTGCGATGACGTATCGAGCACCTGTTCCAGCGCGGGAATCAAGCTCTCCGCACCTTCGATCGAAAAACGTTTCGTGCCCGGAAATTTCACATGCAGAAATTGCTCGAAACCTTCCACTTTGACCATGTCATCGAGGATATGCAGCTTCTGATCGGCGCGCAGATTTGCACTGCCGCGCGATTCTTCAATCTCCGCTTCCAGCCAGGTTTTCTGCTCAAGATTGGTGATGTGATTCATCTCCACAGCCATGGTACCGCAGTAGGTTTGCTGAAGTGCAGCGAGCAAATCGCGCAGCGTCGCATTTTCAAAACCCAAGATACCGCCGATATACATTTCGCGGTCATAATCTTCGTCACTGAAGCCGTAGAAGCTGGGGTCGAGTTCGGGATGCGGTTCGTATTTGGTAAGGCCAAGCGGATCGAGATTGGAAAGCAAATGGCCGCGAATTCGATAGGCGCGAATAAGCTGATGCGCACGCACGGAATCATAAGCGGCGCTTTCGCCGGCGCTTTCCTGCGTACCTGGTTTTGCGACATTATTGTTTGCCGCTTTTTTATCTTCCGGCGAAGTATAACCCACCACCTGCGAACGGTGATTCGCCCAGCTACCGCCTTCGAAATCCGATAGCAGCGCTTTCAAATCATCGCCGACGCTTTTGAAAAAAGCCTGCCACTCTGCACTCACCGCATTTGGGTTCTGCAGGTATTTTTGATACAGCTCCTGAATGAAGGTGCTGTTGGCACCAAAAAGATAAGACGATTTACGAAATTCTGCGGCGTTGCTCATAAAGGCCTCCGATAGCTAGGTATAGTCGTTTTCCTGGTTATACTCAAGAATGGCGCGGATTTTCTATATAGGTTCAGCGCAAAATCAAGCCGCTTTCAGCACCTGCAGCATGGTTTTGCCGAGTTCTGCTGGGGAGTCAGAAACGGTGATACCGGCCGAGCGCATTGCTTCGATTTTGCTTTCCGCACCGCCCTTGCCGCCGGCGACAATCGCGCCCGCGTGGCCCATGCGGCGGCCCGGAGGCGCCGTACGGCCGGCGATAAAGCCCACCATTGGCTTTTTCACACGGCTGGATTTGATGAATTCGGCTGCTTCTTCTTCTGCGCTGCCGCCGATTTCGCCAATCATAATAATGGCTTCGGTTTCCGGATCCTCCAGGAAAAGTTCGAGTACATCAATAAATTCTGTGCCTTTCACCGGGTCGCCGCCGATACCCACGCAAGTCGTCTGGCCGAGACCAGCGTCGGTGGTTTGTTTCACCGCTTCGTAGGTCAGCGTGCCGGAGCGCGAGACGATTCCCACTTTGCCTTTTTTATGAATATGGCCGGGCATAATGCCAATTTTGCATTCGTCCGGCGTAATCACACCCGGGCAATTTGGGCCGATGAGACGTGTTTTCGAGCCAATAAGTGCGCGTTTCACTTTCACCATATCGAGCACCGGAATACCTTCAGTGATGCAGATGACCAGTTCAATTTGCGCGTCGATGGCTTCCAGAATCGCATCCGCGGCGAACGGCGGCGGAACATAAATCACGCTGGCATTTGCGCCGGTTCGGTCGCGCGCTTCTTCCACCGTGTTGTACACCGGTAAATCCAAATGTTTTGTGCCACCTTTACCCGGCGTTACGCCGCCCACCATTTTGGTGCCGTACGCAAGCGCCTGCTCGGAATGGTAGGTGCCTTCTTTGCCGGTAAAACCCTGGCAGATGACTTTTGTTCTTTTGTTAATGAGTACGCTCACTGCTATCTCCCTAAATAATAACTACGCGGCCTTTGCTTTCAGCGATTCCACTGCTTTTTGCGCGGCGTCACCGAGATCGTTGGCCGAAATAATGGCAAGGCCGGATTTTGCCAAAATATCCTTACCTTTTTGCACGTTCGTGCCCTCCAAACGTACGACGAGCGGCACTTTTAGTTCCAGCTCTTTCGCCGCGGCAACAATACCATCGGCAATCACGTCGCAGCGCATAATGCCGCCGAAGATATTCACGAGAATTGCTTTCACGGCCGGGTCCGAGCAAATAATTTTGAACGCCTCGGTTACTTTTTCTTTCGTTGCACCGCCGCCGACATCAAGGAAGTTGGCTGGCTCCGCACCGTACAGTTTGATGATGTCCATCGTCGCCATGGCAAGGCCCGCGCCATTCACCATACAGCCGATATTACCATCCATTTTTACATAGTTCAGGCCGAATTCGGATGCCTGAATTTCAAGCGGCTCCTCTTCATCTTTATCGCGTAAGTCCATAATATCGGGATGGCGATAGAGTGCGTTACCGTCGAAATTAGCTTTTGCATCCAGCGCAATGAATTCGCCTTGTTTTGTGAAAACGAGCGGATTGATTTCGAGCTGGCTGGCGTCCATTTCAATAAATGCTTTGTAAAGCTTCGCCACAAACAGGCCGAAATGCTTAATCTGGTCACCTTGAAGCTCTAAGCCAAACGCCAGTTTGCGTGTATGATAGGCTTGCAAACCCGCCGCCGGGTCAATAGCGACGGTGATGATTTTTTCCGGGTGATTATGGGCGACTTCTTCAATATCCATGCCGCCTTCGGTAGAAGCAACGAACGTTACACGCGAGGTCAGCCGGTCAATAATCACGCTCAAGTAATATTCCTTGGCGATATCTGAACCTTGCTCCACATAGAGACGGCGCACAATGCGGCCTTCCGGGCCGGTTTGGTGCGTCACCAGTTTCATACCGAGAATATTTTTAGCTTCTCTTTCCACATCCTCTACGGATTTTACGACTTTGACGCCGCCCGCTTTACCGCGGCCACCGGCGTGAATTTGCGCCTTCACCACATAAATAGGCCCGGGCAGGGTTTGTGCCGCGCGCACGGCTTCAGCCACCGTGAATGCCTGGGCGCCTTGCGGAACGGGCACGCCGAATTTTTTCAAAAGCTGTTTGGCTTGGTATTCATGAATATTCATGTAAAGAACTCCTCAAGAGTAGGCGGGAAAGTCGATTTTTATACCACAGCAGCTTGATACGCAATGGAAAATGGGTGCGGCGACCGCATCCATTTTTCAACTGTCACGAATCCGTCACATTTCTCTGTTACCATCCCTCTCATGGACGAAGTTTCGCTAGTAAAACAAAACGTGCAAGGCCTCAAAAACTGGGAGAAAGACCGGTTAAAGGATATTGCTATTAAATTCACACTGGGTGTTCCCATCTCAGCTTTTGCGACGACGGCGCTTTATAGCGGTATCGGCGCGGTAACCTTGGGTACGCTTTCGCCCTTTACCTTGGCAACCATGGCCACGGTCGCCGTGGTTCCCCATATTGGAAATATTTTGAACCACGCGGCGGCAGATGTGCTGAATCCCGTGCTTTTTGAAGAGCGCAAAGATCATCTTAAAGCCAACGTATTAAACCCCGTTTATTGGGGTAAGCGTATCAATAACACGGCCTGGACCTCTATTCTTCCTTCTGTAGCGTTTAACGTATTTCAAACTCAGGTTTTAGGCCGCGCGCTAGAACAAACCCTCTTTCTCACGCCAGGATTTGTGGGCGTTAACCTGGTTGCGGATACGATACGCGATTTTATTCAGCCCAAAATGCGTACCAAAAAGGGGGAGCCGTTGACGGAGCATGTGCAGATATTGAATAGTCTTCGCAGCATCCGGGATGTCGCTTATGCTAGACAGGACGTTCTTTATATGGCGCTAAGGGCCTGATTTTACAAAGATTTTATCTGTTAAAATTATCTAAAATTGTAACAAAATTGTAACAATTGCCTGCTACATTCACAGTAGAGGTATCATTCTTATGACAACGAATGGCGTGAGCAGAAGCAAAAGCACCTGGGTCGGTTGGATAGCCGAGCGCGCGCTCGATATCGGCGTCATGACTTATGCGCACGGGCTTTACGAACACCGAAGTGAGATTTTAACGGGCGGTATCGGAAAATTCGTATGGCCGACAAGTGCAACAACCATGGCGATTCTGGCAAGCACTGTCGGTGGTGCGATGGCAAATGCGATTGTTGGAAAAACACTGCGTCGCATGGGTGTTGAAACCTATCTTGATTACGAAAGCGATAATATCCATTTCAAAAATCCACTTTCCTACTTCGCGCATTACGCCGTGCGGGGTTTAGTACCGGCGAGTATTTTCGTTGCTTCAATGACCGCGTTAAGCCCTACCGCCGTTGCCTGGGCACCGCTGGTGTTCCTCTATTATGGTTCGGAAGGAATGGGCAATATGCTCAAACGCGCGGCAAAACCTGCGATTGATATTGTTCGCTATTTCTCCGGCTCATTACATGAAGCGCGCGAGTTAAACGGCGCGATGAACGCCGCATACGCTAAAGCTTAATCGCCTTCATCAAGCCTTTTACGGCGTCGACCGAGTTCTGGAACATTTTCTTCTCTTTTGCATCCAGCTTAATCTCAACGATTTTCTCCACGCCCTTGCCACCAATTACCACCGGCACGCCGACGTAAAGATTTTTCTGGCCGTATTCGCCGTCCAGATAGGCCGCGCAAGGCAGCACGCGTTTTTTATCGCGTAAATAGGATTCCGCCATCGCGATTGCCGAAGATGCCGGCGCATAAAATGCTGAGCCGGTTTTGAGCAGGCCAACGATTTCCGCACCGCCATCGCGCGTACGCTGCACGATTTTATCGATGCGCGCTTTCGTGCTCCAACCCATTTTGATGAGATCGGGAACCGGAATGCCCGCAACCGTGGAATAACGCACCAGCGGCACCATCGTATCGCCATGGCCGCCGAGTACGAATGCGGTGACGTCTTCCACCGATACGCCGAATTCCTCGGCGAGGAAATGACGGAAGCGCGCCGAATCCAGAACGCCCGCCATGCCGACGACTTTTTCCGGTTTAATGCCGGAAACTTTTTGCATCACCGCCACCATCGCGTCGAGCGGGTTGGTGATCACGATAACAAATGCGTCAGGCGCGTGTTTCTTAATGCCTTCGCCTACTTTTTTGATGATGTCCGTATTGATGTTCAAAAGATCATCACGGCTCATGCCGGGCTTGCGCGGCACACCGGCTGTTACAATCACCACATCAGCGCCTTTAATATCTTTATAATCGCTCGTGCCTTTGAAATTGGAATCAAAACCATCTACCGGCGCGCTTTGCGCGATATCGAGGCCTTTGCCTTTGGGCAGACCATCGTTAATATCAAAAAGCACGACATCGCCGAGTTCCTTGAGGCCCACGAGATGAGCCAGTGTTCCACCAATATTACCCGCACCGACGAGTGCGATTTTCGCGCGTTTAGGCATGTATTTCCTCCTGAAGGTTAACCGTCTTATGTGTATCGCAGCGCTGAGGAAAAAGAAATAAAAATCAAATTTCTTAACTACGCGGCCGATCGGTTCCGCGGGAGATGCCCAGTTCATGCTGGAAATACTGCTCGGCAACTTCCTGCTTCATGCACAGGTAATCATTGTCGCCGCGTCTTATCCTCCATATCGCATCGTGATCGCGACTATAGAGTTCAGCAATGGTGCGGTAATGATCCAGCTCAAACCCGCGCTGATCCTGCCCTTCTACATAGGGACGCTCATAGTGATCAGAAACTTTTCTCCATTTCTTTTTTTCCTGCTCTACCACGCGTTCCAATTCCCTTTTGATAGAGATAAAATTTATACGTTCAGGAAAAAGGGCCATGAGCAAAATACGATCCTGCCCTTCAGAAAAAATAAAACTGAAAGGTGCGTAAGCTTCCTCTCCGGTTTCTTTAACCAAGCGGCGTGTAACATTTTCAATAAATCCCATAACTTCTGCAAGAAGCTCTGGTTTTATCTCACTACTAATCTTTATCGCTTTGCGTGCGGGGTGATAATTTCTTTGGGAAAATTCCTCCGCGATTTCTTCCAACGCTTGTTCTGCATTAGCCCTGTCCGCAGTATATTCTCCTGATGCCGGAATTTTTTGTGGATCCAGCAATGCGTCGGCCGCTTCTTCGTTACTTATTTCGCGCCACTTTGCTCGCTCAAATGTATCCAGCAATTCCCGCGCGATGTCCAAAAAACCAGGGTTTTTCATTTATGTACCTGACCTTAGTATCGGTGTACGGACTTCCGGTGGCAATTTAAATTCCACCGTTTCGTTAATGCCCTCAAGCGTTTTAACGCTTGTAGCAAATCGTGCACCAAGCCAATCAATAACTTCCCGGACTAAAATTTCCGGCGCGGAAGCACCTGCCGTAATGCCGACCGTTTGGGCATTTTTTAACCATTCGGGCTGAATATCTTCCGCGCGCTGAATCAAATAAGCGCTCGCGCCAACTTCTTCCGCCAAATCGCGGAGGCGGTTTGAATTTGAACTATTCGGCGCACCAACTACCAAAATAACTTGCGACACTTCTGCGAGTTTTCGCACCGCGTTTTGGCGATTCTGCGTGGCGTAACAAATATCTTTGAGCTCCGGCCCTTGAATCTGTGGAAAGCGCGCTTTGAGTGCGGTGATAATTTCGCGCGTATCATCCACCGAGAGCGTCGTTTGCGTGACATACGCAAGTTTCGTTTCGTCTTTTACCTGTAATTTCGCAACATCCGCCGCCGTCTCCACCAGATGTACGCCCTGCTTCACGCGGCCTGCCGTACCTTCCACTTCCGGATGGCCTTCATGGCCGATGAGAATAATTTCATGGCCGTGTTTTTCATAACGCTGCGCTTCGTAATGGACTTTGGTAACGAGCGGGCAGGTTGCGTCAATCACCGGCAATTCGCGTAGCCGCGCAGAATCTTCGACTTTTTCTGAAACGCCGTGCGCGCTGAAAATACAAATGCCGCCATCGGGCACATCCGCCACTTCTTTTACAAACACAGCGCCTTTGGATTTGAGATCGTTTACCACATAGGCGTTGTGCACAATTTCGTGGCGCACATAGACCGGCGCGCCATAAAGCGTGAGTGCTTTTTCGACGATCTCAATCGCCCTGTCAACGCCAGCGCAGAACCCGCGCGGCTGAGCGAGAATGATAGTCAGTGCCTGCATACTAATTTATTCGACAGCCCGGCTTGCCGGCAGCATCACCGTTACGCGCGTACCAATATCGCGTTGGCTTTCAATCTTGAGTTTGCCGCCGTGCAGTTCGGTAAATACTTTACAAAGCGGCAGGCCGAGACCTGTGCCTTCATAGCCCTGCTCTTTATGCACTTGGCCGAATACGGAAAGCGCTTTCGGAATATCTTCCGGCGCCATGCCGATGCCCGTATCTTCCACGATTAGAAGCAAATTCTGATCGTCATCGCGTTTGGCACGAATCGTAATCGAATCGCCCTTGGCAGAAAATTTCAGCGCGTTGGAAAGTAGATTCAGAAGAATCTGTTTTACTTTGCGTTGGTCGCCCAGATAACGCGGCAAACCAGCCTGTACATCTTCAATCATATCGATGCCTTGCAGTTTCGCACGCTCGGCAAAGAAGCGCGCCGCTTCCTGCACCAGAGCGGGAATCGAAATTTTATCTTCACGCAGTTCGAGTTTGCCTGCTTCACCTTTTGAGAATTCCAGAATATCATTGATGAGTTCAAGCAAATGCGTGCCGCACAAATTAATATCGTGAATGCGCTCTTTTTGTTTTGCATTTAAATTGCCGAAATAGCCGCTATCGAGCATTTCCGAAAAACCGATAATCGCGTTAAGCGGCGTGCGCAGCTCAT
>CAYPXJ010000006.1:46875-61043 GCA_964414595.1 uncultured Rickettsiales bacterium
TCTGATTTCGCCTGGTTGGCGAGCACTGCCGCTTCTTCCGATTTTTGCACCATGCGCATTTGTCTTAGTAGCAGCAGGGTGAATGCCATGATGATAAACACGAACAACATGAATATCGTGAAGAAAATAATATCCTGCATGCGCTCGGAGCGCCATTCACGGAAAATATCATCACCATATGTAACGACAGCCACGATGATATTTAAGTTGGGGATTTTCTGCTGCACAATGACACGCGTCTCGCCATCAAAACTATCCTCAATGACAGAAGAGAGAATGGGGCTTGCGACGCGAGACATGATGCCGTGGTTTTCACTATCTTGATCTGCTGGCAGGGAACTTACGTAATCCGACACTTCTTTTTTCAGCATTTCGCGTTCTTCGCCGGCAGCAATCTGACTGAGAAGCGGTTTATCCGCATCGTAAAGTATAGCCATTTTTGTTTTGGTGTCTTTTGTAACGGACTCAAAAAAGTTTACGAGATATTGGCTCGAAACTGCCGCCATAACGATGCCGCC
The DNA here is from genome assembly GCA_964414595.1 of uncultured Rickettsiales bacterium. GTDB lineage: Bacteria > Pseudomonadota > Alphaproteobacteria > Rickettsiales > CAIJLX01 > CAYPXJ01. Next base: position 47,394 of record CAYPXJ010000006.1, read on the forward strand.
AAACTGGCCATTAATCTGATTTAAGCGTCGGCTAATGATAATCAAATCGTCTTCGCTAGAATCCGTTGGTTCTGCAAAAGTAAATTCCGGTGCGGCGTCATCAGCATGCGCGCTGAAGAAATTTTCGTTGGCAAGATTTGTTTGGCCGCGCATCCAATTAGCATATTCTTTTTTGCGAGCGACAACTTTGATGTCGCCTTTTTCATCGGTCATCACCATGCCCGCAATTTGCGGCGTATCATTTACCCATTGCTGGAAATTATGCTGCATGTCCTCATCGAGATTCTTGCCGAAGAGAAGATTAAAATAATTACGCTCAATCGCGCGACGCAGCGTTAAATCCACGGCAAGAAAGGTAAGCTCCGTGTGATCCGCAAAAACTTTTACCAAACGTTCCGATTCGTACACGCCGTCATCCAATACCTCTGTATGCGATGCCGAAGCGCGCACCAAAATAACAACACAGTTAAGGATGAGAATGAGAATACCAATCGCGACAATAACTTTCGCGAGCGGCAAACGCGTATCGCGAATCGCCGCTTCTGGATTCAAAAAATGCTGCACCCAAGAGGGTAATTTAGAAGTTTTTAACATGTTTTAACAATTTCAGCGGGCGACATTAGCAAGGCGGGCTCATAAAAACAATATACTTATGATAATTTGGCCTTTACGCTTTCTAGGTTAAATCAACTTATTCTGAAGTCTTTATGCCCTCTGCAAAATTTTTTCGCCTGCTTGAGTGTTTTTCTATTTTTGTATTTTTGCCCATGGCGCTTTGGTATTTAGGCGTTGCGACGGGTGGGATTTTCCTTTTTTTATGGGTTTTAATGATAGCATGCCTGTTTGTGTATGCCCGCTCTGACGGCAATAAAACCGAGATTTTGAATCTTTCCGCCTGCAACTGGAAAAATATGCGGCCTATTTTGCAGCGTTTTGTGCTGGTTGCGCCGCTGCTTGTTCTTTTTCTTTTCCTTTACAATCCAGAAAAATTATTCAGTTTTCCGCGTGAAAAGCCTGGTTTGTGGGTACTTGTAATGTTTTTATACCCATTGCTTTCGGCATTGCCGCAGGAAATTATTTACCGCCTGTTTTTCTTCCACCGTTATGAAAAATACTTTGGTACACAGGCGTTTTTACTGCTGAATGGGGTGTGTTTTGGGCTCGCGCATGCGGTTTTTGATAACTGGATTGCGATCAGTTTCAGTGCAGTCGGTGGGATTTTCTTTGCGCAAACCTATGCAAAAACCCGTTCGCTGGCTCTTGTGACCATTGAACATGCGATTTATGGAAATTTTTTATTTACAGTCGGGCTTGGCTGGTACTTTTATCACGGAAATATCCAATAATATCAGTTCGTTAATATAACTCTACATACTCTATTGACATTATAGGGTATAATCCCTATTAGTTGAATATACTTTAACCCAACGAAGGGATCGTGTTCACTGTTTTATGCTCTCGATGAAAGCAAAATACGCAATCAGGGCATTGATGGTGATGGCGAAAAACGAAAAGAAGATGCTGCAAAGTAAATTCATTGCTCAGGAAGCGGATGTGCCGCAAAAATTCCTGGAAGCTATTTTGCTGGAACTGAAACACCATAGTCTGGTGGATAGTAAGCGTGGCATTTTCGGCGGTTACTTCCTGGCCAAACCTTCTTCCGAAATTATGGTGGGTAATCTGGTGCGCATGATCGATGGGCCGCTCGCCCCGATTCGCTGCGCCAGCCTGACCGCTTATCAGAAATGTGACGATTGTGTGGACGAAGATGCGTGTCAGATTCGTCTTACGATGATTGAGGTGCGTAACGCGATTGCCAGCGTGCTGGATAGTAAATCCATTCAGCAATTGGCGACGGGTGACGCAACGATGTGCTGAGATAATTTTACGATTTTTAACAATCACCCGGTTTTGGTAGGCGAAACCGGAAACGGGTGAGCTGTGCCATTTTTCGCCGGAAAGGACATGCTGATGACAGACGTGTATCACCCGCTGAATCCCGTTGAGAAAATTATTCTCGAGGCCATTCAGCAAATCAAATACGGAGCCGTGGAAGTGCTTATTCACGATTCCAAAGTTGTGCAGGTCGAAAAAAGCGAAAAGACGCGCTTTGACGGCAAACGCCAACTGTAACATACACGCCTACCAGAAAGCTGGCGGCTTAAACGATTATGCAAGGAGTTACTTTATGACCAAAAAATTACTCGCAGCAACCGCACTCAGCGTAAGCCTGCTTGCCTTCCATCCCGCCTATGCGCAGGACGAAAGTGTTAATGCCCGCATCCAACGGCTAGAAGAAGAAATCCAACTGCTCAAACGTCAGCAAGAAGTAGAAAAAGAAGTCGTCGAAAAGAAATCAGAGAAATCCGCCAATGTTGAAATCGGCAAGAGCGGACTCAAAATCGCCTCGCCGGATAATTATTACCAACTCGCACTCAAAGGCTATTTTCAAATCGATGGCCGTCACTTTTTTGATGATGAAGCGGGCACTGGAAAAGACGATATTCTCGCGCGCCGTCTTCGCCCTACTCTTGAACTGAAAGCCGGTGATGCTTCCTTCCGCCTAATGCCGGATTTTGCTGGCAGCTCCACACGAATTTTCGATGCGCATGCGGATTATGCGTTCGATGATGCCATCAAAGTACGCGTTGGTAAATTTAAACCACCAATCAGTTTAGAACGCCTACAATCTGCATCGGATATATTCTTCATTGAGCGCGGCCATCCGAATAATTTAGCACCTGCACGCGATCTCGGCGTGATGCTATACGGCGAACTCATTCCAGAAACATTGGAATATCAGCTCGGTGTGTTTAACGGCAACGCGGATCTCGGCAATAGTGATAGCGATGACGATGATAAAAAAGATTTTGTCGGTCGCGTATTCGCGCATCCATTCCGCAACTCCGATACGCTGGCGTTACAAGGCCTAGGTATTGGTATCGGCGGTAGTATTGGTGATCGTGAGGGTACACCTTCCAAAACTATTCTCGGCGATTACCGCACGCCGGGCCAACAGGCTTATTTTAAATATCGCACCGGCACTGCAGCGGGCGATACGACGTATGCCAGCGGCACGCATTGGCGCCTGCAACCGCAAGGGTATTGGTATTATAATAATTACGGCGTGCTCGCAGAATACGCTATCACCTCGCAGGAAGTTTCGCGCGGTGCAGCACATGACACGCTCCAACATACTGCGTGGCAAGTCGCTGGTTCCTATGTGCTTACCGGTGAAGACGTCAATTATAAAGGCGGCGTGAAACCGAAAAATCCGTTCAATCCGGAGAAGGATGGATGGGGTGCGCTTGAACTTGTAGCGCGCGTCGGCGAAACGAATATCGATGAAGATGCTTTCCCGATTTTCGCAAGTTTAAGCTCTTCGGCAAGTGAAGCGCAAACGCTTGGTGTTGGTGCAAACTGGTATCTCACTGAGAACGTTAAATTATGGCTCGATTACGAACACACTTCCTTTGAAGGTGGTGCCGCAAGCGGAGCCGACAGACCTGACGAACAGGCCCTTTTAAGCCGCGTCCAATATCGTTTTTAACCCAATTATTTTAAAGGAGATAATCATGAACTTTAAAAAACTATCCACTCTTGTGCTGGCGGGCTTTTTGGCCCTCAGCAGCGCTTCGGCAAAAGATATCGAACTGCTCAACGTATCCTATGATCCAACGCGTGAGCTTTATGAAGATTACAATAAAATCTTCGCGCAGTACTGGCAGGAAAAAACCGGCGATACTGTGACCATCAAGCAATCGCATGGCGGTTCCGGCAAACAGGCGCGTGGTGTGATCGACGGACTCGGCGCGGATGTGGTGACACTCGCGCTCGCATACGACATCGATATCATTAGCGATAAAGCAAAATTGCTCGCGCCGGGTTGGCAGAAAAAACTGCCCAATAACAGCTCGCCTTATACATCGACGATTGTGTTTCTGGTGAAAAAGGGAAACCCGAAAAACATCAAAGATTGGAATGATTTGGTGCGCCATGATGTGAAGGTAATCACGCCGAACCCGAAAACTTCGGGCGGTGCGCGCTGGAATTATCTAGCGGCATGGGGCTATGCGCTCGAGCATAACAACAATGATGAAACGGCGGCGAAAGATTTCATCCGGAAACTCTTCCAGAACGTTCCTGTTCTGGATACGGGTGCACGTGGTTCAACAACCACTTTCGTGCAGCGTGGCATCGGCGATGTGCTACTTGCGTGGGAAAACGAAGCATTCCTCGCGATCAACGAACTTGGCAAAGATAAATTTGAAATCGTTGTCCCTTCGCTCAGCATTTTGGCGGAACCACCTGTTGCCGTTGTTGAACGTAACACAGACCGCAAAGGCACGACGGAAGTTGCTAACGCTTATCTTGAACATCTGTATTCACTAGAAGCTCAAGAAGTTATTGCGAAGCATTTTTACCGCCCAGGCGATGCGCAAGTGGCGGCAAAATATAAAAGCACTTTCCCTGAACTAAAGCTTTTTACTATTGAAGATTTTGGTGGCTGGAAAGCCGCACAAAAGAAACATTTTGATGATGACGGCGTCTTCGACGAAATTTACAAGAAGTAACTTCCCAATCATTAAAATAAGCTTTAAGCCAGTGTCATGTTAACCCTCGCGCGTTATACCCCTCGTTTTAAGGAACCAAGTGTGATTCCAGGTTTTGGACTCACGCTCGGCCTGACACTGGCTTATTTGTCGCTTGTCGTTCTGATACCGCTTGCAGGTTTGTTTTTCAAAGCATCTGGCCTCAGCGTCGAAGAATTTATTGATGCCACCACTTCTTCGCGTGTGATGCACGCTTATAAAATAACCTTTGTGGCTTCCTTTATCGCGAGCATTATTAATGTTTTTTTTGGACTCATTGTGGCGTGGGTTTTGGTGCGTTATCAATTTCCTGGTAAACGTTTGCTTGATGCCTTGGTGGATTTACCCTTTGCATTGCCAACGGCGGTAGCGGGCATTGCACTTACCGCCCTTTACGCGCCACAAGGTTGGATTGGCCAATGGTTTGAGCCGCTGGGTATTCAAATTGCATTCACACCTATCGGTATTACGATTGCACTTATTTTTATTGGTCTGCCGTTTGTGGTGCGAACCGTTCAGCCCGTTTTGCAGGATTTAGATAAAGAAATTGAGGAAGCGGCTTTGTGTTTAGGCGCCACACGCTGGCAAACTTTTTATAAGGTTATCCTTCCTTATATTACGCCGGCGCTTCTAACAGGATTTGCAATGGCGTTTGCGCGGGCGCTCGGCGAATACGGTTCTGTAATTTTTATCGCTGGAAATCTTCCCGGTGTTTCTGAAATCGTACCTCTCATTATTATTATCAAACTTGAGCAATATGATTATGCGGGTGCGAGTGCGATTGCGGTGGTGATGCTGCTTGCTTCTTTCCTGATGCTGCTGGTTATTAACATGCTGCAAAAATGGAACCGAAATAGGTTGGAGAAGTAATATGGCGAACTCTTCAGCGATTCGGGAATCGATATGGGTTCGTTTGCTGCTTATCCTTTCAGCGACAGCTTTCATGGGTATTTTAATATTGCTACCTGTCATTGCTGTATTTCAAGAAGCTTTACGCAAAGGCGCGGAAGCTTACCTCTCAAGTTTAGCGGAGCCTTATGCGCTATCTGCCATTAAGCTTACTTTGATGGTGGTGGCGATAGCTGTCCCACTTAATCTTGTGTTTGGTGTTGTAGCAAGTTGGGCGATTGCAAAGTTTGATTTCGTTGGTAAGCATTTGCTCATCACGTTTATCGATTTACCTTTTTCTGTTTCACCGGTGATTTCCGGTTTGATTTACGTGCTGCTATTTGGCGCACATTCCGTTCTAGGCCAGTGGCTGATCGAAAACGATATACAAGTTATTTTTGCTGTACCCGGCCTCGTGCTGGCCACTGTTTTTGTAACTTTTCCTTTTGTGGCGCGTGAGCTTATTCCTCTGATGCAGGAACAAGGCACGGAAGAAGAAGAAGCGGCGATTCTGCTCGGCGCAACCGGCTGGCAAACATTCTGGCGCGTTACATTACCGAATATCAAATGGGGTTTGCTTTACGGCGTGCTGCTATGTAACGCCCGTGCGATGGGTGAATTCGGGGCAGTATCGGTCGTATCAGGCCATATTAAGGGCGAGACCAACACCATCCCGTTGCATGTTGAAATTCTTTACAATGAATATAATTTCGTCGCGGCATTTGCCGTGGCGTCGATTCTCACGCTGCTTGCGCTGCTTACGCTCATGCTGAAAGCGGCGCTTGAGCATCGCTATAGCAAAATGAGTAAGGGCCATTAGGAGTTTTCATGGGTATTCAGGTTAAAAACATCAACAAGAAATTTAAAGATTTCGTCGCGTTGGATAACGTGAATCTGGATGTAAAATCCGGTGAGCTGATTGCGCTGCTTGGCCCTTCCGGTTCCGGTAAAACGACGCTGCTGCGTATTATCGCAGGGCTGGAGCTTGCCGATAACGGCACAGTATTGCTCGACGGTAAAGAAGCGCTCGATAAGGATATACAGGAACGCCACATCGGTTTTGTATTTCAGCATTATGCGCTTTTTAAACATATGACGGTGTTTGAAAATGTGGCGTTCGGCCTCCGCGTACGGCCCAAGAAAACGCGCCTACCGAATTTCCAGATAGAGCATAAAGTGCGTGAGCTGTTGCGCCTTGTGCAGCTTGGCGCGTTTGAATCGCGTTACCCGCACCAGCTTTCCGGCGGTCAGCGCCAGCGCGTGGCCCTCGCGCGCGCGCTTGCCGTGCAGCCGAAAGTATTGCTGCTGGATGAACCGTTCGGCGCGCTCGATGCCAAAGTGCGGAAAGAACTGCGCCGCTGGTTGCGCCGTTTGCACGACGAAATGCATATCACGACCATTTTCGTGACGCACGATCAGGAAGAAGCGATGGAAGTGGCCGACCGCGTCGTGGTGATGAAGAGCGGGCATATCGAGCAAGTTGGCGCGCCGGAAGAAGTATATCACCATCCGGCAAGCAGCTTTGTGTATGACTTCCTCGGCAATTATAACCAGTTTGATGGCTGGAAAGATAAAGAAGGCAATGTGCATCTCGCGGAAACGGATTTGGTGGAAACGCCGGATATTCCGGTCACCGCGCCAAAAGCCTCCGGCCTGTTTAACTTCTACCCCGAGATTACCAACCTGGTGAATAAGGTTGTCCCGGGTTTATTACCCCAAAAAACTTCTACTTATATACCCACGAAAAAACAGAAGGTCGTGCGCCGCCCCGGCGAGGGCCATCCTGTGCAGCTTTTCGCGCGGCCGCATGAAATGTATATCACTACAAAACCAGACGATAATGAATATATCACCGCCAAAGTAGTGTATATCAATCCGGCCGGACCGCTGGTGAAGATTGAGCTCGAGCGTAATAACGGCATGCTGCTGCAGGTGGAAACGCCGAAGAGCGTTGTCGATCTGCTCAAAATAAAACGCGGCCAGACACTTTTTGTGCGGCCGAAGCAGACCAAAGTTTTTGGGTAAATATCGCCCGATTAAAATGGTGCACCCGAAGAGATTGATTCGGAATCGCTGCATGCGATTCCTCACCCCGCGGGCGGCTTCGCCGTCCAAAACGCGGTGCGTTTTGTCGAACTTAAGGATTTCTCACTCAAACAAATGCACATTTTAATCAAGACATAGCCTTGATTAAAATGGTGCACCCGAAGAGATTCGAACTCCTGGCCTTCTGATCCGTAGTCAGACGCTCTATCCAGCTGAGCTACGGGTGCACATAGGCGGCAAAATAGCCGCTTGCGGGCCACGCTTCTAGCAGATGAGGCCTAGAAGCGCTAGCGCTTTTTCATGGAGCGCTTATGCCACTTGGTTTATAGTTTCGCTATGCAGTTTTATGGTGAAATTCTCGGTTATATAGCGGCCACCCTTACAACCCTCGCGTTTATACCTCAGGTTTATAGGGTATTAAAAACTCAGGATACCCGCGCAATTTCGCTAACCATGTATGGCATTTTCTCGCTGGGCGTTTTCTGTTGGCTGCTTTACGGCCTTTACCTCGGCAAGTGGGCTATCATCCTGGCCAATGCACTCACGCTCGTGCTAGCCGCAACAGTTCTTACCATTAAAATTCGCAACCGTGATTAATCCATCAGAAAGCGTAAAATACAGCTCGGGTTCGAATTCTCGGTATCATATTGCAACGGAGAAGCGGTATCACCCGTGCGGCGGCAATTATCTGAGGTATAAATGCCGTTCGGGTCGCTACCTTTTGAACCGCGTACTTTGCCAAAATTCGGAATACCATCGTCTACTTTATTATCAATTTCATAGGCCATTTTCGGTGTGATAATACCCTGGTCATTTGGGCCAGCACCACTGGCTACCTCTTCTGCACGGCTATCATCCGGGTCGCCGCTGACACCACCGCCATCGCCAGAACCAAAGCCGAGATAGTTTTGCATGAGCGTTGTATCGTAATCCAAAAAGTAACCAGCAGAAGGAATTTTGGAGCCAGGCACGTTACGGCCTACAACCGCAACCCCGCCAACACCCGTCAGACCACCGGTCTGTAACATTTGGGCTACTTGAAGATGATACCAGGCTTGTGACCCTTCTTGCGCATCTGTGGTGGCAGCATCACTGTCCCATTCCACGCGCTCATTACCATTCCCGTTGGCAACCACGGCATCTGTAGGGAAAAGATCCGTCGCGTTGGTGATATCGCCCGGCCAATCGAAATATTTCTCGCGGAAAATCTTTACGGACTCAAAATGCGCTTCAATTTCGGTAATAACCGCCCGGGTTTTCCCTGCTTCAATCAGGCTTTGGCCTGCTAAAATACCCGCCGCCAGCAAACCAATTATAAGAATGACAATAGAAAGCTCCACCAGCGTAAAGCCGCGCGATTTCTGTAAATTCATATATTCCTCACCTTCCCCGTTAATAATGCCATAATCAGGGGGCGCGACAAAGCAGTTTCTGTGCATGAATATAGGTAATTTGCGCCCCATAAGGCATGGATTTTTCGGCATAGCGAGTGGTCACATAATCCGCGGGAGGCAAACGCCAATCTTGCGCCGTTTCGAATAGAATTTTTATTGTTTTACAGTTGGTTAAATGCGCAATAATCCAACCCGTATAATCTGCATGGTCACTGGCTAAAAAGAGCCTGCCCCCGGGTTTTAGCACCCGGGTAATCGCGGCAAGCATTTCCTGTTGTATTAAACGGCGTTTGTGGTGCCTTGTTTTTGGCCATGGGTCAGGAAAAAGTATAGTTACCTGATCCAGCGTTTCTGGCTCGATGCGCTCTAAAAGCAGGCGTACATCCTGCGTAAAAAGACGTAGGTTGTTAAGTTTCTTATCCTCAATTTCTTTGAGAAAATTACTGATGCCATTTACATAGACTTCGCAACCGATAAAACCCCGATCCGGCTGCCGCTCCGTCATCGCAAGTAACCGCTCACCGCTACCAAAACCAATTTCCAACTCAAAAAAACTTTTGCCAGCAAAAATTTCTGCAGGAAAAATTTTGCCTTCCGGCAATGCAAGCTTCGGCAGCAAATCATCCATGCGCTGCTTACGTGCCGGTTTCAGCACACGGCCGCGTACGCGGCCGAAGCTGCGCAGATGGTGCGTACGTGACGTTTTGGAAGTATTAGGCAGCAAGTTTCTCAACGAGATCCGTTTTTTCCCACGAGAAGCCACCGTCTTTATCCGGCTTGCGGCCAAAATGCCCGTAGGCCGCCGTGCGCTGGTAAATCGGTTTGTTAAGCTTGAGGTGCTCACGGATGCCGCGCGGCGAAAGTTTCACCAAATCCTGCAGACGCTCGCTGATAGCTTTTTCGTCCATCAGACCCGTGCCATGCGTATTCACATACACAGCCAGCGGATCGGCAATACCAATCGCATAGGCGAGCTGAATCGTGCAACGCTCGGCAAGACCCGCTGCGACAACGTTCTTCGCAAGATAGCGTGCCGCATATGCCGCTGAGCGATCCACTTTCGTTGGGTCCTTACCCGAGAATGCGCCACCGCCATGGGGGGCTGCACCACCGTAAGTATCCACAATTATTTTACGGCCTGTAAGACCCGTATCACCATCGGGACCACCGATAACGAAACGGCCTGTTGGGTTGGTGAAAAGACGATCTTCCGAAGGCATCCAGCCTTTTGGCAGCGCTTTCTCTACATGTTCGCGAATAATATCACGAATTTCTTTTTGCTTCATTTCTTCCGGGTGCTGGCACGATACCAAAACGGTATGTGCGCCCACCGGCTTGCCATCACGATATTCCAGTGTCACCTGACTTTTCGCATCAGGGCCCAGATTATTTTTCTTCGAGCGCCAGCTTTGTGAAAGCGATTCCAGAATGCGGTGCGCGTAATAAATCGGCGCCGGCATTAAATCTTCCGTTTCCTTGCACGCGTAACCAAACATAATCCCTTGGTCGCCCGCACCTTCATCTTTATTTTCGCCCGCATCAACACCCATCGCTATGTCCGCTGACTGACCGTGCAGCAAAATTTCGATATCCGCATGCTGCCAATGGAAGCCGCCTTGCTCATACCCAATATGTTTCACCACATCGCGGGTGATATCCATAATTTTACCTTCGGTGAGACTCGCCTTACTGCGGAACTCGCCCGCCACCACAATACGATTCGTGGTTGCTAAACACTCCACCGCTAAACGTGAATAAGGATCCTGCGCCAAAAACGCATCTACAATCGCATCCGAAATCTGATCGCAGATTTTATCGGGATGTCCCTCGGAAACGGATTCGGAAGTAAAAAGATAATCTTTCATATTAGATTTGTGCATAAAGCCCCTTCTTTCTCTCGCTTTCTTACGTTTTCTGCAAGGAATAGCAAGAAAAATTTAGGTAGTGGCTTTAGGAGGCGCGAGTCTGTTTTAACATGTCGTCCAGGTAGGCGTCATGTTGTGTGCGCCAGATGCCATCCAGACAAGCAGGAGTGAAACGACGTTGGAAAGCAACGACAGCATAATGCGTTGCTAAATCCCATACGCCCGAGGTCTTTATGCTATAACCGAAATCATTAAGTTGCGTTTGCAGGCTTTTTACATGCGGGCCGCTTTCTCCTGGCCGCACTTCTACATTATTTGCTTTAGGCGCATCGATGGTCGGCCAAATACCAATCCCCGCTTTCGCTAATGTCGCAAACGGGAAAAGTTCGCCCGGGTCTTCCTTACGGCTAGGCGCAATGTCGCTATGTGCGACCACATGGATGGGCGGAATAGCGTGGCGCTTCACAATGGATTTCGACAATTCCACCACGGCCTTGATCTGCTTGGCAGGAAAAGGACAGTAACCAAATTCATGACCCGGATTCACAATTTCGATACCGACGGAATAATCATTAAGTGATTCGCGCCCGCGCCACGAACTTTTGCCCGCATGCCACGCGCGCTTGGTTTCTTCTACCAGATGAAATACATCTCCATTTTCATCCACCAAATAATGTGCGCTTACTTTTGCTTCCTTTTCTACTAAACGCGCCAAAGCACCCGATGCACTGGGCATGCCCGTGTAATGCAACACCAACATATCGATGTTTGCCGTTTGAGGGCGCTCATCAAAATTGGGCGATGCGTGCGTAATGAATTTCATGCTTAAGAAACAAAATCCCGCTTGGCACGAATGGTTTCATAGGCTTGCTGCACTTGCCGGAAACGTTCGTTAAAAATCTGGCGCAAATTGGGCATCGATTTCAAACGCGCCACTTTATCCGGATGGTAAATCTGCACCGCCTGACGGTACGCTTTTTTGAGATTCACATCACTCACATTCTTTTTCACACCCAGAATCTGATACGGATTTAAACCGGGCTTGGGTAAAATTAAATCGCGCACACGTATGTAAAAATTTTCCTGGCTCAAACCGAATATCGAATGTACGCGTCGAATAAACACTATCTCATCCAAGGTCAGCGGACCATCGGCAAGGCCAAGCTTCAAGAAGCGATCTACCAAACGTTCCCGGCGCAATACATCTCTTGGGTAAAATGTGTTTATACGTGCCGCGTAATGCTGAAAATCAATGTTATCTTTTGCTGCATCACGCATGAGTTTAGGTATTTCACCCCGATCATGCGCGGGCAAGCGGAAGAGCTGCATGAAGTGATTAATTTCGGTTGCGTTCATCTCGCCATCCACAGAAGCAAGTTTTGCTGCTAGCGCAATTACCGAGTAGCTGTAGGCCAATTTGCGCACCATCTCCGCATCGGGCGTCCATTCTTCGGAAACCAATTCCGGTAAACGATCGGATGCGTTTTCACGCGCGCGCATGAAGACGCCCTCTGGCAACAAACGCCATTTTTCAAGCGCAGCAAAAACGGCTAGAAACATCATCAACCCAGTTTTTGTTCCAGCTGCGGGATGATTTCAAATAAATCACCTACAAGCCCATAATCCGCAATTTCAAAAATCGGCGCGGTTTCATCTTTATTGATTGCCACAATTACTTTGCTGCTCAGCATGCCCGCCAAATGTTGGATCGCGCCGGAAATACCAATGGCCATATAAAGATCCGGCGCAACTGATTTTCCAGTTTGCCCCACTTGATAATCGTTGGAGATATATCCTGCATCCACTGCGGCGCGGCTAGCACCCACGGCAGCGCCAAGTTTTGCCGCCAGCTTTTCAATGATCTGGAAATTTTCTTTGCTGCCAACACCGCGCCCACCAGAAACAACGATACGCGCGCTGCCTAAATCGGGGCGATCCGATTGTGAAACCTGAATGCTAACAAATTTCGAAAGACCTGCATCTCCTGCGCCACTTATTTTTTCAACCTGCGCCGCGCCGCCTTCTTTCGCACGCGCAAACGCAGATGGGCGCACAGTCATGACTTTTATTTTATCCGAAGACTGAACTGTAGCCAAGGCGTTGCCTGCATAAATGGGCCGCAGGAATGTATCCGCCGAAACAACTTTTGTGATTTCTGAAATTTGCTGCACGTCTAATGTTGCGGCAACGCGGGGCAGAAAATCTTTTCCGAAAGTAGTCGCAGGCGCGAGGATATGAGAATAATCTTTTGCAACAGACGCTACCAGTTTTGCAATATTTTCGGCGATTGCGTTTTCGTATGCCGCATCTTCTGCAAGCAAAACTTTTTTCGCGCCCGAAAGTTTTGCAGCGGCATCCGCTGCTGCGCTGGCTTTTGCTCCCCCTGCAACTAATATGTGCACATCGCCGCCAATTTGCGTAGCTGCCGTTAACGTAGAAGCTGTGGCGGCATTCAAACCTTTTGCATCCAATTCTGCAACCAATAATACCGTCATTACAGCACTCCCGCTTCTTTGAGTTTTGTCACGAGTTCGTCTACAGATTTTACCTTGCCGCCACCTTTACGCTTTTCTGGTGCTTCAACTTTCAGCGTTTTTAGACGCGCGGTAATATCGACACCCAAATCTTCTGGTTTGAACTTATCTACTTTTTTGCTTCGCGCTTTCATAATATCAGGCAATTTGGCAAAACGTGGTGTGTTGAGACGTAAATCCACCGTTACCACCGCAGGAAGGTTAAGCTTAATGGTTACAAGACCCGCATCAATTTCGCGCGTTACTTCCAATTCCTTACCATTTACCGTAACTTTCGAAGCGAACGTCGCTTGCGGCCAGCCAAGCAATGCCGCAAGCAATTGCCCCGTTT
>CAYPXJ010000006.1:61053-62913 GCA_964414595.1 uncultured Rickettsiales bacterium
CCGTTTGGTTTGCATCATCGTCAATCGCTTGCTTACCTAAAATCACCATATCCGGTGTTTCTTTTTCCACGATTTTTTTAATCAGCTTGGCTGCGGCCAGGGGCTGAATTTCCGCTTCCGTTTCAATATGCACGCCGCGCTCTGCACCAATGGCCATTGCGGTGCGCAAAATATCATCCGATTTTGCTGGCCCGATTGTTAGCGCCACCACCTCTTTTGCCACACCTTTTTCCTTTAGACGAACCGCCTCTTCCACCGCGATTTCATCAAATGGATTGATCGACATTTTTACGTTATTTAAATCGACACCCGTATTATCGGGTTTTACACGCACTTTAACGTTGTAATCTACAACGCGTTTAACAGGCACAAGTATTTTCATGATTCACCCAGGTTAGGAAATATCCTCCCCTTTTAGCAGATGTGTTCCTGCATGTCTAACCTTGTGGCGATGCGGGGGTTTCAGGGGTTTTTGTGGCTGGGAGAACCGGCGCGCTTGTATTGGCGGTCGCGTTTAGCTTGTTTAGAAAATCTTGAAATTTGCCTATTTCCAGCGATTTTTCTAGGTCCGTGAGCTCCACAGGCGCGCGTTGGTCGGTAATAAAATCAAAAGCGACGGCAACCGTTTTATCCTCAATAAGGTCAACGTAATTCTTTTTAATTTCTGCAATTGTCACCCATTTCTTTTCTTTGGAATAGGCAATACAGAGCTTGATGAGCTGGTCCATTTCTCGCTTATTCAGCGGCATGCCAGAAAGAAAGCGTGTCGTAAATTTTGGTTCAAGCAGCCCAATGATATTGGGCCAGGAAGTAGACTGCCAAAACACCGACAGTTTGATATCTTCTGCCCGTGATGAATCACTCTTTTCAACTAATTTAAGCGCTTTGAAAGAATCACCGCGTCGCAAATAATTTTCCGCTTCCAAATCTACAAGATTGGCGCGCAGACCTGCGCTTATATCGGTATCTTGCCCCACATCTTTGATAAGTTTTTCGGCTTTATCAAATTTATTATCCATCCAATAAATTTCTACAAGGCGCGCCGCCAAGCGCACGCGATCGTCCCCACGGGTGCGGTAACGCACCTGGTGATCAAGCACCGACGCAGCATTTTCCAACAAATCTAGTTTCACAAAATGTTCTGCAAGTTTGCGTGTGATACGATCGCCTTCTTCTGCAATAGGGGTGAGTTCACGAAAATCAAAATAAAGAGCGAGCGCTTTTACAGAATCCAATTTATATGCGCCGCCTTCGTCAAATAGTTTTACAAAAACGTCTGTCATCGCAGCAGAAAGATCGATTGCTTCGCGGGCACTGGGGAAATAATTCACTGCCGTGCGCCAGGTGCTCAGACCTTCGTAATAGTCGTGCTGTTCCATATAAAGCTGGCCGAGCTCACGCAGTAATTCAAATTCTGTACGATCGCCCCGCCACCAGAAACGTGCCTGCTCCAGCATTTTTATACCACGTTTTGTGCTGATTTCTTCCTTTGCATGCTGCACTTGTACCAACCGCAACACAGCCCACGCACGCGATTCCGAATCCGTTGTCGCGGTTTCCGCGAGCTTCTTCCATAATTTCGTTGCGGAAGTGTGTTGATTTTTTTGAATATACACTTCGCCTAAAAGATAAGATGCCTTGTCAGCAATTTTCTCGTTCGGCTTTTGTGCCTGGATTTGCTCATAAATACGGCGGGCATCGTCCGGTCTATGTTCGCGTAGCTTGTGCCGCATCGCGAGTAACTGCATACGCTGGCGCAGATCTGCGGGATAACGCGCACCATAAATTTCTAATACTTGCGCGTAGTCAAAATCCTTTGCCTCCACAAGCGGCGCAAGTTGTGTATCACTCACCCAATTC
>CAYPXJ010000007.1:0-11494 GCA_964414595.1 uncultured Rickettsiales bacterium
CCGTATTCGGCATATTCAGGGCTGTTTTCGGCGACGCTGTGATAAAAGCGGGTGGCGGCATCCTGCACAAGCCTCAGCTGATCACGGATATTCTTTTTCATACTCTAACCCTTTGATACCTTTGGGATATGCCAAATTTATCCCTACAGTTTGTATTTTAGAGAATATTGGTTAAAAAAACGTTAACAGAGGGGTAAGGGACTGAAAATGTCACAAAAAGTTCATAATCCGGGTATTTAACGTTGCGAAGAGGGCATAAAAAAAGGGCGGTTTTACCGCCCCGGGCCGTGACTCGTGGGGTTCACGAGTCACGCGGCTCTGATAGTTCTCTTATTTATTTAATTGCTTGAGCAAATAAATGCGATCTTTCACCGCCAGCTTTTCGCGTTTGAGTTCCTGAATTGCGGAATCCGGCGTAAAATTGCGATAAGCCTGTAAGATTTTTTGTTCCAACGATGAATGTTTGTGCACCAGCGTTTGGATATGTTGATCTACCATTAACATAGAATCACCCCCTTACTTAAAGTTACACGATTGCCCACACCCATGAGCCCATCCAGTTTGCTCACAATTTATATCAATTTCAAATCTTTTTTATAAGCTGCTGGATTATATAAATAATCACTTTGGATGGATGCGATTGGCTTACACTATCTAATTGCGAAATCTGCGGGCTTCGTTTATAGGCATACGATTCTATGGTCAGGGCTTCACGTATTCCAGGCATTCTGAAATCGCCACGCAAAAAGCTGGGCGGTGGCGGACATTCGCCGCGCGGGCCACGCAAAAAATGGCTGCCGCTTTTTAAGGCGCTGATTGTGCTGGGCGCTATCGGCGCGGCGCTGCTTTTGCTGCTGATTTTGTATTACGCACATGATTTGCCGGATACGAGCAAGCTCAACCAAACCGGCAAAACACCGAGTATTCAGATTGTCACCGAAAGCGGGCAGGTGATCGCCAGCTACGGCGATGTGTATGGTGATTATGTGCCGTATAAAGACATACCGCGCGTGTTGATTGATGCGGTGATGGCGACGGAAGATCGTCGGTTTTTCGAGCATGGCGGCGTGGATTTTCGCGGGATACTCCGCGCGATGTTTGTGAATGCACGCGAAGGCCGCGTGGTGCAGGGTGGTTCTACGATTACGCAGCAGCTGGCGAAATTTGTGTTCTTAAATCCCGAGCGATCCATCAAACGCAAAGTGCAGGAACTTATTCTGGCGCTGTGGCTCGAGCAGAAATTCAGCAAAGAACAGATTATGGAAATTTACCTGAACCGCGTTTATCTCGGCGCCGGGAATTATGGTGTGGATGCGGCATCGCGCAGCTATTTCGGCAAGTCGGCGCGGCAGTTGAAGCTGGAAGAATCGGCGCTGCTGGCAGGATTGCTCAAAGCGCCTTCGAAATTTGCGCCTTCGACGAATCCAGAAGTTTCGCTAGGCCGCGCGAATCAGGTGATCGAGGGCATGGTGGATGGCGGGTTTCTCAAGGAAAAAGTGACGGTGACAAAAGCGGTGCTTACCGTGCCGCCGCGTTATGTGAAGCAAAGCCATTTTTATTTCGCCGATTGGGTGCTTGAGCAATTACCCAATCTGGTGGGTATCACGCAGGATGACTTAACCGTGATTACGACGTTCAGCCCCGATATGCAGCAGCTCGCCGAAGAATCGATGCTGAAAGTTTTGAAAGAAAATCCCTACGGCACGCCGACGGAACAGGCGGCGCTGCTGGTCATGTCGCCGAGCGGTGAAATCCGCGCGATGATAGGCGGTCGCGATTACCACCAATCGCAATTTAACCGCGCCACGCAGGCGATGCGTCAGCCCGGGTCCTCGTTTAAGCCCATTGTGTATTTAACGGCGTTTGAGCAGGGCTGGACGCCCACGGATGTGATGGAAGATAAGCCAGTAGCGTGGGGCGATTATGCGCCGAAAAATTATGACGATGAATATTACGGCGAAGTGCCGCTTGCGTTTGCGCTGGCGAAATCGCTGAATTCGGTGGCGGTGCAACTAGCAGAAAAAGTGGGTATTATGAATGTGGTGCATACCGCGCGTATGCTGGGTATTACTTCTGACCTGATGCCGACCTTAAGCCTGGCTCTGGGTTCCAGCGAGGTGACGCTGCTTGAAATGACACAGGCTTACGCGCATCTGGCGAATAAGGGTTATCAAACGCGCGCGTACGCGGTGCTCGAAGTGAAGAATGCGCGCGGCGATATTTTGTATCAGCATGTGAACGAAGAGCCGGTGCAGGTGATTCCCGCGAATGCGGTGGCGAAAATGAACGTGGCGCTTTCGCATGTGATTCGGTTTGGTACGGGTTCGCGCGCGCGTCTGCCCGACCGTCAGGTGGCAGGAAAAACCGGTACGTCGCAGGATTTTCGTGATGCGTGGTTTATTGGTTATACCGGCCAATTTGTGTGCGGCGTGTGGCTGGGCAATGATAATAATACCGCGATGGACGGTGTGACCGGCGGCGCGGTTCCGGCAACGATTTTCCGCGAATTGATGGTGAGAGCGCATGAGGGGCTGGTGCCGATCGACCTGCCGATGGATGCGAGCAATGTGCCGCTTTTCACCCTGATGCCGGATGGCAATGTGACCGAACGCCCGCGCGGTTTCTGGGATAAAGTGGTGGATATTATCGGCGGCCAGCGCCAGCCTGCGCGCCCGGCAGGCCGCCACGATCCGCGCGTCCATTAAGCTTTTATTAAGCTATTTCTGACATACTGAGGCCAGGAGAGTGGTCATGTCGCCTTATGATGAAGAGGTTGTCATAGATGCAAATGCGTTTCAGTGGGTCGGTATAGAAACCGGGCCAAAAGAAAAACGCGGCGTGCTGGGATTTTGTGAAGGGCCTAAAAAGATGAATATTTTGCCAGCGCATTTTCAGGAGCTGGTGCAGCATTTAAGAGGCGCTCATCTTCATCCCGTTATCCAGCAGGTGGAAGAAAAAAACTACTGGACGTTGCATATGCAAGATCTGCAAGGTTTTAAGAATGCGTTTCCGGATGTGCATGTTCCAACGCTTCATGAAATAGCATCGACTTGTACGATTCTGCCGGGCGTGCACCAAAAAAAATCCGGCAAAGAAATTGAAGGTGTTTCGGTTTACAGCACAGACACAGAGACAATTCGCACGCTCCGGCGTGTGCTGCGTTTTTGGGAAAAACCGGAAGATCATATTCACACGGACGACGTGTTTATTGACGATGTGCCTTTCAAACGGCTGCGCGCGACGCATATCGGCACCAGCAAAGATGTGCTGACGATGATTCCTAAAGACGGGTGGCACCATGCTTCCTGCCCTTTGCTTGCAAGCTGGCATGAATATGCGACATGTATGCGTGATTTTGTGTGGGCGGATTTGTATGATCTCGACGCGCAGAAACTAGACGGTTTGGCACAAAAATGGCGAGACCAGGGTTATGGTCTGGTAGGGCTGACCGATCATAAAGAAAGCGCGCAACGCGCGAGCTTTTTTCTCACGGCATCTGGCATGCACAAACATGAAAGCGATGTCAGAACGCAACAGCCGGAAGTGAAATCGCTCAGCCATAAAGATGCCATTTACACCGTGCCGGTTAGACATACACCGCTTGTCTATAAGTACTTCAATTTATTGTTTTCCGATGTGCAAAGAATCACGCCGACCGAACTTTCCGGCATTGGTATTTTGGCGGCGGCCGGTGAGAACCCGCTGCGCCTCGCGCGTGAAAATAGGATTGAAGCGAAGCCGCGCGAAGCGTAACGTCACTCCATGGAAACCGTATATTTAGAACAAGGCGACCGTCGGATTGCCTGCCATGTGTGGGAAAATCGTAAAGCAACGCGCACGCTGTTGTGTGTGCATGGGCTTACGCGCAACGGACGCGATTTCGATTTTTTAGCTGAAAAACTACAGCCGTATTACCGTATTTTGTGCCCTGATATTGCGGGGCGGGGCAAAAGCGATTGGCTGAAAGATCCCACCGGCTATGCCTACCCAACCTACGTGATGGACATGATGAAACTCATCGAGCGTTATGCGATTAAAACGCCGGTGGATTGGATCGGCACGTCAATGGGCGGACTCACCGGTATGTTTCTCGCCGCGGCCAATCCCACACTGATTCGCAAGCTCGTCATCAACGATATCGGTGCCGTATTGCCAAAAGCGGCGCTCGATCGTCTGGCCGATTATGTGGGTAAAAATATCGCCTTCAAAAGCCGCAAGGAAGTAGTGGAATATTGCAAGCAGGTTTACGCCCCGTGGGGCGTGCAAGACGAAGAACAGTGGCGCCATATCGCCACGCATGGTTTCACGGTGAAGAACGATATGTATGTGCCGGCATACGACCCGGCGATACGCGCGGCGTTTGTTACCCAAGAGGGGAAACCGCTGGTCGAAAAAGATATCGAATTATGGGAAGTGTGGGAAAAAGTGGCCTGCCCCGTGCTGCTGCTGCGCGGAGAAAAATCGGATTTGCTGCCGCGCGAAGTGGCTGAAAAAATGACAAAAACCGGGCCGAAAACCACGCTTTTGACCATTCCGGGCGTGGGGCATGCGCCGGCGCTGATGGATGACGGGCAGATCGATCTCATCAAAAATTGGCTGCTGAGTTAACGCTTCGTTAACTGGATTTTGCTACCATAGGGCATGCAGAATTATTGGCAGGAAAGTAAAGTTTTGCTCGGTCGGAATCCGGAAAAATTAAAAGAACCGGAGAGTAAATATGCACGCGAAACACTCGCGGCGATGATCGTGTGTTTGGCCACGCGGGAAGGATTCGATTTTATGCCCTGCCGCGAATTTGAAGATCTGCCGTCCTATAGCGCAAAATCGCCTACGCTCTATTTTTCCTTGCGCGCGATGCCCGATCACCAGGAGAAAAAAATATACTATGAATATTCTGCGCGCGATGGGAAAAATTTTCGTACCTGGATGGAAGAGCGGAATCTGGTTTGTGATGGCGCGTATATCCTTCAGATAGCAGATAGCAAAGAGCCAACGAGTGTCGTGATTGTGCCTGCCGATAATAAAAGCATGTTGCATAATCTAAAAATAGTGCATGACGCAATCGAAAAACTGCCGCCGACGCTGCGCGAAGAGATTGTGGCGCGTGTACCCAAACCTAAAAAATTGAGCCGCGGTTTGCAGGGCGAATTTTATGATGCGATACGTACAATGCGCACCTATTTGCGTGAGGAACACGGGTTTGTTGCTAAAGACGCCGATATTCTTATCGGCGCGCTTTCGGCGTATGATTTTCATGTTTCTTCGCTGATGAAAGCTATGAAACAAGAGGAACAAAAAACACAGGAATTGCAGAAAATGTTTACCCATCTGGAGCTGGAACCGGATGAGGTGCTGACAAAACTTAAAAGCAAAAAAACATTTAGCAATCTTGCAAAAATTTGTTTCTTTGCACGAAATATGGAAGGAATTTTTAGCCCGGAACTCGCTGCAAATCTTGCCAACCAAATGCAAGAAGAAGATGCCCTGCGCAAAGACATCGTTCGGAAAATTGTCGAAGAACGTGGCCCTCATCCTGATAAGGAGCCGCAATCGCCCAAGACACGATTTTTGCGCAAAAAAGACCCAGAAAATAACCCCAAGCAAAGATGATTGCGATTCCGCGCGCGGTTAGTATGATAGGTTAACATTTGTTTACCTATGATTCGACGCGACGCACTCGATATTAAAGACGTGGAAGAGAAAATCCGCCAGGCGCTTTTGCGGCTTGAAGGCGTGGTGGAATCGCGCATTCGCGAAGCGGCCGAAGTGAAAGCGGGTTTGCAATCCCGCGGTGCGAATATGAGTGTGCTCGAAGCGGAAATCAGCCGCCTGAAAAGTGAAATGGCCGTTCTGCGCGAGGAGAATGCGGACCTTAAAGATGCGCTCAAAATTGCCGACCAGCGCGCCGAAAGATTGCAGGATACGAACGCGGTGATCGCGGGGCGTATCGATCAACTCACGCTGAAAGTGCGCGCGATTTTAAGCGACGCACTGGTGGAGGAAACGCATGGCGCTGGTTGATGTGATGATAGGCCGCCGCAGCTATCAGCTCGCGTGCGGGCGCGGCGAAGAAGCGAAAGTGAAAGCGCTTGCCGACCAGGTGAACGAACGCATCGCCGCGCTCGGCGATTTGCCGGAAGAAACCGGCGAAAGCATGATTCTTGCGATGGTCGCGCTCACCATGCAGGATGCCATTAACGAAGCGGAACGTACACGCGAAGAACAGGATGATCAGGCGCTGACGCTCGATGTCGCGGTGGAAAAATCCGGCGAAAAACTCGATAAAAAAGCGCTGCGCGAACAGCAAAAACGCGAAGAGGCGTTTCGCGGCGCGCTCGATAAAATTGCCAGTTATATTGATTCGGTCGCCGATAGATTGGAAAAAGTGTAATGCTGAAACAGAGTGGAAAAATACTGGCGATTACGACATTGTGCGCGCAGCTCTCGGCGTGCGGAACCATTTTTGAAGGCGAATCGCAAACGGTAAATATCAGCACACAACCAACCGTCGCGGGTACGAGTTGCGAACTTAGAAATCGTCGCGGTAGCTGGTTTACTAGCCCCGCATCGAATCAGGTGGTGGTACAACGCTCGCGCAGCGATTTGCAGGTAAGTTGCGCCGCGCCCGGTTATACAGGAAGCGCCGTGGCGCAGTCGGATGCGGAAGCCTGGACGTTCGGCAATATTTTGCTCGGCGGCGTTGTGGGCCTCGCGATTGATGGCATGACTGGCGCGATGTTCAGTTACGATGACGGTGTGACGGTGCCGCTTACCATGGCGGCGAATTATGAAAATGCGCCGCAAGCGCCGCAGCCTGCGCCGATGGTGCCGGAAACGCCGCAAAAGCAGTAATTCTATATAAGAATTGATAGGGGGCGGCACGGTGGAATGGACCGCAAAAACCGTGAGCTCCTAAAATCCGCCAACGACCTTCTAATCAGGTGGGCACCGTGTGTTTAAGACCTGAGTCGAAAACAGGGACAGCTCCCGTGGCTAGTTCATCGGTCCTGGGAAATGTGGCCACACGCGAATCCGCAGCGCCATTCCGTCCCTCCAGTTTACTCTGGCACCCCGGGCCTGGCAAGTTTATAACGGTGCCATGCGACCCACACCGGCACAACAGCGTATCTATGATTTGAAGATGGAAATGCGCGCCTATGCGCGCACGCGCCTCAAGGGTACGAATAAGATTGCGCGCGTCAGCGCGGCGGAAGGTTTTTTGCAGCAATTTATGGCCTATTGGAAGGCGCATCAGGGCGAAAAAAAACCACTCATTGCCGGTTATTGGCCGCTGCAATGGGAGCTGGATTGTCGTTTGCTGCTGATGGAATTGCTGGAAAAGAAATTTCGCATCTGCCTGCCGGTGGTGGTGGCGAAAGGCGCGCCGCTGATTTTTCGTGAATATAAACGCGACGACGCGATGACGCGTCATCCGAAATTCGGTATGTATGAGCCGCGTGAAGATAAACCGGTGCTGAATCCCGATGTTGTCATCGTTCCGCTTCTGGCGTTTGATAAAAATGGCTATCGTTTAGGTTCCGGTCTTGGTTTTTATGATCGCACGCTTGCCAAATTACGCCATGAAAAAAAGGTGCTGACGATAGGTGCGGCCTATGCGTCGCAGCAAGTGGATGCGGTGCCAACTGAGGCGCATGACCAGCCGCTCGATGTAGTGATTACGGAAAACAAAATTCAAATTTCCGAACAGAAAGAACGTCTATGAAAATTCTATTTTGCGGCGATGTCGTGGGCAAAAGTGGCCGCGCTGCAATAAAAAAACATGTGCCGCGTTTACGCGAGGAAATGAAACTCGATTTCGTGGTGGTGAATGGTGAAAACGGTGCGGGCGGTTTCGGCATTACGCAGGATATTTGCGAAGAATATATTCGCGCCGGCGCGGATTGCGTGACGGCGGGCGATCACGTGTGGGACCAAAAAGATGTGGCCAGTTTCATCGGTAATAATGCGCGTATATTACGCCCGGCGAATTTTCCCGCCAGCTGCCCGGGCAAGGGGCATCAGATTTATGAAACCAAAGACGGAAAACGCGTCGCGGTGATTCATTTGCATGGTCAACTTTTTATGAAATACCAGCTGAATTGCCCGTTTCAGGCGGCGAATGAAATTATGCAAAATTATAATCTTGGCGGAAATGTCGAAGCGATTTTTGTCGATTTTCACGCCGAAGCGACAAGCGAAAAAGTGGCGATGGGCTGGCATCTCGATGGCCGTGTGAGCGCGGTGATTGGATCGCATACGCATATCCCGACGGCGGATGCGCAAGTGTTGCCGAAAGGAACGGCGCATCAAAGCGACGCGGGCATGTGCGGTGATTACCTTTCGGTGATTGGGTTTGATCCGAAAGTGCCGCTGCAAGGTTTTGTGCGCAAAATGCGTACGGAGCGCATGGAACCGGCAAGCGGCGAAGGCACGCTCTGCGGCGCGGTGGTGGAGACGGATGATAAAACCGGTCTGGCGATTTCTATCACGCCGATACGTGTCGGCGGTGCGATAGGCGAGGCGAAATCTTAACTCAATATGTTCTACGCGATTACTTCCTTACTGACGTTTGCGCTCATGCCGATTCTTGCAAAAATCGGGCTCGGCGAAAATATCGCGCCGCTCGAAATGGTGCTCGCGCGGTATTATTTTTTCCTGCCGATATTTTGGTTATGGGTTTCGTACAGCATTCCAAAACGTGCGCTGAAAGCGATTCCGCGCGGGATGATCGCAAGCGCGATTTTAGCGGGCATCGCGGGATATTATATTGTGCCGGTAGCGGGTATCACGGGGCTTTCCTATATCAGCGCGTCACTGGAGGCGATTATTTACGGATGTTTTCCGGGCATGGTGTTAATCCTTAATGCGTTCTACAGCAAGAAAATGCCCCAGACGAAACATGTGTTGGTATTTGCCATTACGCAGCTGGGAATTTTTATCGCGATGCGCGCGGCGGGCGATCTTTCCATTGCGCGCGAAAACTGGATCGGCGCGGCGTGGGCATTGGTTTCTGCGTTTGCGATGGCGGTGTATTTTATGCTTAACCAACATGCGGGCAAAGCGATGCGCGCGGTAATTTTTACAGGCTTTGCGATGCTGGGTGGTCTTTCCATGGCGTTGTTTCATACGCTGATGCTGGGACATGGTTTGCCTGGCGGATTTACGACGATTGGTTGGACGAGCGTGATTGCCGCGGCGCTGCTTTTGGCGGTGGGGAATGTGTTATTTACGCGCAGTGTGCGGATACTCGGTGCGGCGCGCACGGCGCTCATTCATAGCCTCAATCCCATTGCGACGATTGTGTTCGCGCATCTTTTCTTGCGCGAATCGTTGCTTGCCGAACAATGGTTCGGCGGACTGATTGTGGTGGGTGCGATTACATGGCTGGAATGGCGGCTTTATAAAGAACGGAAGAAATAAGAGCTTTGCTGCGGATTATTGCTCGCGGTGCGGCGGCCTATGCTGCTGCGTGTGCCGTGTATTTTTCATCGCATGATCGCCGCCTTGTCGACCTGGCGCGGTGACTTCGGAAGGTGGAAATTTTCCTTCCATCTGCATCACGCCATCCAAAAATAATTGTGCCAGAGAATTTTGTGGCAATGGCGGCGTGGATTGCCCGGTTAATTGACGCTGAATCACGTAGAGCTCGGAAGGCGACAAAGGCAGAATCATTTCCGGATAATAACGCTCGGCAACTCTCGCAGGCTCTTTGCTGAGCGAAACAAATAAAGAATTTTCCGGCGTATAAAAGCGCGATCCTTGTTCGCGCATCGTGTGGACGATAGCGGCAATATATTCATCCCCGCGGGCTTTCATCAGCGGGATAGGTAATTTTTCGTGATCATAATATTTTCGGAAATAAGGCATAACGGCCGGATAACTTTTCATTTCTTCGCGGTAAAGCCCATTCAAGAAACTTCTAATCGGTTGCTCAAGTTCCCGTTCCAATAATTGCTCAAAGCCAAATTTGCTACCCGGTGATTTTAAACCCATCTCGCTCATCACACCGTGCACGAGATAAAGTTCAGTTTTGCAGCCGAGATTTTGTAAATGATGATTTAGAATGCGAGTGTTTGCGCCTAAAATATCGCCGCCATTGCCGACATCATAAATGGCGCCGGTAGAGGGAAGAATCATGAGGTAATGCGGCTGATTGGCCCGCTCAGGCGACCAGAAGCCGGCGATATGATTTCGTAATCGTGTTTCAGCGGAATGTTTCATAACGTATATGTAACGGTTAAAAAATCCTCATTGTAAGCAGGGCATTACATCGGGTCGAAATCGGGTTTGCCCGGACCGCCGCGCCTGCCATACCAGCGTAGCTGTTCGAGATCGTCTACAGGCTTCTTTTTTTTCTTCTTAGGTTGTTTTTCCTTTTCTTGCTTCTGCGCCAATTCTTCATTTACCTTTATATTTGCGCTTTTTATTTCATCCAAAATGGGCTGTGCCTTTTCTTTAAGACGTTTTCCAAGTGGCGTTTGTGCAAAAGCTTCGGCACTTTCTCTCTGTGTGCCGAAATGAATATCGCTGTGCATATTATATACAACGCGCTCCCAATCACTACCCCAGGCGTGGCATAAATCGTGAATCAATTCTTTGATATCCGGCGTTGCGAGCTCGGGATTATTTTTTAATACCTCTTCCCATGTTTCTGGCTGATGCCAGAAACGATCGAGCTTATTGGCTGCTTCAAATAGGCGATCTTTTACTTCTGTCCAACGGCCGGAGAATTTTTCAAAAAATTGGCATTGGCCGGCATTGGACGTGCGCAAATTATCCGTGATCATATCGTAATAGTTTTTTTGACCATCGGTAAAAATACTAAAGAGATGGTTTTCATCCAGATTGCCTGCCTGCATGAATATATAATCCACCCAACCATGCAATTTATTTGCAGAAAGAAATGTGCGCGATTCTTCTTTCAATTGCGCTTTTACAGCGATGAAATTTTTAAGAACGGCGATAGGATCGGATTCATCCAGAGGTGCTAATTCAGCCGCTATCATTTGTGTAGGCATAAGTGGCGTTGCGGCCGCGGCGACGCCCATTTTATTTATCTCGCGCCGTGAAAATTGCGGGCTGAGCGGTGACTCTTCTGCCTTACTTGCTTCATCGATGGCTTTGCCGAGTTCGCCTACTAATTTGCGTAATTTATCAAAGCGCATGGTTATTCCTTTGATACGGATGAAGTTGGTGTAGCCGCATGTTTACGTGTTGCCGCAAGACCGGGCGAAAGGCACTCAAGTAAATAATAGGCAATATCGGAAGGTGGAAGCGATCGACCATGCGGGTTGATTGCTGGATGTTGATTAGAAGTAGATTCCAATGCTTCGGGCACGATTACATTTCCGCCGGAGCGGGTATGCAAAGTTTTTAGCATATAAATGAGTTCGTTATCTGAAATGGCGATAACGCCGCCTTCTGGATAGATTGTTCTGAGACCTGGAAAACTTTCCGAAAGCACGATCGGAATTTTATTAGGACTTTCTTGAAG
>CAYPXJ010000007.1:11504-19197 GCA_964414595.1 uncultured Rickettsiales bacterium
GCTTCTAGGTTTGCATAGCGAATAGATTCGACGTTTTGATTTTTTAATGCTTCTATTTTTTCAGTGAGTGTATTTCGTGAAGCTTCAGAATGAGAACCGCACCCGCCTGCAGGGAATTCCTGATCGTGATAAAAGCGAAGAATTGTGGGTTCCACAAAAAAGTTTTGAAGAAGTAAGGGGTTCGACGCGATTTCTTTTTTTGCACCTACATCCAATTGATCGAATTCCAGGCAATCCGGAAAGCGCTTACTACGCAAGCCCTTTAGCAATTCCGAGGGTATGGTTGCATAGAGTGCATTGCCCGTTCGCGGTTTTAAGTCGTTAATAAAATTTTCCATGATATGGAACATGATGTCGTGAGGTTCGCCAGTAGGTTTTTTACGGCTATACTCACTACGATTTCTTTTCACTTTATTGCAGAGATCTTGCCATACTTGCGGCTTGAGATGATCAAGACACAGAGCATGGAAAAGTTCTTTTTCAGCGGCGATGCGTACTTCGTGATTTTGTGTGGAGTGAATTTCAAAAATTCTTCCCATCTCCTTCTTAAAATCACGCGTAAAATCGAAAATAGCGCGATAACGCTCGGCGGCCGTTAAGCGATTCGCCTGTGAGAGATCGCGCTCGCCGGCTTTGTTATACAAGCGATGTTTATGCTCTAAAAAATACGGCGAACTATTATAAAATGTGCCAAGCGTAGTATCTGTAACGGCGACGGTGAAATGTATTTTTTGTGTGTGCAAATACTCTGCGAAATTTTTAAGCCGCGTGGTCAAATTTGGATCATAAAGAATCGTCGCAGGTTCCAAATATAATACGATTTGCGTGTTTTCTTTGGGCGCGCGCAGTTTTTCTAACTGCGTGGCTATCGATTGCGGAATTTGCGGTTTCATGGCTCCTCACGTTCTCCCAGCGTACTGTAAATAGGTTAAAAAACCCTTAACACTTGAAAACTAGACCCTTTTCCCTTATTTATCGGCCTCTCAACACGGTACGGAACATATGGCAGGTCATTCCCAGTTTGCGAATATCAAGCACCGAAAGGGCGCGCAGGATAAGAAAAAAGCGAAGCTTTTTACCAAGCTCATCCGCGAGATTTTAACCGCGGCGAAGCAGGGTATGCCCGACCCGGCGCATAATCCGCGGCTGCGCAGCGCGATGATTGCGGCGCGCACGGCGAACATGCCCAAAGACCGCATCGAAGAAGCAATTAAAAAAGCCAGCGGTGCGGGCAACGCCGAAAATTACGACGAAATGCGCTACGAGGGTTACGGCCCCGGCGGCATCGCGGTGATCGTGGAAGCGCTCACCGATAACCGTAACCGCACCGCCTCGGAAGTGCGTGCGGCATTTACCAAAAACGGCGGTAATATGGGCGAATCCGGCTCGGTTTCGTTTATGTTCAAGCATGTGGGGCTGGTGACGTATCCGGCTGCGAAAGCCAGCACCGACGCGATGATGGAAGCGGCGATCGAAGCAGGCGCGGAAGATTGCACGTCCGACGATTTGTTTCACCATAT
This sequence comes from uncultured Rickettsiales bacterium, assembly GCA_964414595.1. GTDB lineage: Bacteria > Pseudomonadota > Alphaproteobacteria > Rickettsiales > CAIJLX01 > CAYPXJ01. Next base: position 13,025 of record CAYPXJ010000007.1, read on the forward strand.
CACCTGTTCTCCGGATGATTTTTCGGCCGTGCGCGATGCGCTGATCGCAAAACTCGGCGACCCGGAAGAAGCCAAACTTACTTGGCAGGCGGTGAATGCGATTCCGGTAGAGGGCGAGAAGGCGGAGACGCTGCTCGAACTAGTGGAAGCTCTCGAAGATAATGATGACGTGCAGCAAGTCATCACCAACGCCGCTTAAGTAAAATCGTTTCTGCGGTCAATTTTTACGTCGTCTCTTGACGTGGCGCTGGATTCTGATAAGTCACGCACAGGTTAGCCCCAGTGGTGGAATGGTAGACGCGGCAGACTCAAAATCTGCTGCCTTCACGGGCGTGGGGGTTCAAGTCCCTCCTGGGGCACCATTTAGAGTTAGCAATGAGGTAATCTATGGCCCGTTTGCTTTTTGTTTTGATAGCGGCATGTATTTTCGCTGCAGCGTTTTATTTTTATTTTCTCGCCGGTGTGGATGTGCGCGCCGTGCAGCATCAGCGCATCGCCTCTATCCATAATTATCCGCAGGCCGAAAATGAGCAGAAGGTTTTTCTGGGCGATAGGTTCCGCCTTTATGTAGATGTAAAAAATAACGGCATACGAAGCTATCGCCATCTGCCGCTGCGAGTCGAATTTCTTTTTCCGGTGGATATCGTTGCCGTGAATGATGTGGAAACGGCGGCGTTTCAAAAAGGCTGCTATCCGGAATCCTGCGCGCATAAAAATTTTACGTTTACCATCGATGCGCTTGCGCCATTCGAGCAGCGCACCGAAACTTTAATCGTGCGTGCTTATCAGGCCGGAAATTGGACGGCGGATGCCGTGGTTGAGAGGGCGGGGAAAAAATCAGCCACACTCAAACTTCCTATCATGTCAAGACCAGTGGATGCTATTCCGCGTACACCTTCCGATATGGTGAGCTATCTGGGTGACAAGGCGGTGGAGAATTGCATGAAAAATTTTCCGTGCAAAACGCGTACTCCAGCAGGTTCTTGTAAAGAATATCCTGATTCGGCGGAGAGCAAAAAATGCCTTATCGATGAAAATCGGAGGCTTTTTGATGTATGCGGCGAAGGACCGCAAACGAACGCCGCGGTAGATGCGTGGTCGGCGTGTCTTTTCGAGAAATATGGTTTTGCAACGCCGAAGCAGGAATAGAAAGCATAACGTGAAGCAACCGCGCTAGGTAAGCCTGGATAGGCGTTTCCTTCCCGTAAAAGTTGAATTATCTCTCTAAAAACGCTACATCTCTTTGGGGAGATTTTTTTCTGAAACGATTTTTTACCTTATTTTCGACAGCGGCTATTGTGCTCGTGCAGAGTGCAAACGCGCAGAATTTGCCGGGCGCGGCTGATCCTTCGCGCGTGGCGCCGGAAAAAAATCTGCCGCAATTAGCGCCAAGCAAAGAAGCGCCCGTCGTATCCAGCGGTGATGACGCGGTGGAAGGTTCCGAAGCGGTTCGCTTTGTGCTGCAATCGCTGAAGATTGAGGGCGCTACAGCGTTTACCAAAGAAGAACTCACGCCCTATTATGCCGGTGAAATCGGCAAAGAAATTTCACTCAAACGTCTTTACGCGATTGCACGCGAGATTACGCGTCATTATCGCGATGAAGGTTTTATGTTAAGCAAAGCGCTGGTGCCGCAGCAGGATTTTTCGAGCGGCCATATCCGGCTTGTCGTGGTGGAAGGTTATGTGGCCGAAGTGACGGTGGAAGGTGCGCTCAAAGATCACCCGAAAGTGCAGGCGCTGGTTAAAAAAATTCGCAGCGAAAGACCCGTGCGCAGCGCAACGGTAGAGCGCTATCTGTTGCTGATGAATGATTTGCCGGGTGTGGAAGCGCATGGTGTTTTGCGCGCCGCTGCACCAGGAAAATATGAAGGCGGCGCGGTTTCGCTCGCGATTGTTACGGAAGAAGATCGCGCCCGCGGATCGTTGAGTGCCAGCAATGCCGGTTCGCGCTATATCGGGCCGTATCAGCTGACGCCGCAAGTCGCGTTTTCGAATTATCTCGGACAGTTTGAAGAACTGCGTGTGCAGGGTTCGGTTGCTAGCGATATTGAAGAATTGCAGTATGTGGATTCATCGCTTGCGCTGCCTATTGGTAATGATGGTTTGAAATTTACGCTGGGTGCAAATTACGCCAATACGGAAGCGGGATTCCGTCTGGAAGATTTGGGTATCGAAGGTGAAAGCACCACACTGCGCGCCGGTGCAGAATATCCCGTGATACGTTCGCGGCGCGAAAATTGGTGGCTGAATGCTGAGTTTTACGCGAAGGATGTGACCTCAGATTCGCTTGGCTCGGAGCTTTATAACGATTCGATACGCGCGCTGCGCGTCGGCACGAGTTATGATCGCGCGGATAGTTACGCCGGTGTGAGTCAATTCACTTTCGCTGCAACCCAGGGTTTTGATATTCTGGGCGCGAGTAATACCCCTTCAACCGAGCGTTCGCGGCGTTTTGGCCGCAGCGATTTTACCAAGCTCGAAGCGAGTGTTGCGCGCTTGCAAAATATCGACAGTAATTTTTCGCTCTTCGGACTTGTGGAAGGGCAGCACGCTTTTTCACAACTTCTCGCCGCGGAAGAATTTGGTTTCGGCGGTCTGAGACTTGGGCGCGGTTATGATTATTCAGAAATCACCGGCGATCATGGCGTGGGCGCCACGCTGGAACTCCGCTACGGCGGTGTTCCGGAATGGTCGGGCATGAGTTTCCAGCCCTTTATTTTTGCGGATGCGGGCAGTGTGTGGCGTATCGATGCAAGCGACGATGAAGATAGCGCTACTTCGGCGGGCGCGGGCGTGCGCTTTTATTACGAGCAAATTGTTTCCGGCCAGTTGACCATTGCGCAGCCTTTGAGCCGCGAACCGGAAGGGCCGCTTTACGGCACTGGTAAAAGCCCCCGAATTTTACTTACCGGCCAAGTCCAGTTCTAGTGAATCTGGCGTAATCCTGATAAACCCATGGTTGTGTTTCTGGCTGTAATTATAGCAGCTTAACTATCTGTTTTTTAGTCGTAAAAGCCATTCTAAACGCTTGTTATTTATGCTATACTCCCAAGCTGGAGGAGTGCATGAAACCGATAAGCCCCTGGCTTCGGACGGTTCACGGCGGCCGGGCATTCGCGCGCGGCCGATGGGTTCCGCGTATCCTCGCGGGTACGTCCGTAGCGGCATTATTGGCCGCTAGCGCGATTAATGCTTTTGCGAATCCTGAAGACGGTCAGGTGCGCGCGGGCAGCGCGACCATTAGTTCCGAGAACAAAACGCTGCATGTGCATCAGCAAACGAATTCCGCCGTGATCGATTGGCGCAGTTTTGATATTGCGCCGGATGAGACAACGCAATTTTTCCAACCGAATGCGAATGCGCGGGTGCTCAATCGCGTGCTGAGTGAAGATCCGTCCAGCATTCTCGGTGCGCTGAAAGCAAACGGAAATGTTTTTCTCGTAAATCCAAACGGAATCATTTTTGGTAGCGGCGCAAAAATTGACGTAGGCGGACTGGTTGCGAGTACGGCCGATATTACCAACGCCGATTTCATGAACGGGCAATTTAATTTTTCCGTTCCCGGCGATCCGAACGCGACGATTTTGAATGAAGGCACGATCAGCGTGCGCGATGCGGGCATTGCCGCATTCGTGGCACCGCAGGTGGAAAATCACGGCGTGATTGTTGCGCGCGGCGGCAAAGTGGCGCTCGCCTCGGGCGATGTTTTTGCGCTCGATATGTATGGCGATGGACTGCTTTCCGTTGCTGTTGAAGGTGCGATGGGTAAACAGCTTGTTGAGCATAGCGGCACGATTGATGCGGCAGGTGGCACCGTGTTGCTCACCGCAGCAGATGCTGCGCAAGTGGTGGATAGCCTCATCGATGTTTCGGGTGTGGTGAAAGCAAAAGATATTACGGTGGATGGCAATCATCCCGGCGGTGGTATCGCAACAGTTTCCGGTGCACTGAATGCAACGAGCGACGTGAGCGGCAGCGATAAAGGCGGCACGATCAAAGTGCTCGCAGATAAAGTGGGCATCATGGACGGCGCGCATGTGAATGCGTCCGGGGTGCATGGCGGCGGCAAGGTTTATATCGGCGGTGATTATCAAGGCGGCGATGCGCAAGGCATTCCGCGCGCGCATGTGACCTATGTCGATGAGGGCGCAGATGTACGCGCACGTGCCCGTACGCAGGGCAATGCCGGCACGGTGATTATTTGGGCGGATGACACCACGCGCTTTTACGGCACGGTAAAAGCGGAAGGTGGTTCGCAAAGTGGGGATGGCGGTTTTGTAGAAATCTCCGGCAAAAATTATTTGGATTTCGACGGCACGGTTTTGATTGGTGCAACACTCGGTGAGCCAGGCACGTTGCTGCTTGACCCGACGGATATTACGATTTGCGATTTTGGTGTGGGCGCGTGCCCAGGAGCACCGGCTACTGTTCTCACGAGTCCCTTTACTGCGGGTGCTACAAATACCGCTTATATCGACCAACAAACATTGGAAACAGCGCTGGGATCAGGCAGTGTGAGCATCTCTACCACCAGTGCCGGCGGCGGCACGGGAACACTCGCGGTTTCAGACCTAACCGGTTCGTTAACCTGGTCCAGCGGTAATACGCTGACGCTCACTGCCGCCAGCACTATGGGGATTAGTTCGCCTATCAATGCCGGTAGCGGAAATCTTATCCTCGAACCTGGCGGAGAATTAACCATCGGTGCGGCGCTGGATGGCACTGGCACACTGACTATTCGCGGTTCGACAGGTTTTTCCAGCATACTACTTGGCTCTGGCGGTGGCGGGTACTCTATGGCCATTGATGATCCGGAGCTGGATTACATTAGCACTAATTGGTCAACATTGCATTTTGGCCGAAGCGATATGACTGTGACGTTGCGACCAGCAGGCTATAGCAGTTTTAAAAACAATGTGGTTTTCCAAACTTCCAGCGGTGCTATCACGATTAGTGGAACCAACGATTTTCAAGGTAATAATTTTAGCATTATCACCAACGGTAACGTGACGCTCAATGCCGGCACGGCAATGACAAGCGCCGGCGGTAATTTCAGCATTGAAACTGGCTCTGACACGGTGACTTCAAGCTACGGCACCACGGGCGGAACCGTCGCTCTGGATGCAACTGAGTTGGGATATTTTACGAACGGTTGGTCAAGCCTGACCTTTGGTAATACGACGAATGATGCAGCGATGACCGTTGGTGCGATGACGTGGAATGATCCGGTGACTTTCCAAAGCGATACCGGCGTGATTACGGTAAGTGGTATTCAGGCATTTGGTGCAAATAACGCGGTGTTCAACACCAACGCTGATTTGACTATTAGCCAAAATATGAGCGGCACCGGCAACTTAACGATCAAAAATGCAAGTGCGGGCACCGCTGTTGGCGGTGCGGGTGTTGTGATTAGCTCAACGGAAGCGGGACGCTTAAGCGGATTTAATTTGGTGACTTTCGGTTCTTCAACCGCAGGCACATTGACATTATCTGCGTCGAGTTACGGGTATCCCGTTGAAGCGATTACGAATGGACGTATTCAAACTTCCGGCTCGATAAGTATGGGAAGTAACAATCTTACACTGACATCAAATGATGCCGCCGGTTGGAATAGTGCTTTTACCGGCACCGGCATTCTTACTATTAGGCCTGCCTCTACTTCGGAAAATGTGGGAATAGGTCTTGGTACGCTTGGCGATTTCAACATCACCACCACGCGTATGGATTACTTTAAGGATGGCGGATGGAGTAATATTATCATCGGTCGCAGCGATATGACGGGTGCGATCAGCACTGGCGGAACCTACACTTGGGGCAATGATAACGTCACATTCCTCACCGATAGCGGCGTGATCACGATGGGTAACGCGCAAACTTTTGGCAGCGGCAATATTATTTTCTCTACCAACGCGAACCCGGCGATTAACGCGGCGCTGGCTGGCACCGGTACACTGACCTTCCGGGGTCTTTCCGATAGCACAACGGTGGGACTTGCGGGTGGTTCGGGTACGGTGGATATCACCAGCACGGAACTTGGACGACTCACGGACGGTTGGTCGAGTTTGACATTTGGCAACACAACGACTGACGCGAATATCACTATAGGCAATTACACCGCATGGGCAGACCCGGTGAATTTCATCACCGATACGGGCGTGGTGGATTTTAGCG
>CAYPXJ010000007.1:19297-26438 GCA_964414595.1 uncultured Rickettsiales bacterium
ATTTCGGTGCGAATAACGTGGTGGTATCGACCAACGCGAATCCAAATATCGGCGCGAATCTAACGGGTACAGGTACACTGACCTTCCGCGGCCTTGCGGATAGCACGACGATGGGGCTTGCCGGTGGTGCGGGGACTGTCGATATTACAGCAACGGAACTCGGCCGACTTGTGGATGGTTGGAGCAGCCTCACATTTGGTAACACAACGACTGACGCGAATATCACTATAGGCAATTATACTGCATGGGCAGACCCGGTGAATTTCATCACCGATACGGGCGTGGTGGATTTTAGCGCGGCACAAAATTTCGGTGCGAATAACGTGGTGGTATCGACCAACGCGAATCCAAATATCGGCGCAAATCTAACGGGTACAGGTACGTTACAATTTTACGGCACCACGCCTTCCACCACCATCAGTACAGGCAATGATGCCTCTGGAACGATACAGCTGAATGCTACGGAAGTAGGTCGCTTTACCAATGGATGGAGTAATATTCATTTGGGCCGTTCCACGCAAAGCGGAACCATCAGTCTGGGTGCTGCAACCTGGCTTGATACCCTGACGATCACCTCTACAGGCGTTGTCGATGTCACGGATTCGCCAGATCAATCTAACAACGATATCTATGTAATTACCGACACTGATCTATCATTCAGCGGGGGCTTGCCGCTCAATGTGAATACGTTTTATTACCGCTCTATCGATCCAAGTCGAAGTTATGATTTTGGGGGCTTTCCTTCCATCTTAGGTGCAGGGTATGTATTTGGTCAGGCCAGCGGCACTGGCACACTTACAGTCAACGGGAGTTACGAATCTCCGGGCTCGATACTCTCCGGCACCGGCACCGTCACCTTTAACGGGGCAACCGATTTAGCCACCGGCGCGAATATGACCATCACCTCGCAAGGTACGGTGAATATCGATAATGCGATCACCACCACGTCGGGCACACCATTACTCACCATCACGGCCAATTCGATCACCGGTGCGGGCAACATCGAAACCGCCGGCGGTTTATCGCTCACCTCCATTGATGGCAATATTTCTTTAAGCGGTAATATTGATTTGGGTAGCGGCGCACTCACCGTTGCGCTTGATAATGATAATGACGGCGCGAATAGCGCAACATTCAGTGGCACGGTGGAAACCGGTGCGATCACAATCGATGCAAGCGCGGCGAATAACGACGATGTCACGTTCAGCAATACAGTAGCCGCAGCGGGCAATATCGATATCGACGCAGACGATATTACCTTTGGCAATACGATCACGACGACTAGCGGTGGTACGGTGACGCTTTCCAACGCGGGCCAACTTTCACTTGATGGTGCGGTGAGCAGCGATGGCGCGTTTGTCCAAGATGGTGCGGGTGCCGTTGATCTGAATGCGAATATTACAACGACCGGCGATGCGGTTTCGTTCGCCGGCGCAGTCGATGTGGAAAAAGCAGCCACGACGATCACCACGGCGAACGGTGCAGTGACGTTTAGCTCTACGGTGAATGCGAATACGGCGAATACGGAAGAGCTGATCATCAGCGCGGGCTCCGGTGCTGTTACTTTCACTGGTGCGGTGGGTGGCACCGCACGCCTAAAAGGTTTGGCCGTCACCACGACCGGTCAATTAGATGCTGCGGCGATTACGGCGGGCGCCACCGGTATTGATCTCAATAGCGCCGTGATGAATCTCGCCGCGCTCACTACTCAGAACGCGGGCACTATCACCCTCACCAACTCCGGTTTACTCTCGCTCGATGGCACTGTGACGTCCGATGGCGCCTTTACGCAAGACGGTGCCGGTGCGGTGGATTTAAATGCTGACATCACCACCACGGCTGATAACGTCGCCTTCAGTGGCGCAGTGGACGTGGAAAAAGATGATGCCACGATCACGACCGCGAATGGTACAGTGACATTTAGCTCCACCGTAAACGCCGATGTCGCGAATACGGAAGAATTGACGATTAGCGCAGGCAACGGTGCGGTGACATTTAGCAGCGCCGTTGGTAGTACACGCAGATTGAAAGGTTTGTCTGTTACAACAACAGGTCAACTTGATGCCGCAGCGATTACGGCTGGAGCGACCGGTATTGATCTCAATAGTGCGGTGATGAATCTTGCCGCGCTGACAACACTTAACTCGGGTACTATTACACTCACGAATTCCGGTTTGCTTTCGCTCGATGACACAGTGAGCAGCGACGGCGCGTTCACACAAGATGGCGCTGGTGCCGTTGATCTGAATGCGAATATGACGACGACGGGTGACGCGGTTTCTTTTGCGGGTGCGGTCGATGTCGAAAAGGCGACGACGACAATCGCGACATCAAATGGCGCAGTGACATTTAGCAGCACGGTGGATGCAAACACGGCGAACACCGAAGAATTGGTTATTACGGCTGGTAGTGGCGATGTGACCTTCACGGGCGCGGTGGGTGCAACGCGGAGACTGAAAGGTCTTGCAGTGACGACGAGCGGCGCGCTGGCAACGAATGCGATCACGGCAGGTGTGAGCGGCATCGATCTCAACTTTAATACCTACACGATCGCCAACGCGATCACGACGCAGAATGATGGGAACATCACGCTGACGAATGCGGGCTTGCTTTCCATCGATACCGATATCAGCACGGACGGTGATTTTATCCAAGACGGTGCTGGTGCGGTAGATTTGAATGCTGATATTACGACGACGGCTGATGCGGTTTCGTTCGCGGGCGCAGTCGATGTGGAAAAAGATGCGATGACGATCACGACCGCGAATGGTGCAGTCACATTCTCTGGCACGGTGGATGCCGATAACGCGAACACGGAAGAACTGACAATCAGTGCAGGCAATGGCGCGGTGACATTTAGCAGTGCGGTTGGTGCGACGCGTAGACTGAAAGGTCTTGCGGTGACGACGACGGGGCAATTAGATGCGGCGGCGGTTACGGCGGGTGCCACGGGTATTGATCTCAATAGCGCGGCGATGAATGTGGGCGCGCTCACCACGCAAGATAGCGGTGCCATCACGCTTACCAACAGCGGCGCACTCGCGCTTGGCGGTAACGTGAGCAGCGATGGTGCGTTTAATCAAGATGGCGCGGGCGCAGTGAGTCTCGGCGGCAATATCACGACGACCGGTGATCTGATTGATATGAACGGTGCGGTGACACTCACCGGCAACCGTACGCTCACCAGCGCGGGCGGTAACGTGGTGCTCGATGGCACGGTGAATGCGACAACGGCGAATACGCAGACGCTGACAGTTTCCGCCGGTGCGGGCGATGTGACGTTTAATGGTGCGGTTGGTGGTACAGCAGAACTCGGCGCGCTGAACGTCACGCATACCGGTACGCTGACGGCAGGTGCGCTGGATATCGGCACGGGAACGGCAACGATCTCTTCCGACGTTATTTCGATCACGGGCCCGCTCACGGCGGATACGGGTGATCTCACAGCGACGACAAGCATCACAGCGGATATCGATATTACTACGGCGCTGACGGTCGAATCGCCGCTAGTGACACTCACCGGCAGTTTCATGGGCGGCAATACGCAAACCGAAGCGGACGCGATCGCGGTGACGAATCCTTCGCCGGCACTCCCGAATGCGAATTATACCTTCAACGCATTGCAAATGGGCGGTACGGGCGGCTCGGGATCTGGTAGCGGTTCAGGCGGTGGAAGCGGTGGTGGCTCAGGTGGTGGCTCAGGCGCGGGTTCTGGATCGGGTAGTGGGACAGGAACGGGCACGGGTACTGGCGCAGGCAGCGGTAGCGGCACAGGCTCCGGCAGTGAATCGGGAACCGGTACGGGCAGTGGTTCGGGATCAGGCAGTACGGGTTCGGGTAGCGGCTCCGGCGCAGGCAGTGCTTCCGGCGGCGCAAGCGAACTTCCTGTAACGGTGGTACAAACCACCAGCAATCCAGCTGCGGCAGTTGAGCAAGCGAGCCAAGGTGGTTCGACGACGATTGGTTTTGCCACCAGCACGCGCGGTAGCGAAACACAGCCGAAAACGGAAGCGGACGCGCTTTTCTCCGGTAACGGCAATATGAATTTTGACGGTGGCGGCGGCGAATCGCTTCTCATCACGGTGGATGAAGAGTTGATGAATTATTTCGGCCGTGAAGAAGAGACGTACTTTTATTTTGATGAAGATGAGTAAATCGAAATACTTAATACTACTTGATTTAATATTGCGACTTCCGATAAAAACAAACCACCATACGATATAAAAAACAGAGAATTGAGTATGAAAAAATCCAAAATTTCTAAAGATAAGCGGCCTGTAGAGACAGGGCAGAAATTAGAAGAGATGTATAATCAGATACTTGTTCCTATGACGCAAGAACAATGGTCGCGTGTCACAAACCTAGAACAACCTAATTTGCTTCGTCTTGTTCCTTCAAGAATCGCATATTCAACTGTTGAGTAGAAAACATGCCAAATTGGGCTGAGGTTTTACAGGAGATTGAAACCGAGATTCGTTCCAAACAAGTCGAGTCGAAAAAAGCATCCGATGAATCTAGAATAGCAGTTGATGTTATTAGAAGAAAATATCTTCAAGAGCTAAATGCATATACAAACAGAAACGTAATTGCATACTATTCAGGTTGGTTGCAGAAACCGGGAATTGAAGGCTCTCAAATTAATGATGATGATAAAAATGGCTTTATGATGGCTATTCATGGTTTTGGTAAGGATTGTACCAAAGGCCTAGATCTTATTTTACATACTCCGGGCGGCGGCATTGCTGCAACCGAATCAATTGTAGACTATCTGCATAGAAAGTTTGTTAATTCGAAAAAGAAAATTGATATTCGAGTTATTGTCCCTCAAATAGCAATGTCGGCAGGCACCATGATTGCATGTGCATCTAACTCAATTTTAATGGGCAGACAATCAAGCTTAGGTCCAATTGATCCTCAGTTATTGGGTATGCCAGCACATGGTGTGGTGCATGAATTTCAAAAAGCTTTTGAAGAAATAAAAAATGATAACTCAAAACTTGCTGTTTGGCAGTTTGTACTTAGTAAATACCACCCTACATTTCTTACAGAATGTCAAAATGCAATTGAGCTATCCGAAGAATTTGCCATGAAAAATTTGGAAAAGGTAATGTTTAGAGGAAAAAAAGATGCCAAAGCACGAGCAAAAAAGATAGTAGATTATCTAACCGCTTATAATGAAAGAAAAACACATCAACGCCATTTGAATGTGGACGAGTGTAAAAAAATTGGTCTTAATATTCAAGCTCTTGAAGAGGATCAAAAGCTTCAAGATTTAGTACTTACAGTTCATCATTGCTACATGCACAGTCTTGCAAATACGAATGCATTCAAAATAATTGAAAATCATAAAGGTGCTGCTTCAGTGAGAATTCTAGTTCAGCAGGCGATGAATTAAATTAAAATCTATAACTCAACGTCACGGCGCCAAATTGCGACGGCGTCGTCTGCGTTTTAAATTCGCGCGTGTTGAACACATGCGTATACGAAATACGCACATCGCCGAACGTCATCGCCAAACCCGTTTGCAAATTGCCGACAAAATTTTCCTTATCGACACTCGGGCTATCCTCAAATGTATTGCCATCGAGGAAAATATTGCGCGCCACCGCGCGGCCTTCCACACCGGCGAATAAATACCAGCCGAAATTTTCCGCCGGGATGAAGAAATCGGAGCCGGGCAGGCTCGGGCGAATGCGCGGCGGGCCGTAATCGGCGGGCAAATCCTGACCGAAACGGAAAGTCGCACCGACCATCGCATCGGTAAAAATATTACCCAGATTCACGCCGGCCTTCGGCGTGGCGTCAAAACCGAAACCGAGCGGCGAGATTTGATAAAAATTACGCCACTGGCGTTCGAAGGTGAAAATAATGCCCGGCTCGGTGTGAAGTTGGTAATCCCAACCATTGGGATCGCGATCGTCGATGAGGTCGTGCACAAATTCCTGCGTTTGTTCGCCGAGGGCATTTTGCCCGACAATGCCGAGCGTGAGCATCGCGCTATCGAGCGTGCTCCCTGTATCGGAAACGACGCCGACGGTGGTGTAAAGCCAGCCCGCATAGGGGCGATCGTTTGGATCGGGCACCGCGGCTTCGATATCGTCCGGCGTGAACATGCTTTGACCGAGCGCAATACTGACGCGTTTATGGCCATCGGCGTCAATAGGCAGAAGATTTTCCGCCGCCCAGTTCACCCATTCGGGTTGATTTTTTTCCGACGACATCCAGGCGAGGCGAAAACCGTTGGTATAATTGCCATCCTGATCGCCAAAAATATCATTCTCCCACACGGCGCTGAAAATGCCGTGATCGTCCGGAGGGCCGTTTTGCGCAAACGCCCCGGCGGGTAGCAAAAAAAACGCCGCCCACGCGGCGTAGTAGCGATAGTTGTTCATGCAGGCCACTCTAATGTCCCTTATGCAAAGGGGGAAGTATGGATCTCGCGGTATCAAAAAGCCATTATTACTATATATAGTGGCTGAGACGACCCAGAATCCAGCCCTAGTCGCAAGGTAAATTCTCCTTGCGCCGGCAGATTTCTTGTGTATATTGCCCTCCCTAACTTAGGCATAGCTTAAGAAATACAAGGATTAATTAGGTTTTACAGATCAGGTTTCTATGGCATTTTACGAAGCGGTTTTTATTGCGCGCTCTGATATTTCTTCGGGTGATGTGCAAAAACTTACAGATAAATTCACGGCGCTCATCAAAGAACTGGGCGGCAAAGTGATAAAAAGCGAATATTGGGGTAACCGCCAGCTCGCTTATGTGGTGCGCAAAAATAAAAAAGGGCACTATGTGCTTTTGGGCCTGGATGCGCCGACTTCCGCTATTAAAGAGCTGGAGCGCCAATTCCGCCTGAGTGAAGACGTCATTCGCTACCTCACCGTGCGTGTGGAAGCTATCAGCAAAGAACCTTCTCCGCTGCTGCGTTCCGATGAGGGCGAGCAGGAAGAAGCAGCGTAAGGAAAGAGATTATGGCATACAGATCAGAAGCAAGAACAGAACGTAACGACCGCGCGCCGGCTGGCGCAGAACGCGGCGAAAGAGGCGAGCGCCCCGCTGGCGGCAAACCGTTTTTCCGCCGTCGCCGCAGCTGCCCGCTTTCCGAAAAAGGCGCCCCGGCTGTTGATTATAAGAACGT
>CAYPXJ010000007.1:26448-41866 GCA_964414595.1 uncultured Rickettsiales bacterium
AATGCTTTCGCGCTATATTTCCGAGCGCGGCAAAATTATGCCGAAGCGTATCACCTCGATTTGCGCGAAAAAACAGCGCGCACTCGCACGTGAAATCAAACGCGCACGCCATTTGGCGCTGCTGCCTTTCATCCAAAACTAATTGAATATTGAGGCCACCATGCAAGTTATTCTTCTCGAACCCGTTAAACGCCTTGGCCAATTTGGCGACCAGGTGAAAGTACGCGATGGTTTCGGCCGCAATTTCCTGATTCCGCAGGGCAAAGCGCTGCGCGCCACGAAAGATAATATCGCGTATTTCGAAGCAAAACGCGCCGATATCGAAAAAGATAACGAAAAACGCCTGAAAGAAGCCACCAAAGTCGGTGAGAAACTCGAAGGCCAGATCGTCACGCTCATCCGCCAGGCGGGTGAAGATGGCCGTCTGTTCGGTTCGGTGAGCGCAAACGACATCGCGAAAGCCGTAGCTGATACCACCAAGCAGGAAGTTTCCAAACGCGCGGTGCAGATGGTGAAAGCGATTAAATATCTCGGTATTTACCCGGTGACGCTGCAACTTCACGGCGCGCATGCGGTGCAGGTGCTCGTGAATATCGGCCGTTCGGATACCGAAGCGCAGGAAGCGATTTCGCTCTACAAACAGGGCAAATATGTTTCGTACGAAGATATGGCGGCTGCGGGTTCGCAGAAAGCCGCTGCGATGCGTGCGGAACAGGAAGTGGATATTTCCGAGCTAGTGGATGCAGAAACCGCGGCAGAAATTGCCGAAGCTTCCGGCGAAAAAGCAGATGCTTCAGAAGAAGCTGCGGAAGAAAAATCCGAATAGTTTTTATTTTGCGCGAATGCCTTCTAAGGCGCGATCCGCAATTCTACGAATCTCCGTAAACCATCCTGCCATCACCATATCACTGCGATTAGGCGTTTCTTTTAACGCATCCTGAATACCGCCATCGGCGGCCTTCGCCAGGCTTTTGAGTGCGGCAGTTACATGCTTATGCATATCGCTCATAATTTTCCTTTATGTATTTTAGTATAAAAAACAAATGTTACAGTTTGATGACGGTTTTTAAAATTTTTTAGGCACTTGAGATAAGCGCGAATTCGTGCAGTAATGGTTCTCCCATGGCAGAACCTCGCAAAAATTCAAACGTCACGCCGCTTCCTGCTGCAGAGCCGGAAAAGCTGGCCTATCGTGAATTGCCGCATAATAGCGAGGCGGAACAGCTTGTGCTCGGCATGCTGCTTGTTTCCAACGAAGATTATTTGAAAATCGGCGATTATCTGACCGCTGAACATTTTTATGATCCCGTGCATGCGAAAATTTTTACCGCGATTATCAGTTATATCGATCGCGGCTTGCAGGCCTCGCCGGTAACCCTCAAAAGCCATTTCGAGCAAGACGAAAGTTTGAAAGAATATGGCGGCGCGGTGTATCTCGCGCAGGTGGCTGGCCTGGCGAGCGGGATTCTCAATATTCGCGATTTCGCGCGCGAGGTTTACGAATTGGCGCTGCGGCGGAAGCTGATTTCCATCGGCACCGATGTGGTGAATGAAGCGCACGCGCCGGACGTTGATCTCTCGGCGCAGGATTTAATCGAAGGCGCGGAAGAGCAGCTTTATAATCTGGCTAATACCGGCGAAGGCGAGCGTATTTTTCAGCCGCTGAAAAGTTCGCTCGCAGAAGCAATCGAGCGTGCGCACAAAGCGCAAAGTCAGGATAGCATTAGCGGCGTGCCGACCGGTTTTGTGGATCTCGATCGTTTGCTCGGCGGGATGCAGGATTCCGATTTGCTGATTCTCGCCGCGCGACCCTCGATGGGTAAAACCGCGCTGGCGGTGAATATCGCATTGCACGGCGCGCAGGCTTTCGCGCGGCAATTTGCGCAAGGTAAAGATAACGCCGCCGCGAAGGGCGAAGAATTTTTGGATACGCAGCCGAAATCGGTGGGCTTATTTTCGCTCGAGATGTCGGCAGAGCAGGTGGCGGCACGTATGCTTTCCATGGAGACGGGCATTGGCTCGAACGATATTCGCCGCGGCCGCTTGGATAATAAACGCGGCGATTACGAGAAGCTGATCGAAGCGAATAAAGCACTCTATAATTTGCCGTTTTTTATTGATGATACGCCGGCGCTTTCAATCGCCGCGCTGCGCACGCGCGCACGACGCCTGAAACGCAAACATCATCTCGGCCTTATTGTCATTGACTATTTGCAGCTTATGCGCGGATCAAAAACGACGGGCGATAATCGTGTGCAGGAAGTTTCGGAAATTACGCAGGGCCTCAAAGCGATCGCCAAGGAACTCAATATTCCCGTGCTCGCGCTTTCGCAGCTTTCGCGCCAGGTAGAAACGCGCGATGATAAACGCCCGCAACTTTCAGATTTGCGCGAATCGGGAAGTATTGAGCAGGACGCGGACGTGGTGATGTTCATTTTCCGCGAGGCCTATTATGTGGAGCGCCGCAAGCCCGCCGAAGGTAGCGAAAAATTTGATCAGTGGGTGCAGGATATGGAGAAGGTGAATAACCTTGCCGAAGTGATGATTGCAAAACACCGTAACGGCCCCATCGCCAACGTAACGCTGTTCTTTGATAAGATGACCACGCGCTTCAAAGATTACGATGCCGAACACGGTAACGCCGCCGCACCGTTCTAGTAAGCTGTTGATATATAAAGATTATCTTGGCGGCAGTCTGTCATAAAACTGTCATATTCTGGGCGTAGAATGAAGGCATAAGAGAGGATTTATGCCGGAAAATTCAGTCGATAAAGCTACGAAAACATTGCAGGAAAATATTGTGCAGGAACAGCCGAGAGGCTTTGTTCGCAGGCTGTGGGACGGGCTTTTCGGTGGCACAGAAGCGGATATTAATTTTCATATTCGCGTAGCGGAGAAAAAAGCTGCCGGTGTAAATAATGTTGAAACGCAGCAGACATCCGGAGAAGCAAAACGCGGCGTGGTTACGGCGCAAGGTGCTGCACAAGCGGCTGCTGCCACGCAGACTATCGGCGCTCAGGCGAATGCGGATGTAGAGGTTATCCATTGGCAGGCAGGTGATACGATACGCCGCGGTGATGCCGCTACCGCACATTATGAATTTAAGCTGGGTGTGGATGGCAAAGCCTATGCCGCACGCAATGCAATCGATACCGAAGCCTATGCAAAACGCAGTGCCTCCGATACGGCGCTGCATGAAGGCCGTAATGAAAATACGCTGCAGCTTGATGCGATACAGAAGGCTGCCGACGGAAAATTTTATGCGCAAGTACGCGATGCTCAGGGTCAGTATGCTTCCGAGATTTATGAAGCAGAAGGTCGTTATTATGCACATGTACGCGGTGAAGATGGCCGTCTTTACACCGCGCAGATTGATCAGAAGATTGTAGAAGACTGGAATAAAACCGGTAATCGTATGCAGGAAGATAATGCGCGCTCCGATATGGAAAGAATGCATATTCGTGCTGAAGGCATGAAGCGTGTTGTGAAAGATGTGGGTGATTTGCAAAACGTAGCGCATGCAAAAGGCATGCACGTGAAAGATCTGCGTATTACGCCAGATAAGGCACAGGCTAAAGTCTCGCACCGTTTGACAGGCGCTACGGGTCAGCGCGCTCTGGCCGGACAAGACCGTTCTCTCGCGATTTAATCTTACCATTTAACATTGCGAAACAAGCGGAATCCGCCTAGGATTCCGGCATGGGGAGCTTTACCGCAAAAATTGTTTCTGAACGAGGCCAGCACGTATATCGCGTGGATGGTTTTGGGCCGGATGGCGATAAACGTTGGTATTATGTGGTTGTCGATCGTCTCAAGCAGGAGCGGTTTACGCAAGCGCTGGCGAGCGGCAATCTCGATATCGAAGAATTTGGAAAAATTCTCAAATGGGGGCAGGGAGAAAATCCACCGCCGCATATAAAAGAAGAACTCAAAAAAGAATTCGATCTGGATGTGATCGCGTAGCGTATGCAATACACTCCTGAACTTCACATCGACCTAAAAGCTGTGCAGGAAAATTATGCGCGCCTATCCGCGCGCGCGAAAAATGCCGCGTGCGGGGCGGTGGTGAAAGCGAATGCGTATGGGCTTGGCGTGCGTCATGTTGCGCAGGCGCTGATGGAAGCGGGCGCGGAGGAATTTTTTGTCGCCACACTCGACGAAGGATTGGCGCTGAGAAAAATGCTGCCGCATGTGCCGATTTATCTTTTTAACGGACTCCACGACGTGAAGGAAGTAGCGCACGCGCGGCTGATTCCGGTGCTCAATACGCGCGCGGAAATAATGTATTACGCACAATTTTGCCGTATGCAGCAGCGCAAACTTCCCGCAGCGGTGCATGTGGATACAGGGATGAACCGGCTCGGCATGTCGCTACAGGATGCGTCGAAAATCGATAAAGCCGATCTGAAAGCGATCGATGTGCGCGTGGTGATGAGCCATCTCGCTTCGGCAGAAAATCCAAAACATAAAATGAATAAAGAGCAGCTGAAAAAATTCAACGCCGCGCGCAAATTATTTCCTGCCGCGCGCGCCTCGCTTGCGAATTCGGCGGGAATTTTTCTCGATCGCTGTTACCATTTTGATCTCGCACGTCCCGGCTGCGCGCTTTACGGCATCAATCCGACGCTGGGCAAAAATCCCGTGAAACATGTGGTGACGCTGCGCGCGCCGATTCTCATGCTGCGTACGGTGACGGAGCCAGGCACCGTGGGTTACGGCGGCACGGCGAAAGTAAAAAAAGGCGCACGTATCGCAACGGTTCCCGCAGGTTATGCAGACGGAATTTTGCGCCAACTTTCCAATAAGGGCGAGGCGGTGGTGGCAGGCAAAAAAGTGCCTTATCTTGGCCGAGTCTCGATGGATTTGATTACGCTCGATGTGAGTGAAATACCGGAAAAAATGCTGGAAAACGCACCTTATGCCGAATTGCTGGGGCCGGATTATGATGTGAACGCTATGGCGCGTGATGCCGGGACGATTGGGTATGAGATTTTAACAAGACTGGGTTCCAGATTCCACCGTATCTATAGTCTTTAGCATTTTGAATTTTGCCTTCTACGGCGTCGTGGCTGCGGACTCGCCGTGCTCGTGTACAGTAGAGTACAGTCCGCGCGGCTCGCCTTGCACTCCTTGTATACGGAAAAAATTGAAAATGCTGATAAGAGAAGGAAATGAAGGTCGTAAGTCGCTAGAATTAACCATCGACTAACGGCCAAAGACTTGCTACTCCCATGGTATGACCCAGCCGCTTAAACATACCTCTAACGATAATGTGCCGAATCATAATAGCGATCGCGATCGCAAGATTCAGTCCTTTCTCACCGAACATGGATTTGGCGAAGCAAGCCGTCAGGCGATTTCGGGTGATGCGTCGTTTCGCAATTATCAGCGCATATGGAATGGCGATAAAAGCGTGATCCTGATGGATGCGCCGCCGCCGCACGAAGATGTAAAACCCTTTGTGCATATCGCGGAGTTTCTGACACGCCATGGTTTGAGCGCGCCAAAAATTCTCGCGCGCGATGTGGAAGAAGGTTTTCTGTTGCTCGAGGATTTCGGCGACGCGAGCTACAATAAAATCCTGCGTGGCGAAAGTGATTTGGAAAATGTTCCAGGTGAGCAGGAACTTTACGGACAAGCGGTGGATGCGCTGGTGGCGCTACACCGATCGGGTGTGCCCGCGCCGCTCAAGCGTTATGACCATGCGCTTTTGATGGATCATGTATTGCGCTATAGCGAATGGTATCTGCCCTATATTCTGCGTAGCGACGAAGCGGAAGATATTGCTGCTGAATATCATGCGGTGTGGCAGGCGCTGCTGGCAAGCTGGAAACCGCTTAAAGAAGTGCTGATTCTTTTTGATTACCACGCCGATAATTTGATGTGGCTGCCGGAGCATAAAGGCATCAAGCAAGTTGGGCTTCTGGATTTTCAGGACGCATTGCTTGGCGATGCGAGTTACGATCTTGTTTCGCTTTTAGAAGATGCGCGGCGTACGGTTTCTGAATCGCTGCAGCAGGCGATGATCGCACGCTATCTCGCGCAGATGACGGATGTAAAAGAAGCCGATTTTCGTGCGGCTTACGCGATGATGGGCGCGCAGCGGAATCTGCGTATTATCGGCACGTTCGCGCGGCTCGCGGTGCGCGATAAAAAGCCGCATTATTTGCATTTTCTGCCGCGCGTCTGGGGGCATCTCGAGCGCGATATTGAACATCCGATTCTTGCGCCCCTCAAAAAACATCTCGATAAAACCGTGCCTAATGAGATGCGTACATTAGTACCCATTTTAGCGTAAATAACGTCGCGCTGATGGCCAATTTCTGCGTCGTAACCGTCCTCAAAGGGTCACGTACGAAGAAGTACGCTCACCTTTTGCGGGCGTTTACTCCTTGAACTTGTTTCATCATCACAACGTTAGTATGGTGCAATATCTGTTATGAAAACTATTCCCAACACCGCGATGATTTTTGCCGCCGGGCTCGGCACCCGCATGCGGCCCATCACCGATACGATCCCGAAGCCATTGGTGAAAGTGCGTGGTAAAACACTGCTCGATTATGCGCTCGATACGGTGCGCGATGCGGGCGTGAAAAAAGTGGTGGTGAATACGCATTATCTGCCGGAGCAAATCGAAGCGCATGTAAAAGCGCGTAGGGATTTAGAGATTCATATCAGCTACGAGCCGGTGTTACTCGAAACCGGCGGCGGGTTGGTGCAAGCGCTGCCGCAACTCGGCACGGAACCATTTTTTGTGCTCAATAGCGATGTGATTTTGGTGGATGGTGCGGCATCGCTTAAGAAACTTACCGCCGCGTGGAATGACAAAACGGATATGTTGCTACTGATGAAGAAAAAAGATGCGCCGGACTGCATCGGTTTTGATGGGCCGGGCGATTTTAATCTGCAGGGCGATGCGCTCACGCATACGGAAAAAGGCAAACCGCATACGCATGTGTTTACCGGCGCGCAGCTTTTGCATCCGCGGATTTTAGAAGGAAAAAAAGCCGAGCCTTTTTCGCTCAATAGTTATTTTTGGGCGGCAAAACAGGCGGATGGAAAACTCGCGCGCATTCGTGGCGTGGAACATACGGGCGCGTGGTTGCATATTGGCACGCCGGATGCCATCAAAAAGGCCGAAAATTTTTTAAATCGTTAACGGTTTCTTTACTGGGCGAGGGGTATAATCGAACCATAACAAAGGAGTTCGTTATGCCCCATTATCATGAATGTAAATTAAGTCAGAATAGCGCCTCGATTACACTCGCGGACGCGGCGAGCCTGATGTATTTTATGCAGCATCTGGATAAATCTTCGTACCAGGTGGCGGTGAAAGCCACGGAAAGTACGGTTCTCGTGAAAGTAGAAGCCTCGAAACTCAATAAAAAACGCTTCTCGCGCAAGCAATTTGCCCGCCATTTCGCTGAAATGGACCTCGTACAGGATAAAAAAATCCACTAATTTTCAGTGGGTTATAAAATTTTCGCGGTTTACAGCCACTCTTAACTGTTCATTAAGGATTTCTTGCTATATTTGAGAGAGTTAGCAGGAGTTATTCACATGTCTAAAATTCATTACGCACTCAAAGCCCGTGGCAAACACGACGCGCTCATCGAAATCGGCCGCGAAGAATACGGCGCGATTAACGCCATCGCTGCCGCCATGCGCGCTGCGGGTGTAACGCTGATGTTCCACCGCGCGGAACCGGAGCAGGGCACCTATCTGATGCGCCTGCAGGGCAAAAGTGAGGCGATTAACTCCATCCTGAAAAAATATTTTACGACGTTGGGCAGAAAACGCGCGCGCAAAGAGACGAAACCGAAGGCGCAAAAAGTGCCGCAAGTATTTTCACTGAAGAAGCAGTACGAATCGGTTTCGCCAACACGCCATTAATCGGGCTACATTAACCGGGGCAATTTATGTCGGAAGCACTTCCCACGAACGTGACTCTGGAATGTTACGATGACGGGTTTATTGTTTATTTTCCGCCTCAAAAAATTGGTGACATGAAAGCATTTCTGAACGAAATGGGTGCCGACGAATATGTTATCTTCCCAACGAAAATTTATTGTTATGATATTTATTACCGCGACGAAGTAGAAAATTTGCTAGGGGAAGCTATTGGTGAATTCAATACGAAAAATATGACTCGAAATGATGATTTATCAAATATGATGCCGGGGTTGCCAACGCCCCAGGAAGATGTCGAAATATCAAAATCAGCGCAATATAGAGTTCCGCAAGAAGGCGATCAAAAAATTTTACTCAGTACAATGGAGCTAGTAGAAATCGCTTCGCATGAAAGAGATATGGAGCGTTTACAGCAAATTTTGAGCCGCGCCGAAAATCATAAAGCACCTGAAGAGCCGGAGAGAGAAATACCGCTTTTTGTACCGCCGCCTTATACGCCGAAAACTGTGCCGGCACAGCAAATGAAGCCGGAACCAGAAATGTGGACGCCGATAAAAGCACCTGATTTTGATAAGGATTCTTCACTTGGTGCGCGGTATGTGCATGAACTTAAAGTGCTGCAAAGTGAAAGCTATAACGGCTTTTCAGAATTTGGTATGAGAATTAAGGCGCTTAAATTGGCAAGTAAAATCAAGCAAGGAACGTTGCTTGAAATCCTTAGTGGGAAAATAAATGTTCCGATTGGTAAACTTACAAACGCGCAATACACGAGCGGAAGTCATAATAAAAAGAATACACAGGCATTGATTGCCGCAGCGGATGCACTGGTGGCCGAGATTATTGAAATAGATAAAAAAGAGGGCTTGGGCGATCTTGCCGCAAAACAGCGGAAGCGCGAGCAGAGCTCGCCTGACCAAGGCGTTTAGCCGAATTTCACCTGTAAAATTTCATAATAACGGCTGCCGCGCGGTGTGGAAACTTCCACCGAGTCGCCTTGCTCTTTGCCAATCAGCGCGCGCGCAATCGGCGCGGTAATGGAAATTTTCCCCGATTCCAAATCGGCTTCGTATTCGCCGACAATCTGGTATTTGATTTCTTCTTCCGTTTCCTCATCGACCAGATGCACGAGCGCGCCAAACTTCACCACCGAGCCGGAAAGTTTCGACACGTCGATGATCTCCGCGCGCGCGATCATATCCTCAAGCTGCTGAATGCGGCCTTCGTTAAAACTCTGTTTTTCACGCGCCGCGTGGTATTCCGCATTTTCGGAAAGATCGCCATGCGCGCGCGCTTCCGCAATCTGCGCAATAATCGACGGGCGTTCGACGCGCTTCAAATGCTCGACTTCTTTTTGCATCTCAACAAAACCGGCCGCTGTAATCGGAAACTTATCCATATATTTTCAAACTCTACTATGCTTGGCATCGCGTTGATGTTTTGCGCTTCCGCTCCTCACGTACAAAAGCGTACGCTGCGGTGCGGTTCTCAAACATCTGCCTTGCTGCCTAAGCCTAGCGAGTTTGAGGCGCTCAATTCGTTATATTTAAAAGGTTATTGCGGATTACGCAAGCCTGCATCTCGCCCTCAAAACTAAAGCAATATAATCCTTTCCATCTGGCCACAACTTGCTAAAACCTATACATGGACCCTGTTGAAATTTCCAAAGCGCTGATGCGCTGCCCAAGCGTTACCCCTGAAGAGGCGGGCGCACTGAGTTTTTGCGAGGAAACGCTGACAAAAATCGGCTTTGCCTGCCACCGCGAAACCTTCCGCGAGGCGGGCGCGCATGATACGGAAAATATGTATGCGCGCTGGGGGAAAGAGGGCAAAAATCTTTGTTTCGCCGGGCATGTGGATGTGGTGGCGCCGGGCAGCGGCTGGACGCATGATCCCTTCGATCCGATCGTCAAAGACGGCATGTTATATGGCCGCGGCGCTTCGGATATGAAGGCGGCGATCGCGTGTTTTATGGTGGCGGCGGGGCGTTATTTAAAATCGCATACGCCGAAAGGATCGATCAGTTTGCTGCTCACCTGCGACGAAGAAGGCCCGGCGGTGAATGGCACGAAAAAAATGCTCGATTGGATGAAAGCGCGCGGCGAAAAAATCGATGCGTGCATTGTTGGCGAGCCGACAAATCCGACGACGCTTGGCGAGATGGTAAAGGTGGGAAGACGCGGCAGTATTTATTTCGATCTTACGCTCAATGGCAAGCAAGGCCACTCGGCCTATCCCGACCAGGCGCAGAATCCCATCACGCCGCTGATTGAGATTTTGCACAGAATGGCCACGCATGTGCTGGATGAAGGCACGCCGTATTTTCAGCCGTCGAATTTGCAGGTGACGAGCATCGATGTTGGCAATGTGAGCGGCAATGTGATTCCCGGTTCGGCGCGCGCGAAAATCAATATTCGTTTTAACGATCTGCATACGCGCGAATCGCTCGAAGCCTGGGTGGCGGAAGTGATTAAACCCTACAAAGATCGCATTACGCTTGCGTCGCGATGCACGGCGGGGCCGTTCCTTTCTACGCCGGGCGATTTTTGCAATCTGGTGTGCAATACGGTGGAAGAAGTAACGGGACGTATGCCCGCCCGCACCACGACCGGCGGCAGTTCGGACGCGCGTTTCATCATTCATCACACGAAAGAAATTGTGGAATGCGGGCTTATCAACGCGACCGCGCATATGGCCGATGAGCATGTGCCGGTGAAGGAGATTGAAGAGCTTGCAGAAATTTATTTTAAAATAATAAAAAGCTATTTTGAGTGAAGCATTTTGAATTTTCCTCTCTGCTTTGTCGTGTTCCTGCTCGAAGGGTCACGTACAAATGCTGTACGCTCACCTTCTGTGCGGAACACTTCGCGCATAGAGCAAAATTGAAAATGCTTGATGGTTGTTAGCGCGCGCGCAAACGTGGCGTCAGCCACAAATTCCCTGCCGAAACCGCTAAACTATACATACCGCAGATAAACGAAATCGTCGCCAGCGGAATGCCGCCATCAATCAAAATACCGAAAATCGGTGGCGCGATCGCGGTGCCGATTACGGTGATCGAAACGGAAAAAGATCGAATCGCGCCGAGATGGCGTACGCCATACATTTCGGCAAGCACCGCATTACCCACGACACTGTTGATGCCGACGGTGAGCCCGGCACCGCACATCGCAATGTGCATGACGATGGGATCGTGAAAGAAGGGGATGATGCTAAGGCAGATGCCCATCGGCAGAATGACAAAAAACCATAATAGGCGCGCGCCAAATTTATCAACCAAAATGCCGGCAACGATGTTCGCTACGACGGTTGCAATGGCGTAAAGAATTAAACCTTGTGCAAAAAGTCCGAGCGGCCAGGATTTTTCGCTGAGCAAAACCGACTGGTGAAAAAAGAAGGCGGTGAGAATAAAACCTGGCGCGAGGCTGGTGAGCAGCATGGCGTAATAGCGCCAATCCGTGAGTACTTCGCGCTGTGTCCAGTGACGTTCGGCAAGTTCGTGGCGCTCTTCGGCGAGAGTGGGCGCGGGCGGATGAATATTTTTATCTTCCAGTAACCACCATAATGTTGGGAACATCAGCAGCAATAAAAGTAGCGCGGCGCCAAGCCAGGCGGCGGTCCAATCCATATAGGCGAAACTGAGAACCACAAGACCCGGCAGCAAAACTTGCCCAAGCGCATTGCCAAGAAACGCGATGCTAAGCGCGCGCCCGCGTTCCTGGCGAAAACTGCGCGCCACCGCAGTGGTGGAAATATGGTTAAACATGCTTTGGCCGCAAAAACGCAGCAGGAAAATGGAGAACACCAGCAAACCAAGCGAGCCATGATAGGAGAGCCCAACGCAACCGAGCATCATGCCGATAAAAACAAAAAGCGTGAGCACGCGGACATTGGCGATATCGACCATTTTGCCGATACGCATCATCACAAACGCTGAAAGCAGCGTGGCCAGCGCATAAAGTGTGCCGTAATCGCTGTGCGAAAGCGAGTAGGATTCGCGAATGCGATCGTTAAACAGGCCGAAATAAAATGTTTGCCCGAAACTGCCGCAAAAAGGCAGCAATAACGCAAAACCCAAAAATTTCCAGTGACGGCGAAGAAAGCGTAGATAAGTTTTCATAGCGTGACGATAAGCTTAGCATAGTTTACAAAATAGGTAACTATGCCAACGCGCCGTAAGAAAAAAGAGCCAGCACGACAAGGAACGTGGTTACCCTTGAGCTGGGTAGATGACAATCCACGAAACGCGCTCACGCCGGCCTGGTTTTTGGGCGGCGTTATGCTGGCGGTGGCGTATGGTATTTTTCTGCGATTTTATGCGCTGGATAAACAAAGCTATTGGGATGACGAAATTTTCACGCTTGTCTATTCCGCATTGGTGCCTAGCCGTGAGCATTTGCTGAACTACTTGCTGCGCGATTATCACCCACCGCTTTACAATGTGCTGCTGTATGGCTGGGTAAAATTATTTGGTGATTCTGAAATCGCCACGCGCTCTTTGAGCGCGTTATGTGGTAGCGCGTGCGTATTGACAGCCTGGTTTTACGGCGCGCGCGTGCTGGGCAAAGCGCCTGCGCAACTATTGGCGGCGTTTCTTGCGACCTGCTATTACGGGGTTTATTTTAGTCAGGAGACGCGCTCCTATGCGCTGCATTTACTGCTAGCAACATGGGCGCTTTTGTATGTGCTGCATTTGTGTGCGTTGTTAAAACAGCGTGCGCCGCTTAGGTTTTCCCATTTTCTTTTACTTACCGTCATTTCGCTGCTGATGGCTTACACGCATTATGTTTCCGTGGTGTTTTTGGCCGCGATGTATGTGATGCTTTTCGTACAGATGCTGCTTTGCGGGCAGCGTCGTTCTATTGTGGCGCTGGTAGCCTCCGCGCTATGGGTTATCAACGCGATGTTGCCCTGGTATGGCTGGCATGCCATTTATTTTTCGCGCGTGGCGGGCGGTAATTTCTGGATTTCGCAAATTGATGATTTTACTTTTTCCTGGGTCTATTCCTGGATTTTTTTTAAGGCCGGGAAACTCTATCTGGTCTTTTATATTCTTTTTGCCGGGCTACTGATTCGCACGCTCGCGCGTGCCCGCCAGGGGCTTGAAATGCCGCAGGTGCTGCTGCTGTTTTTTGCGCTTATCCTGCTGATTGGCTGGGGCGTGACGCAATATATCCAGATTTTTCATTACCGATCGCTGCATTTTATGATGCCCTTTGCGTTTCTGCCGATTGTATGGGGTTATTTTGAATTTCCACGCTATCTGCTTATCGGCAAACGCAGGATATATCTGAAGCAGATTTTTTTGGTGGTGGTGACGCTGATGCAGGTCACACAATGGCGGGAGGCTTATTCATCACCTCGTAAAATTCAGTATCGCGAGGCGGTACAATATTTGGAAAAATTTCCGGAATGCCATCACGAACCCATTCTTATCTATGCGGAGTACCCGGCCATTTTTTATTATTATTTCAAAGATCCCTCGCTGTGGAATTTGGTGCCGATTATGTCCCGCAACGATCAGGCTCTACCGAAATTCAAGGAGGCAGAGTTTGACTGGGAGCACCTGCCCGGTTTTTTGCAAGATGTGCGGCAGCGCCAGTGTAAAATATTTTTCTGGAAGGGTATTTTGCGCATGTATGAGCCGGATTTCGAGTTTCTATACCAAAAAATGGGACTGAAACCCGAAGAGGTGGGCGAATATATCAATTTTGGCAGTAGCTTCCGTTTTCTCAAAAATAACGACGACCGCTATTACGGGGACTAACCACGGGCGTTTTTTGGCGGGATTTCTGCGATTTTCGATGCTCAAACAAGCACTTGCGCGCGCTTTTCAACTGGTTTATAAGGATGCGCCTTCAGCATGGCCTCCAAGAGGTCGAAGGAGCCCGTAGCTCAGCCGGTAGAGCACGTGACTTTTAATCACGGGGTCGAGGGTTCGAATCCCTCCGGGCTCACCAATTTTGCTTCAGCTATACTGGCCAAAAAGAGAGGAAGTTTTGCGCTTCCGGTACTAATTACCATTTTTTGAAAATAAAGAATGCGGCCAGCACAATCAGCGCAAAGCCGACCAGGTGGTTCCATTTTAACGGCTCGCCGAGATAGGCAAACGAAAACACCACAAACACCAGAAGCGTAAGAATTTCCTGAATGGTTTTAAGCTCAACGGCGGAGAAATAGCCGTGGCCCATGCGATTCGCCGGCACCTGCAAACAATATTCAAAAAAGGCGATACCCCAGCTGATAAGAATCACCAGGTAAAGCGGCGCGGCCTTGTATTTCAAATGCCCATACCAGGCAAAGGTCATGAAAATATTGGATAACAATAACAGCGTGATCGTCGTTAAGGGGATGGGAATATTCATCAGGCTACTTTAGCACCGCCGCCTAAGCAGGCAAGATTAGATCAGTTTCTTCACCGCTTTTTTCAGCTTGGCGAGATCGAGATAAAGTAGCGTGGTGGTGCTTTCGCCTTGCCAGCGAATGGGCATAGGCGCTTTCAGATTTTCTGAAATCTCGCTGATATTGCCATGCGCATCGAAGGTGACATTGCCGACCGCAATAAGCCCCTGGCCAATCGAGGAAAGAATTTCACGCGGGAAGGCGGCGCGAACTTCAAGCGCAAAACGGCTATCGTGCAGACGTAGCAGGCTCACGATAAACACGCGCTCGCGCGCATGCGGATCTTTGACATGAACGAGATAGGAGTGCGTGGGCAAAATTTCGCCCCCGGCCATATTAGGGCCGTGTATGCCATAGGGATCGTAGGCTTCCAGACTCTGCCAGGAACCCAGTGGGCCCTCTGCCATAAGCCGCAGCATAATGGCTTCCATCATCGCGGAAATAGGGTGGGTTTTTACCGCTGGTTGGGTATCGAGTTCGAATGCAAGTTCTGTCATAAATGCCCCGTCGGTTTTATCACGGTTACGTTTACGTTTTTATTAGTCTTAAAGTTGCAAGACCCGTGCCAGGCAACGCTGCGCCTTTTCAATGGGTTAGTCAAGGTATTTAAGATTTGTGCCAAATTGCGGGGAATTTAATGCCGGTAAAGGCATGATTTGTGGCGGATTTTGCAGCCCGACCTTTATATTTTATTAATAAAAAAGCGCTATGCTCATCCTATGGCACAGGATGATCTACAACCAAGCTATGAAGATCTGCTGCGGGAATTGCGTGGGCATTTACGCAAGGTTCTTGATATGAAAATCTATTTTGACGGCGAACAGAAACCTATTTCCGAAGTGCTGAAAAATATTTTTACCATCAGTAAGCAGCGCGGTTTTTCGGAAGATATCTGGGCCGAAATGGATGAAGATGGAAACCATTATTCCATCACAGGAAATTTTGAACAAAACACGCCCATAGCCGCACAACATTTACTGCAATTACTTACCGTGTTCAAAGATATGGAAAAGCAGATTGAAAATTTGGCGGCTCCGCAACGGCTTGTTCTCCATCGCGAAGCGATAGAAGCAATTATGGGTACGGAAGATAATATGCAGCCTTCTTC
>CAYPXJ010000007.1:41876-56628 GCA_964414595.1 uncultured Rickettsiales bacterium
GCCTTCTTCTGCCAATAATAGCGAAACGCTCGCCACCGAATATTTCAATATTTATCGTGTTTTTCGCCAGATGGCCAAAAACGAAAGCAGCGGTTTCAGGCAAGATCTTACGGCTAAAGGTGAAGCGATCACAGATTTGGCTGATATGCACCGACGTGCGGATCGTTTGCGGGCGATAAGTTCGCATGCGATGGCAACCTGTCGCGGTTTACGCACGCTGGCAAAACGCTGCGATCAAATCGAAAATTGTTTAAGCCAAATTTCTTACCGGCACCCTTAATTCTTTTTCTTCATCCAGCGTTCGCCGAGCAACAAGAGGCAGGGTGTAAAAAATAATGTGAGAATGGTCGCAAAAGTAAGGCCGCCGGCAATCGCCGCCGAGAGCTGACGCCACCACTGCGTAGAAGGCGCGCCGAGGGAAATATCGCGGTTAATAAAATCCAGCGTGAGGGCAAACACCATGGGGATTAAACCAAGCACCGTGGTTGCCGCGGTGAGCAGGATGGGGCGCATGCGCTGTGTGCCGGTGCGCAAAAGCGCATCTATGGGCGCTACACCTTCCGCGCGCAAGGTGCGGTAGGTATCGATGAAAATAATGTTGTTGTTCACGACAATGCCGCCCAGCGCAATCACCGCGATGCCGCACATCACAATACCGAAAGCCTGGCCGGTAACAAGCAAGCCGAGCAATACGCCCGTAGTGGAAAGCACAATCGCGGTCATGATCACGAAGACATCAAACAAACTGTTAAATTGCAGCGTCAGCAACAACACCATACAGAGGAGTGCGATGATGAAAGCGTATTGCAAAAAGTTTGCCGTTTCTTTTTGCTCTTCATCCTCACCGGCAAAATTTAACGCTACATCCGCATCCCATTTTCCTTCTTTTATTTGCGTATCGTACCACTGGCGCAGTTCATGCACTTTGTTATCCGGCAGAATGCCCTTCTGCACATCCGCTTTCACATACAGCATGCGTTTGCCATTACGGCGTTCGATGGTTCCAACTTCTTGTTTTGCGACACGCTTGATGAAACTCGAAATCGGCACCGAGCCTTCGGAGGTGTTCACAAAAAGTGTATCCAGAGTTGCGAGGTTTCGCGATTCCGGCGGGAAACGCAATACTACATCCACTTCTTCATCCGTATCATCCGGGCGGTATTCGGTGGCGATAAGGCCGTTGGTGACCAGCCGCACAAAACTACCTAACGTGCTTATATCAATATTGAAGCGCGCCGCCTTAACCCGATCAAGCGCCAACTCCCATTCAATCGCCGGCAGCGGAAGGTTATCTTCCTGATCGGCAAAGCCACCGATTTGCTCCATCGCCGCCAAAACATTTTTAAGCGCAGGCACCAGCTTTTCGGTGTTGTAGGAGGTAAGCTCGATTTGAATGGGTTTGCCGACCGGCGGCCCCGATTCCTGCTTACGCGGCTCCACCACGATGCCGCCGATATCCGCTGTGCGGTTTCGGATTTCTTCCAGAATTTTATCGGCGTTGCGGCGTAAATACCATTCCTGGAATTCAAGCTGCACGACGCCGATAACGTCTTTCGGCATATCCGGATTCTGCGCGCCCAGACTTCCAGAGCGCGCATAAAACACGCGCACTTCCTTCCACATATCTAAAATGCGGTTTTCCACCTGACGCAAAATTTCATCCTGCTCGTAAATAGAAAGATTACCGCGTGCGCGAATTTGAACCTGCGCGTTATCGGGTTCAATATCGGGGAAAAATTCAACGCCCTTACTAAACATGCCAAATAAAATGAAAGACGCAAATAATGCGCCCACGATAATAAGAACAAAACGGCCGGGACGTTTAAGCACCGAATCAAGTTTGATGACATACCAACCGAGCCCGCCGCCAATTCGGTGTAAATCGCGGCCTTCTTCGATGCGAATCAGCTTATCAATATAATCACGGTTAAAACGCGGAGTATAACCCAGCACACGCGAAAGCACGGGAATAAAAATAAGCGCCACCGCAAGCGAAGCCGTGAGCGTGGCTATTAACGTCAGCGGTAAATATTTCATAAACTGACCGACAACGCCGGGCCAAAATAATAGCGGCGCAAAGGCGATAAGTGTGGTGAGCGTGGAAGAAATAACCGGCCACGCCATGCGGTTGGCGGCGTAACCAAACGCATCTCTTGATGGCATTCCCGACATGATTTTGCGATCCGCCATTTCGGTGACGACGATGCCATTATCCACAAGCATGCCCGAAGCCATGATAAGACTAAATAGCACCACGATATTCATGGTGAGGCCCAGCGCTTCTATCGCCAAAATGCCGATAAAAAACGAACAGGGAATCGCAAGCGCGATATAAAACGACGATTGCCAACCCATGTAAACCACCACCAAAAGCATCACGAGAATGATGGCAAAAATGAGATTGTTGAGCAGATCATTAAACATCATTTTGATCTGATTAGACTGATCCTGGCTATAAAGAACCTGAATGCCGCCGGGCCAGGATTTCTGTGTTTCTGCTACTACTTCTTTTACGCGCTCAACTGTTTCTAAAAGATTTTCACCCGTGCGCTTTGATACTTCGAGCACCAACGCCGGTTGCCCATTCACACGCGCGAAACTGGTGGGGTCCTTAAAACTTTTGCGAATGGAACCGATATCAGCGAGCGTTACCACGGCCTCGCCACTGACTTTCACCGGCAGTGTATAAATATCCTGAATATTTTCGATGAGGCCGGGCACTTTTACGCTGTATCCACCATGCGGACTAAGCAAGGTGCCGGCGGCGACAAGCTGATTGTAGCGTGTCACAAAGGCCACGGTTTGCGTATCGATACCGTAGCTGCGAATTTTGACCGGATCGATCACCACATCGACTGTTTCTTCACGCGCACCCGCAATTTCCACATTGAGTACGGAAGAAACTTCTTCAATGCGATCACGTAAATCGCGCGCGATACGATTAAGCGCAAGTTCAGGAACCTGTGCTGTCAGAATAACATTTACTACCGGAAAAAGACTGAAATTCACTTCCTGCACCTGCGGTTCATCCGCATCTTCGGGCAGTTCCGGTTTGGCGATATCAATTTTTTCGCGCACATCGCTCAGCGCTTTTTCACTATCAAAGCCGGCGTAAAATTCGAGCACAATATTGGCGCGGCCCTGACTGGCGTAGGCCGTCATTTTCTTGATGCCTTCGATGCTACGTAATTCTTTTTCCAGCGGGCGAATAATAAGACGCTCGGAATCCTCTGGCGAAATTCCCTCCAGCGTTACGGTGACATACATGATGGGAATTTGCACATCCGGCGCGCTTTCTTTCGGGATACGCAGCGTGGCTGAAATCCCTAACAGGATGAGCAGCAAAAAAAACATCATCGAAACGCGACTTCGCGCCAGCGCGCCTTCGATTAAAGCTTTCATGGCGCGTTCCCGGTTTCCATAAGACCAAGCACTTCTTGCCCTTCGCGCACATAAGCCTGGCCGAGTGTGATGAGATACGCTGCCGCAGGAAGGCCACTGATCCACGCACCGCGACTTTCATCCCGCGCAATGGTAACAGGGAAAAATTTTACGACACCTTTAATGCCGGAGCGCGGCTCCTGCACGGCGGTAGGGTTATCAATAATTTTCACCCCGACAACGCCTTCACCGCTGAGCGACAATGCCGAGAGCGGTACAAAATGAGAGGCGCCTTGCTGCACGGGCAATTCGATAGACGCCGTGCTACCCGCGCGAATATGCAAATCTGTATTTGGTGCTTCGAGTTCCACGCGGTAGGTGCGTGTATTGGGATCAGCGCTCGTGCCGATAAAACGAATGACGGCGTCGATCGATTCGCCGTTAATCAGCGTGACTTTACCCACGCTGCCGATGCTGAGATCGCGCACAAGGCTCTCTGAAATTTGACCCGAAATCACAATCGGATCGAGCTCTAAGAACGTGGCGAGCGCTTTCACATCGAAGGCGCGAATAATATCGCCTGTTTCGGCGTTAATTTGTTCCACCACGCCATCAAAAGGCGCGTGAATAACCGTGCGCTCCAGATTTTCCGCCGCGCGTGTGCGCTGGGCGCGCGCTTCTTCGAGCCGGGCTTTGGATTGCGCGAAACGCGTTTCCGCTTCAAAGCCGCGCGCGAGTAATTTTTTCGCCGCGTTGAATTCGATTTCACGCTGTTTTACGGTGGCTTCGGCCTCACGCAGTTGCGCGCGCGGCTCCACATCTTCCAGCTTCATGATGATTGCGCCGCGTTTGACTTTGGCGCCTTCCTTCACATTTATCGAAATCACTTTTGCTTCAATTTGCGCGCGGAGTTCAAGCGTGCGATTTGCTTCTGTGCGGCCTTGCACGCTGATCGTGCGTGTATGAGGTTCGGCAACGGTTTTGACGATGGAGACCGTCGGTAACGTTGCGTTACCCGTTTGCAGCGGAACGGCCTCTTCGCGGTTGCCAAAAATTTTGCCGCTCACAATCCATAGAATCAGCAGAATGATAATCGTAGCGAGCGCGTGTTTGCGGAGATAAGCCAGAATATACATGACGTGATAATAGACAAGGCGCGATAAGAACGCTAGATGAATGGTGTATGACGCATTTTCCATTATTGCCTTCCGGCTTTGAAGATTTGCTGCCGCCCGCCGCCGCGCACGAGTCGGCCACGGTTGCAGGCATCCTGAATTTTTGCCAGGCTTTCGGCTATCAGCAGGTGAAGCCACCGCTGATGGAATATGAGGAAACGTTGCTTTCAGGCCTCGGTAAAGGCCTAAAATCGCTGACATTCCGCATTATGGACCCGACCAGCCGCCGTATGCTGGCGCTGCGTGCGGATATGACCGCGCAGATTTCGCGCATCGCGACCGACAGGCTGGCCGACGCCACACCACCGCTCCGGCTTTGCTACACGGGGCAGGTGCTCCGCGTGATGGGTGAAGGGCTTTCGGCGCGCCGCCAATTTACACAAACAGGGCTTGAGCTTATCGGTGAAGAATCGGTGAGCGCGGATGTAGAAGTGATACGTGTGGCGGCAGGTGCGATGGCCAAACTTGGAGTGAAAAAACTCGCGGTCGATTTTACGCTGCCGACACTTTTCGGGCTTATAACAGGCAGCGCGCATGCCACGCCGCAATCGGTGGAATTAAGCCGCGCGGTGGATCGCAAAGATGTGGCGACCGTGCAGAAGCTCGGCGGAAAGCAGGCCGCTACACTCATCACATTAATGGAAGCGGCAGGGCCTGCCGAGGGCGCACTCGCTGCACTTAAAAAAATTCCGCAAGCGGCAAAACTGGTGAAGCAGTTACAATCGATTGTTCAGCAGGTGAAAACGTTGTTGCCCGGGGTTTCCCTTTCGATCGATCCGCTGGAAACGCGGGGTTTTGCTTATCATACCGGTGTGAGCTTCGCGATTTTTGATAAAGGTAAAGGGCTGGAGTTAGCACGCGGCGGACGCTATCAGGTCGGCGGCGTGAAATCGGATTTCGGCAACGCAACCGGCGCCAGTTTCCTGATCGAAAATGTGCTTTCTGCGGCCAAACTCCGCAAAGCCAAGCCGCGCATTCTGGTGCCTTCCGAGACCGATAGTGAAACGCT
This sequence comes from uncultured Rickettsiales bacterium, assembly GCA_964414595.1. Lineage (GTDB taxonomy): Bacteria > Pseudomonadota > Alphaproteobacteria > Rickettsiales > CAIJLX01 > CAYPXJ01. The sequence goes on from CAYPXJ010000007.1 coordinate 47,442, forward strand.
GCTCAGTTTGCAGAAAGAGGGTTATGTAACCGTGCTTTCTGCCCGTAATAAGCCGGAAATGCCGGAAGCCAAACGGCTTTCTTGCCAAGCGCTGCTGATACAGGGTAAAATCCGCCGCACCGAATAGCGGCATTGAATTTTTACCAAGGCGCTACCATCTTTACTAAAGAAGGAGTTTTTATGACCGATAAACTTGCTAAGGCGCTTAACCAGGTTCTGGCGGATAGTTATACGCTGTATCTGAAAACGCATAATTACCACTGGAACGTGACCGGGCCGCATTTTTCGAGCCTGCATATTTTATTCGAAAATCAATATAACGAAATCGCGCTGGCGGTAGATGTGATCGCGGAGCGCATTCGCGCGCTCGGCCATCATGCGCCCGGTAGCTATGCCGAATTCGGCAAACTCACGACGATTACCGAAGCGCCCGCCAAACCGCCAAAAGCGATGGAGATGGTGAAGCAACTCGCGGGCGACCAGCATAAAGTTGTGAAAGCGGCGCACGCGGCGCTTAAAGAAGCGGAAGCGCTCGACGATGATCCGACGGTGGATTTGATGACGCAGCGTATGGCGTTGCATGAGAAGAACGCCTGGATGCTTGAGAGTTTACTAGAGTAGCAATGCTACTATCTTGGTCATCCAGATTGAAGTTTTTGCGCTGCGATGCGCACGTACTTTTATGTACGCTTACGCTTCGCTGCTCAAAACTTCTGCCTGGCTGACGCAAGCTAGCGCATTGTATCAAATAATGTAAAAACGAGAAAATTATGTTTATTCAAACTGAAACGACGCCGAATCCCAATACGATGAAATTTTTCCCCGGCAGCACTGTGCTTGCCGGCGGCACTGCCGATTTTCGTGATGAAAAATCCGCGGAAACATCGCCACTCGCCAGCGCGCTTTTCGCTATCGCTGATGTGCGCGGTGTGTTTTTCGCCGACGATTTCATCACCGTTACCAAACGCGATAATGTGCCGTGGGATGTGGTGAAACCTTCTGTGCTTACCACCATCATGGAGCATTTCGTGGCCGGCAAACCGGTGATGGCTGACGGCAAAGCGAAAACGGCCGCCCGTACCACGAGCGAAAACGATGACGACATCGTCAAAACCATTAAAGAACTTTTGGATACACGCGTGCGGCCCGCCGTGGCGCAAGATGGCGGCGATATCATCTACCGCGATTTCAAAGAAGGGATTTTATATCTCGAAATGCACGGCTCCTGCTCGGGCTGCCCCAGCTCAACCGCGACCCTAAAGCAAGGCATAGAAAACATGATGAAGCACTACGTTCCCGAAGTGCTCCAAGTCGAAGCGGTTGCGGAGTAAAACCCTACTAGGCTGGCCATCTTGCTTGAAGTTTTTTTGCTGCGGTGCGCACGTACTAAAATGTACGCTTACGCTCCGCTGCTCAAAACTTCATCGCATCTGGCTAAGCCTAGCGGGTTTATAGAATAATATTTTTTCTAAGCACTAAGCCCAGATCACTAATTAATCGTGCCGACGTAGTAATTATCGCGCATGCGGTTAAATTGCTGCTCGGTGCAGGCGCGGAAATCTTTTGTGCCATCCTCATAGCCTAGGCTTTTGCAAATATCGCGCGCTTCGCCCGTCATGCGCTCAATCGGCGTGGAACAAGCGGCAAGAAGCGTGAGCGTAGAAATGATCAAAACTTTTTTCATCGGTAAACTCCACAGTTGGTTTTGGAGTTTAGAAAACGCCGTATAAAAAATCCATTAAGAAATTAATTGGCGATTTCGAGAAGGCGTGAAACTTCTTCCTGCACGCGGTCTTCGCTCATGCCACCGGCGATATCGTCGCTGGCTTCTTCCGGCGCGCGCATGGCGGGAAATTTCATAAGCCCCTCTTGATCGATCGCGCTCATGATGGCGAGGATATTGCTGAATTTTTCTGGTGTGCGGCCATCGTAAAGAATGCGATCTTCGTAATCGGAAATCCACAATGCTTTCGGGTTACGGCGCGCGATGATGATATCGCCCTGGGCTTCTGCCGAGAAGGGCGAGCGGTGGAATTTGAAGAAAATCAAACCCTCGCCGAAAAGCGGCGCGATTACACGGCGCGCTTCTTCCGGCATCGCGAGTAACGCCTCTTGAGGGAGCGGGTCGATCGCGCTGATGACTTCCATCTTGCCCCATTCCGTGGACATCGAAAAACGCGAGCGGCCGGTATCGGAAAGGCCTTTTTGCGAATTGGTGTGCATGCGCCAGGCTTTTTCCACCGGCACGGCGAAGGCTTTGTGGCCCTCGATTTCACGGCATTGGAAAATATATTTCGGCTTGATGTTCATGCGGCGAAGTTCCTGATGCAAGAGATGCAGCGCGGCTTCGTTATCATTCACATTCGCGATCATCGGCGTTTGATTTTCCAGGCTGACAAAAGGCAGCGAAGCCATATTGGTGACCGCTTCTTTCACCGCATCAAGCCAGCGATAACCATGCGTTTCGGCGATGTATTGATTATTTTCATCGCGGAAGAGGAATTCGTCCGGATGCGTGAAATGCACGACGATATTCACATGCACGCCGGGGAAATTTTTGTGAAATTCTTTTAAGCTTTCCACCAGATTCGCATCAAAACGCATCGGGCGGAAGGCCATTTCTTTGGTGCCGAGACGAATGGTGGTTGCGCCACCTTCCGCACCCGCGGCCATATATTTATAGAGATTTTTGTTGGTGAGCACGAGCGGGTCGCCGCCGGAAAGCAGCACCTCGCGAATCGGATAACGCGTTTCACCGGTTTCAGGGTCACAGCCGTTATTGGCCTTCAAATTTTCGTTATAATTTTTGACGTAGTCGCGCAGTTCTTCCGGTTTGATGAGGCCTTTGCCGGTGGAACCGTTGAAAAGATCGAGACGATAACAATAACGGCAATGCGCCGAGCAGGCGAGCGCGACATAGCCGAGCACGATTTCATCGTATTTATGTAAGAGCGAACCTTTAACGGTGCCGGGGCTATATTTCTGTTGGTTGGAGGGATCTTTCTCACCGCTGATATCGTGCGCTTCGGCCTGAATCGGAATGACCAGATGTTCCAGCGGCTTGCTCGCCGGCATTTTTGGCAAGACGGTTTTGCCGGTGGAATCTTTATGCTCCTGGCCGCGCACGAGCGCCATATAATAAGGGTTGATGCCGAACATCATGCGTTGATCGACGCCTGTATCCTGCATTTGTTTGACCTGCTCCTCCGAATAAAATTCCTTCAGCATGTTGAAGACATTGCTGTTGGTAAAACGCCCGCGGGTGGGCTTTACATCCTGCATCGGCGATTCCGGAATTTCCGGAACATGAACCATGTTTTCTTTCGGTGCTTTTGTGGTGACGGTCATTGGTAACTCCCCTTTACGCGATCAGTTTTTCTTTGGTGGATTCGGTGATGGCAAGCGTGGCAAACCACTGGCGCAGACGGCTGATGCCACGCAGCGTTTTATCGGCATGGGTTTGTAAAAATGTTGAGGGTAATTCCTGCTCGAGGCCGATTTTTTCCGACGCAGCGAGCGCCGCGACGCCGTCAAATTCAACATAGGCAAGCCGCGCGGAAAGATGCTCGCTTGCCATGCCGAACGCATCGCCCGGAAGCAGCGCAACGCCCGTATCCGCAAGCAAACGCGCGCAGAGTTCATGCGAGGTTTTCACGCCGATCTCACCAAGATTTTTTTGGTGTGCCGAAAAATCCACGAAGACATAAAATCCGCCCTGCGGCGCATGCACAAGCAGGCCGGCTTGCGATAATTCTTCCTGCACATGCGCGCCAATGCGCGCGAGGATACGGCGCTGATGGGCTAGATAATCTTGTGTAATCTTATCGTTTTTATAGGCTTCAATCGCAGCCAGCTGCACCGGCAGCGCCGCGCAGGAATAAGTTTCCGACGCGATGCCAAGCAGCGTATCTTTGAAATCGCCGCCGAGATTTTTGGGCAGCAGCGCAATGCCGAGACGCCAGCCGCCGGCGCCACACCATTTCGAAAGGCCGCCGGTGACGATCGTGTTTTCAGAATAATAACGCGCAAGCGATTGGTGCTGGCCGCGGTGATTCAACAGGCCGTAAATTTCATCTGACACCACGAGAATATTATGTTTACGGAATGTGTCGGCGAGTGTTTTGAGCTCGGATTCCGAATAGGTGAGACCTTCGGGATTGCCGGGATAATTGAAAATGAGAATCGACGGTGCGTTTTTATTTTTTTTCTGACGCACGGCGTTTTCAATCGCTTGCGAGGTTACACGCCAACGGCCTTCGTAGGATGTTTCCACACGGATCGATGCGTGACCAAGCAATTCTGCCTGCGGCTGATACGAAACCCACGCCGGAGTCGGAATGAGAATATCGGCTTCGGTGAAGGCGGCCATGACACTGTAAATCAGAATTTTGGAACCGGGAGCGATGAGAACGCGATCCGCGGTGATATCGATATGTTCGATTTCACGGTGGAATTTTGCAACCGCTTCACGCAGCTCGGCAATGCCTTGCACGGGCGAATATTCTTTGCGATGCGCGTGGGCTTTGAGCGCTTCAATGGCACGCGCCATCGGCGGAAAGGGAGATTGACCAAAACCGAATTTGAACACCTCCTGACCGCTGCTTTCGAGATTACGCGACTGCTCATTGAGTAGCAGGGTTTGTGATTTTTCGACCGAGCGGAGGTAATTCAACATATGGTTTATCCACACACTTAAAGGTTGTAACAGGGGTGAAATATATATTCTAACCAACGGAAAATGCCAGCTTTTTACTTGCTGCGATGCAGCAATATATTGTGGTTTTCGTTCGCAAACCCGCGGAAAGCTTGGATTTGCAACCTTTGGTGCAATGCACCATTTTACCCCTCTTTCGGAAAGCCGCAGGATTCCTTGACAGACAAGGGGTTTTGCTTAGAATCTCACCTTGAGTGTAGTAACTCTTCGCGCCGGGAGTAGGACTTACGGCGCACGCCTAATACTGCCTGAACTACTTTGGTTTGGGTATCTGGCTAGAGAGTCGGCTAAAGCCGGATACGAAACTCATGCGCGGCAATTTCGTCTCGCATGCCAATAACAACTAAAGGAGTTTATTATGGCAACAGGTACCGTTAAATGGTTCAACCCTACTAAAGGTTATGGTTTCATTCAGCCTGAGCAAGGCGGCAATGATGTGTTCGTTCACATCTCCGCAGTACAGCGCGCAGGTCTCACCACGCTGAACGAAGGTCAGCGCGTGAGCTACGAACTGACGACTGAAAAAGGTAAGACCTCTGCTACTGAATTGAAAGTTGCCTAACGCTCATTGGGCCTTTCCAAGCATTGAAGTTTTACACTTCGGTGCCTAGGGCAAAGCCCACCGAGTTTAAGGTTTGAATTTTTGAAATTCATGAAAACCCGCGGGAAATTTCCCGCGGGTTTTTTTGTTGTCGCGTGCATAATTTGCGTTTGGCATTTTTATGTAGGCAGCGTTACGTTCTTTTTTATGAAAAATATTCTTTGGCCGCAAAGCGCAACGGAAGCCATCGCGCTGCAAAAAAATTTGCGCCAGCGTGTGCGCGTGGAAGATGATTTTTCGTCACTCGAAATTATTGCGGGCATTGATGTAAGTTACGACATCAAAAGCAATATGAGTTTTGCATTCGTGGTGTTGATGCGCCTGGAGGAACTTAAACCGTTTGCGCAGGTGATGGCGACATTGCCAACGCCGTTTCCCTATATTCCCGGGCTGCTTTCGTTTCGTGAGATACCGGTGATACTTGAGGCGATGCAAAAACTTCCCACGCAGCCGGATATGCTGATGGTGGATGGGCAGGGCATCGCGCATCCGCGCCGGTTGGGTATCGCCGCGCATCTGGGTGTCCTTGTGGATATGCCGGCGATCGGTGTGGCAAAATCGCTTTTGACGGGCGTGTATCAGGAGCCTGGCACGGCAAAAGGCGATCACACATGGCTGATGGCAGGTGAGGAAAAAATAGGCACCGTGCTGCGCAGTAAAGAACGGACAAAGCCGCTCTTTATTTCGCCGGGGCATCGCGTGAGCCATGCAAGCGCTTTAGAAATAACGCTGCGTTGTTTAACGAAATACCGCTTGCCCGAACCAACGCGCATTGCCGATAAATTATCGAAAATAAAATCGGTTTGATAAAAAAACAGGAGCGGACATGGTCCGCTCCTGTTTAAGATGTCGCAGGATACGACGGGGGAAACGCTTAGAGCGTATCGTCGTTTTCCTCGCGCATCTTTTCGTCGTCTTTATCTTCACGTAAACGACCGCCGCCCGGCTCACCGAGTTTCGGCGCCTTGCCTTTTTCCATACGACCTTCGTTACGAAGGTCGCGGCCTTCACGCGCCATCTGTGCGTCGTCGATGGATTCGCCAAGCTCTTCTTTCGTATAGCCGGCTGCTTCTTTGATCGAACCTTTAATTGTATGTGTCATAAAGCCTCCTAGGTTAGGTTCCACATGGAACACTAAAACTATGGGCGCAGCGCCATTAAAACGCGATAAGCGATGCGCCCTAAACGCATAAAAAATCCGTTATTCATTCAACACATGGTTTTTTTATATCGAACACGCGATGATGAAATTGGAGGTAGTTATGCCAACATCAACCATTCTGCTTATTCTTGTTGTCATCTTATTGCTGGGTGCATTGCCACGCTGGCCCTATAGCCGTAACTGGGGTTATTACCCAAGCGGTGGACTGAGCATCGTTCTTATCGTGTTGCTGATATTGCTTTTTGCAGGCCGAATATAAAGGAGGCGCGCAGCGCGTGAGAGAAACTCCTAAGTGATCGCCCTTGAAAGGCATCACTTGGGAGTTTTTTTATAACCACGGCAAAATTCGGCCAAAGCCCCCGTTGCGCTTTTTCCACATATTGATTGAAAATTTCAACCACTCGGTTATGAAACAGCGCATATCGCGATTTAATAGCGCATAGGCTTTGCCTATTGCGCGATGGACAGATGGCCGAGTGGTTGAAGGCGTTAGTCTCGAAAACTAATATACGGGCAACCGTATCGAGGGTTCGAATCCCTCTCTGTCCGCCATCCGCTTGCGCCAGCGAAGCGGGCTACAGCGGGATGGCAACAGCTCAGTTTGAACCTTCGCCGAAAGGCGATAGGGTTCGACAAAAAGCTTAACGAATGAAATGAGTTTAGCGTTTGCAACGCAGGCCGCAGGCTGAGTACATCCCTCTCTGTCCGCCATCCCTAGATGCCAGAAAAAGCCTGAGATTTTATAGTGGTTGGCAGTGTAATCAGCAGGTTAGTAATAATGTAATCCTGCTGAAATATGAGTAACTTACATAAATTGGGATTTTGTACGAAGCACACGGATATCTCCAGAGAAAAGTTTTAACGTTATGCTCCAGCGAGAGGTAAGTAAAGCTAACTATAGTATGTAGATCTATGGTCATCATTTGATATTTTACGATGACCTATGAAATCTAAGAATGACAAAAGCATACTTAAGATGCTTGGGCTACGAATAAGAGATTTTCGCCTAAAGAAATCTATTTCTCAGGAAGAGTTGGCTGCAATCGCTGATGTGCATCGTACCTATATTGGAATGGTAGAGCGAGGTGAAAAGAACATTACGATACTAACATTAGTAAGGCTTTCATTAGCCCTTGATGTCGACTTGATTGAAATATTAAGAGGCATAAAAGATGGCAAGTAAGCATAATAGAATGAGACGTAAATGGCAGGATTATGGTGGCAATAATGCTACTATTGCTGAAGGTGCCTTCTACGATTGTTTTTTAAAAGTTTTTAAGGACACCGAATACTCAATTATTCCAAAGCCTAAAGACTTTCAAAATATATATGTAACCGTTCCATTATCAGATAGTACTATTAGCGAAATCTATAATCCAAAAGATCCTGTTACTAGACATGGTGTTCTTCCCGATTATGCAATAAAAAATAATAAAACAGGAAAGACCATTTATGTCGAGGTCAAGAGACAGGATGGGTGGGTGGAAAATAAAAAACGCTCAGATGGGCGAGGTAATGCGCACGAGAGATCGTGCAAATTTTTTACCCCAGGACTATTGAATATACTCAGACAAAAAAGCTTGATTAAAGAACCCGCCCTTCCATTTTGGACAGTTTTTTTAGGTGATATAAGCAGAGACCCATGTAGAGTTAGGGAGGTAACTTTTTGGTATGCGCAATATACTGACCATTTTTTCTTTTGGAGAAAAGCCCCTGACCCGGACTTACTTTTCAAACACTACGATGAATGCGTTGCACCATTATTAGAAACGTGAGCTCATTACTCGAGTTCCTCTCGCACATCCAATCCCCAAACATCCCAACCTTGTGGCTTGCACCTTGCAAACAACTCAATTCTTCTTTGCTCAGGAAACATTCTCTGAATTGCATCCCTTATTTCTTGAGGCTTAACACTGTGGTCACCTCTAGGAGAGCGTACTAGTTGTTTCTCATTTCTTGCGCCTCTTGGAGAAGGAATTCGTCCACGCTTAAATACTAGGCACATCTCGCAATAGGACATGGTATATTTGCCTGGGTTATGAGCCATCTTGTCCCATATAAAAGCAACCGTTTTGTATTCAAATCCCCAATGTTGACCTAGTTCTATTCCCTGAGCGAGATGCGGGTTAGTAACCCACATGAATAACAGACAATCATCTTTTGCTATTTCAAGCAGCGGGATTTTTTTTAATTGTTCAATTTTTAGAGTCGGATATTTAAAATTTGCAGAGCTGATAAATATGTTTTTATCCCAGTCCATCTTCTCAGCTTTTGCGCTGGACTTATCAAACTGCAATTTTCCTCCGTAATCCCATGGTGGATCGGCATATATAATATCGTATTTTTCTTCTGGTAGATCAGGATATAAATCCGGCAGATCGTTACGCTTTGTTCTACGCTTTTGCTCTGCATTATAGATTCGATAGCCAGTCAGCCGCCTAGCAGGATTGGTTGTCTCAAGCGGGCGATGCGTTTCTTCAAAAAGGTCTAGTAAGGCTGTTTTGTTCATGTTTTATCGCTGTGAATACTATAGTTAGCATCCGCCTTTTTATCAAGCAAGCATTTTTTAGGTCTCTTCTGGCTACTTTAAGCTCTTGCGAGAGAGACTTTCAGATTTTAAAGTATACAGCGCCGCCATTTTTTTCCATGTTTTTAGGTGTTTTCTGGAGCAAAATATACATTGCCATCCTTTTTGCGCGGTGTGCATGGC
>CAYPXJ010000008.1:0-41625 GCA_964414595.1 uncultured Rickettsiales bacterium
GGACTAAGCTGGAACCTCGGAGACCGCGTGCGTGTCGAAGCAAATATCACTGAATGGCTTGGCAAACGCGCAAGCGCTGGCAAATTGCCACCAACCGGTTTTCCACGAGAAAATAAGTTTTAATTTTTATCCGGCCGGCGATGTGCACTAGCAAGGTAGCTTTCTGACTGCATCTCGGTTAGGCGGGAAACAATCCGCGCAAATTCAAATGTGCCATCACCACTAGGATAAAGTTTTTGGGGCGCCACTGCCGCCGAGCAAATCAGCTTCACTTTGCAATCGTATAGCGCATCGATAAGTGTCGCAAAGCGCCGCGCTTCATTCCGCTGGGCTTTGGTCATCGAAGGGATATTTTCAAGAATAAGTGTACCAAAACGAGAGGCGAGCGCTAGATAATCTCCTGCACCAAGTGGCTTCTCGCAGAGATTTGCAAAGCTGGTCCACCCAACATCACCCGCTGACTTCTCAATAATAATTTTGCGCTTTTTGACTTCGAGTGTAACGGGTTTTGCAACGGCATTATGGGTAAGATCGTCAAAATACTTTTGTAAAAGTGCCGGAGTTTTTTTTGTATGGGGAGTAATGAAAGTTTTTTTCATTGCCGCCAATTTTTCAAAACGATAATCAGTTGCACTATCCAATTGCACTACGGCCAAACGTTTACGTATTAACGCGATAAAAGGTAGAAATTGCTCACGTTGCAAACCAACTTGATATAGATCTTCAGGTAAGCGGTTAGAGGTAAATACTACTAGAATTCCTGCCTCAATAAGCGCTGTAAATAAGCGTGAAAGAATCATCGCATCTGTGATGTCCCGCACTTCCATTTCATCCAGACAGAGAATAATCAGCTGCTTTGCCAGCTTTTCTGCAATCAGTGGAAGGGGATCGCTTTCATCCACATTTTTCTGACGCAGCATATGCAATTCTGCATGAATTTCCTGCATAAATTGATGAAAATGCACACGGCGCTTTTTCTCAAAAGGTAGTGCGTTGAAAAATAAATCCATCAGCATGGTTTTGCCGCGTCCCACATCGCCATAAAGATAGATGCCTCGGAAAGGGAGTTTATGGAAACGTAGCTTCTTAATAACTCTTTGGCGAATTTCCTGGGTTTTTTTACGGGTTCTAAGTTTTCCACCTTCATCCAAAAGATGCGCACGAATAACTTCAAATGATTCTAGCGCTGCCAGTTGCGCTTTATCCATCGCAAGAGACTTGCTTTTCGTTAAACGTTGGTAAAGATCGTAAAGTGTGAGAGCCATATGAAAGTCATTCGTACTATAACAGAATTGCGCCGTTCAATAAATGAGTTACAAAAACGCGGCCAGCGTATTGGATTTGTGCCAACAATGGGGGCGCTGCATTTGGGCCATCGTACGCTTATACGAGAAGCGGCAAAAAAAACCGATGCAGTAGTAGTGAGTATTTTTGTGAATCCTACCCAATTCGGCCCTAAAGAGGATTTTAACCGCTATCCTCGGCCTGAGGCCCAAGATTTACAAATTCTAGAAGAGGAAAAAGTATCCATCGCCTATCTACCAACGGTAGAAGAGATGTATCCACAGGGTTTTAAAACCAACTTAGAAGCCGGAGTGTTGGGTAATGTGTTGGACGGTACCCATCGCCCCGGCCACTTTGATGGTGTGGTAACGGTTGTAAAAAAGCTATTCGATCAAGTGAAGCCAGATATCGCATTTTTTGGTGAAAAAGATTACCAACAGCTATGTGTAATTAAATCCATGGTAAAAGAGCAGAATTTGCCATTAAAGATTACCAGCGTGCCTACGGTGCGTGAAAAGGATGGATTAGCACTTTCTTCACGAAATATGTATCTGACGCCAGAAGAAAGAGCGCGCGCGCCTTTATTATATGGCGCTCTTCAAGATGTTGCAAAGGGTACCCCTACGGAAGAAGCTATTGCTACTTTAGAAAGAGAGGGCTTCAAGGTTGATTATTTCGAGATACGTGATGCAGAGACACTTGCACTTAGCAAAAGAGGGCGCATATTTGTGGCGGCCAAATTGGGCAATACACGACTGATTGATAATATAGTTACTTCCATTTAATCGAGCAGCCAATACTGGCATGCTGCTTAGCCGGTGCTTTGCCCGTTTCAGCAACCTGCTTCATCGCCTCCAACAATTCACGTGCGCCACCTTCCTTTTTTTGCATGCCGGAATCGTCTAGACGGCCGCGATAGGCAAGCTTCAAATCTTTATCGAAACCAAAAAAATCTGGTGTACAAACGGCATCGTAAGCTTTCGCAACTTCCTGTGTTTCATCATAAAGATAGGGAAAAGAAAATTGATGCTTAGCGGCAAAAACTTTCATATTTTCATAAGAATCTTCGGGGTAATTTTCGGCATCGTTCGACATAATAGCGACGCTTTTGATTCCTAGATTTGCGAGTTCAGCGGCATCTCGCGCAAGCTTATCTGCAATGGCTTTCACAAAAGGACAATGGTTACAGATAAACATAATAAGCGTTCCTTTTTCACCTCGCATATCCTGAAGGGAATAGGTTTTGCCATCCATACTCTTCAGTCGAAAATCAGGAGCTTGCCAGCCAAGTTGTACAGGAGGGGGGTTAAGCGCGGCCATATTCTTTTCCTTTCTTATGATCAAGTGTAACCAAAAATAAAGCACCCAAGCACGATGCAACGAGGTTAATTATAAAAAATGCTAGCGCGACAGTAACGCCGACCTCCTGATCAAGCGCAAGAAATTTTGCCCCATAAACGAAGGTAAGTTCTCGCAAGCCTACTCCCCCTACTGAAATGGGCAAAACCGAAACTACGCAAGAAATCATAAAAAGTAAGAGGTAATCTACGCACTTAGACTGAAACATCCAGTCATGATGCGCTAATGCCATAAAAAGGCATAATGCTGTAATCATCACCAAAGACTGTAAACCAAAAGAATAAGGTGCCGCGCCCAGTTGTACGCTATAAGATTCACGCAATAAGTAACGCGCGCCTAACGCATATGCAGCTATCGTTATGGCCATACCGAGTACCAGCAAAAAAGCGGCAAAAGGCACAGTGGAGCGTACATAAGGGCTAGCCAGGGCTAGGCCAAAGCTAATAAGCATAAGCCATAAAAGACCGCTCGCACGGCCGGAAAGCATAAGCGCGATACCCTTCTTTAAAGGTAGTTTATGTCGGCTTTTCATAAGATAAGCGATATAGCCGTCGCCGCCAATGCCGCCTGGTAGCATAAGATTAAAGAATGTACCGATATAATAGAGCGCAGAGCTGTAATAACGTTTCAAGCGCAAACCTTCGCTGGCAAAATAATAGCGCATGCGTTGCCCGCTCAAGAATTGAGCCATATTTAGAGCCAAAAAGCCTAATAAAACATAGCCGGGTCTCAGCTCTTTGGCATGGCTCACAATATCTGCCATATCTACGTGGGAAAACACCAAATACATAGCGCTTGCGCTGAAGGCAATTTTGGCTAGGCCGATAAGTATGCGTTGGTAGGACATGGCTGGACAGTCTGGCGAAAGGAATGCTATATGGCAAGGCGCTTGCGCGCAATATCGCTTTAACGGGATTTTCATGGATACATCATTTACAAGTGGCCTTTCTTCCGTCTGGCATATTTTTGAACGTGGCGGTTTCGTCATGTGGCCAATTTTGCTGCTTTCGCTTTATGTTGTAAGCATTTTGATTTTCAAAGTTCAGCAGTTCTGGAAGTTACGGACATTTGATAATGAGAATGTACTGAAAATCGCGGCCGATATTTCGGCAAGCAACCTCAGCACAAAGCGTATCGCGGAATATATTATCGATCTTAAAAAGGAAAAAACGCCTGTCGCGCGCGTCATGGAATCGGCTTTAATCACCCTTGCGGACTCACATTTTGATAAAGAGGGCGCACGGGAGGAAATTTCTCGCGTTGCAAGTATTGAGATTCAAAAACTCAGCATGTTTCAGAAAAGCCTGGATATGGCGGGGAATCTCGGCCCGCTACTCGGGTTGCTAGGTACGGTCGTGGGTATCGTTACTGCTTTTGCTAAGCTAGAAAAAGCTGGATTGCGCGTGGACCCTTCTATGCTAGCAGGTGGGATTTGGGAAGCGTTGCTAACAACAGTAGCGGGTTTGATTGTGGCCGTTCCCGCGATGGCCGCTTATTATTTCTTTGATAGCCACATTGAGCGCGTGCGATTGGTTATGCGCGATGTGGCGACACGCATCATGAATCATCATGGTAAAGTGCATGTAACTGCGAAGGACGAGTTTTCGGCAAGAAAACAGGCGGCATAATGCTGTTTGAAAACATAAAACACGAACGTCGACCAATCAACTTAACTTCTCTTGTCGATGTTATTTTTCAGCTTTTAATTTTCTTCATGCTTTCCACTGAATTTATGAAATTGGACCAAATACCATTTTCATTAAATACAGCAGACGATCTCACGTCCGCGGCACGTGATGTAGAGTCGAGCATAATTCTTCACGTTCAGAAAGAAGGTGTGTCGTACGAAAAAAATTTTGCCCCGCTGAACGAAGTCGCTCATATTTTGCCTACAAAAATTAAGGCAGCACAAACTGTAATGATGCTGGGACAGGATGTCAGCATTCAGGATATGTTGACCGTTATGGACGCAGTAAAGCAGGCAGGGGGCGAAAAAATCACCTTAGTAAGGGACGCAATAAGACCATGATTTTTGAGGATATACAGCCCGATATTCTTGCAGAAACAAAATTGAAAACAGTGCGTCCGCTGAACCTGATTCCCTTGATTAATGTTATTTTTCTTCTCATTATTTATTTTCTTATCGTGGGCCGACTTCAATCACCGGAAGACCGTGATGTAAACTTGCCCCTAGCTGCAACAGGCGCGCCTAGCAACGCAGAGAGCGTATCGCTACTTTTATTAAAAGATGGGAACATTAAATTAGGAGGCGAAGTAGTAACTCGTGACGCTTTGCCGATGGCATTGAAAATTCTTCTTACACGCAATCCACAACAAATTATCGTTGTAAAGGCAGACGCTTCGCTTTCCGCTAATTATCTGGTGAGTGCACTCAATGTAATAAAGCAGGAAGGTGGTCAGCAAGTACAACTACTTGTTCAGGAGAAGCCGCGATGAATACGTATAGCTATACGTACGCATTTCGCGCGTTTCGCCCTGCGCTTTTGGCAGCGATCGCACTCCACATAATACTATTTCTATGGGCTGCCTGGCAGCTTAGACCGTTAGCAGATAGTTTCCATTTTCGTAGCGTGAATATCAAATTAGGTGAAAGCGCGGGAGTACGAAAATCATCCTCTATGACGCCTGCGCAACGGGAAAAAATGAAGCGTATATTGCAACAAAAAATCGCCGCGCTTTCTTCTACGGAGCCGGTTACCAAGGCAGGATCGATGGTGCCTCTATCTAAAGACAAAATTATGAAGGATTTCCATCGCCAGCAGGCGGAGCAATCTTCCTCTGACGGCGGCTCTCAGCTTGGTGATGCGAACGCGACAGATACAATCCGTCGCTATGAGCAGGCTATATCCCTCTGGTTGAAAGAATTCGAGTTCTATCCCGAGAGCGCTATTTCGCAGAACTTAGAAGGTAAGGGTACCGTGCTAATAAGGATCAACAGGGCGGGAGACGTTTTGGCTTACCAAGTTGATCAAAGTACCGGCTCCGCTATTTTAGATGCAGCCATGGCTCAGATTGTTGAGTATGCTAACCCTTTCCCCGCGGTCTGGCCTGATTATTACCCTGGTCAGCAGGAATTCATGTTTAAATTCCAGCTGAAATTCAAAGTACCACAGAGGCCTTGAGATTGGGGCAACAGCCCATTATAAGCATGAGCCATGAAAACGTTACTTGTGACCGGCGGGGCCGGATTTATTGGAAGCACCTTTGTAGCGCAGGCTCTCGCTCAGGGCGATAAAGTTATTGTATTAGATGCACTTACTTACGCTGGTCATGAAGAAAATCTGAATTGGCTGCGCCCACAATATGACAACCGCCTAACACTCGTTGTAGATTCCATTACTAATGGCGCCAAGGTTAGCGAATTATTAAAAACTCATAAACCTGATGCGCTTGTGGCGTTTGCGGCTGAATCGCATGTGGATAATTCAATCGCGGCTTCTGCTATTTTCATCGAAACTAATATAATAGGCACCTATACCCTTTTGGAGTGCACTCGCCAATATTGGAATACATTGCCGGAAAAAGAGAAATCCAGCTTCCGCTTTGTGCAGATTTCTACCGATGAAGTCTATGGCTCGCTCGGTCATACGGGCAAATTTAGTGAAACATACCCTATGCAACCAAATTCACCTTATTCTGCTTCAAAAGCGGCGGGAGACCACTTGGCCCGTGCATGGTTTCATACCTATGGGCTGCCAACGATTGTAACCAATTGTACGAATAATTACGGTGCGCGTCAGCACCCCGAGAAACTCATACCCCGCATGATTACGAATGCGCTTAAAGGCGAAAAACTCCCTATTTATGGCGATGGAAAAAATATACGTGACTGGATTCATGTAGAGGACCATAGCCGTGGTGTTAGGCTCGCACTAGAAAAGGGAACGCCGGGCGAAACCTATTGTTTTGGCGGCAATGCAGAAAAAACGAACAATGATGTTGTAAATACAATATGCAAAACACTTGATGAAATTAAGCCCCGCCAGAGTGGTAGCTATTGCGATTTCATTACCTATGTAAAAGACCGTCCGGGCCATGATCGACGCTATGCTATCGATGATAGTAAAGCGCAGAAGGAATTAGGTTTTACCCGGGAATATAATTTCGAATCTGGCATACGCAATACGATACAATGGTATCTTGCGCATCAAAATTGGTGCGAGGCTATCACAAATAAACCTATAAGGAAAAAAGCATGAAAGGTATACTTCTTGCCGGCGGTTCCGGTACCCGTCTATGGCCGATGACAGAAGTGCTCTCTAAGCAGATTCTGCCTGTGTACGATAAACCGATGATATATTACCCGCTTTCACTACTGCTGACAGTGGGCTTAAAAGAAATTTTAATTATTAGCACACCGCGTGATTTGCCCATGTATAAGACACTGCTTGGTGATGGCAGTGCTTTGGGCATTAAACTTGTATATCAAGAACAAGCGAAGCCGGGCGGTATTGCTGAGGCATTTTTGGTGGGCGAAAAGTTCATAGGGGATGATTCGGTTTGCTTAGTTCTCGGCGATAATATTTTTTATGGCAAAGGCCTGGGTGCATCCATGCAACAGGCTGCACAAATTAAAAAAGGTGCATGCGTAATGGCGTATCGCGTGAAGGATCCAGAGCGTTACGGTGTTGTGGAATTTGACGCAGTGGGTAAAGCGATTTCGATTGAAGAAAAACCAAAACAACCCAAATCTTCTTATGCTGTTACCGGCTTATATTTTTATGATAACGAGGTTGTCTCGATCGCTAAAAACTTAAAACCTTCTGCGCGTGGTGAACTCGAAATAACCGATGTAAATCGAGAATATCTATCACGAGGCACTTTAAAGGTCGAAATGTTGGGTCGTGGAATAGCATGGCTGGATACGGGCACGCCGGATTCTCTTCTGGCTGCGGCACAATTTATTCAAACCGTAGAAGCACGTCAGGGGCTTAAGATTGCCTGTATTGAAGAAATCGCCTTTCAGAAAAAGTTTATTGATGCGAAGCAACTCTTGAAGCTCGCAGATAAATATGGAACGAATAGTTATGCGCAATATTTGCGTATGGTGCACAAAGAATCCGAACAGAATTTGGTGTGACCCTGCCTTATAAAAAGATAGTCGTATTTGGCGCGCACGGGCAGGTGGGCTCTGCTCTCCTGGCACGCCTTGGAACCAGAGCAGTTCCTATGTCGGAAAAAGATGCGGATTTTTTGAAACCAGAGTCGCTAACGTCTGCACTTACGCGTATTCAACCGGATGCGATTATTAACGCGGCGGCCTATACAGCTGTCGATAAGGCAGAAAGTGAACCAGAATTAGCGTATAAAATTAATGCTCAAGCCCCGGGAGCTATCGCGCGTTATGCAGCAGAAAATCGTGTAACGCTTGTTCATTACTCAACAGATTATGTATTTGATGGTTCAGGGGTGAAACCCCGCACAGAAGATGAGCCAGCCGGCCCGCTAAATGTCTATGGAAAAACCAAACTTGAGGGCGAGCAAGCCGTGCTGGCAACGGCGGCCCATGCCTATATTTTCCGGTTGAGTTGGGTGTATGATGAGCGCGGCAAAAACTTCCTAAATACCATGCTTCGTTTGGGTGCCGAACGCGAAGAGCTGAAAATAGTGGCGGATCAGATTGGCGCGCCAACGTATGCGGGTGATATTGCCGAATATACCTTGAAAGCCCTGGAAAATACTGGGGCGCTTTCGGGTGTTTATCATTTGGTAAATCGTGGCGAAACCAGTTGGTATGATTTCGCAAAAGCGATATTTGATGAGGCGAAGCGCTACCACCATCCTCTTACATTAAAAGCCGTACACCCTATCTTGACAAAGGATTATCCAACTCCGGCGCTTCGACCCAAAAATTCCCGCTTGAATACAGATAAATTTTGCGCCACGTTCAGTGTTACCTTGCCGCACTGGAAAGATGCGCTGGCACGCTGTATGAAACACAAATTCACTTTATGAAATTTCACATTTGCACAACTACTTCGGGAAAAATTATTCCTGATCTCAAAGTTATTGAACTGGCTGTGCATGGGGACGCGCGTGGTTTTTTTGTCGAGCGGTTTCACGCTACGAAATTCGCTGAGGCAGGACTTCCAACGGAATTTCCACAAGATAATCATTCACGCTCGGCACCGCGTGTAATTCGGGGGTTACATTACCAATTTGCACCTGCGCAGGGGAAATTAGTGGGCTGTGTACGCGGCGCAATTCTGGATGTGGCAGTGGATATACGCAAAAATTCGCCGACATACGGTGAATATGCGGCGGTAGAACTCACCGATATGAATGGTAGGCTTTTTTGGATGCCGGCAGGTTTCGCGCATGGATTTTGCGTATTGGGCGATGAACCTGCTGATGTATTATATAAAGTAAGTGCCTTATATAACGCGCAAGGTGAACAAGGAATTGCTTGGAACGATCCCCAATTAAAGATTGATTGGCCAGTGAAAGAACCTATTATTTCGGCGCGCGACCAAGCGCAGTATAGTTTTACAGAATATACGAAAGCGCCGAAATTTACTTATGACGGCTGAGCGGCAAGTTAGTATTATCATAGTCTCGTATTATACGGGGCCAGTACTTTTTCGTGCGATTGAAGCGGCGTTACGCCAATCGAACATACGTGAAGTAATACTTATCGATAATGGAAATGAATCAGCGCAACGTGCGGCGTTAAGTGCACAATTTTCAAGCAATCCATTATGGAAGCATGTCATTAACGAACAAAACAAAGGCTTTGCTGCTGCGTGCAATCAGGGAGCAAAACTTGCACAAGCCGAATATATTTTGCTTCTAAATCCGGATTGCATTTTGCCAGATAATTCGTTGCCGCAAGCAGTCGATATTTTTTGGGCACATCCGGACGCCTGGCTTGCGGGTGCACGTATTTTAAATACAGATGGCAGTGAACAGCGCGGCGCGCGGCGCCAGCTATTAACACCAGAAACAGCAATAGCGGAGAGCTTGCAGCTGCACAAAGTAATGCCATTGCAGGGTTTAACGCACAATCTCGATGCGGTTGCGAACGCGGGTTACGTGCCAGCAATTTCCGGCGCGTTTATGCTTATGAAAAAATCCCGCTATGAAGCATTGAGTGGTTTAGATGAAGGTTATTTCCTACACGTAGAGGATTTGGATCTCTGCATGAAGATTTTTAAGCAGGGCGGAAAAATTCTTTTCATGCCGCAAATCACCCCAGTACATTATTTAAGCACAAGCCGTGTGTCTTCAGCTTTTGTGGAGTGGAATAAAGCAAAAAGTTTTATTTATTATTTTCGTAAGCATTACAGCGATAGCAAATCACCCTGGGTAATGTGGTTTATGGAGGCGGGAATTTATGCACGATTCCTACTCAGATTTTTGATTGGGTGGCTGCGCGCTCTTATAAAAAACACACCAAGAAAAGTATCCGTTGCTTATTTGCCAAGTAATGCAGAAGGAGCAAGTTTGGCCAATCGCCACATTCTTCTTACAGGAGCTACGAGTCAGATCGGCTTGGCAACGTTGCAAAGGTTGTTGCAGGAAGGTGCACACGTCACCGCCTTATTCCACAATAAGATTATACCACTTACACATCCAAAATTAACTTGGCGTTATGCAAATCTGGCCCAGGATGTTTCCTTAACTGAGCATTATACAGATGTGGTGCATGCGGCAGGCATATGGTTGTTACCACTCCATATTGCCAGTTTATCAAAATTAGGTGTGACGCGAATAGTTGCATTCAGTTCTACATCCCTTTTTACCAAAGCAGATTCAAACAATATTCAGGAATCGGAATTAGCAATACGTCTTGAACAAGCGGAAGAAGGCCTGAAAACGCAAGCGGAATCGTACCAAATTACTTATACCGTTTTTCGCCCTACTATGGTCTATGGTTTAGGACTTGATAAAAATATAACCCGAATTGCGAAATTTATTCGATTTTTCCATTTTTTCCCCATCGTGCCTCCCGCTTCCGGTTTGCGGCAGCCAGTGTATGTAGGAGATTTGGCAGAGGCAGTTATTGCTGCTCTTGTCACAGAAAAAGCAAATAATAAATTTTATAACCTCAGTGGCGGCGAAAAACTGACCTATCATGCAATGGTCGAGCGCATTTTTTCAGCACTACATAAAGTACCCAGATTTTTGCCATTCCCCTTTTTACCCGCGTTGCTTAATTTGTTATCGTATATTCCACGTTTTCCTATTCAAGGGAGCATGGCCGAACGTATGAACAAAGATTTAGTTTTTGATCATACAGAAGCATCGCAGGATTTTGGTTTCGCGCCGCGCACATTTCTATCCCAAGGCAAAAAGGATCTAGAGCAACAAATGTAATTTAGTTGGGTCTCGCAAATTCCTGTGGGCTATCTAACGAAAAAGTCGGAATCGTAATATCAAATAATTCGCCCGCAGCGCCAACCATTTGGTATGTGCCGCCCATTAAACCAGAGTGCGTAGGTAACAACGTGCCGCTGGTATATTCATAAACTTCACCAGGTTTTAAAACCGGTTGCTCACCCACTACACCAGCGCCTTTCACTTCTTTCAAACCACCGGATGCATCAATGATGCGCCAATAGCGACTGAGAAGTTGGACCGTTTCTTTTCCCACATTCTCAAGCTTAACGTGATACGCCCATGCGTAATGGGGTTCGTTCGGGAAGGACTGATCTTCCAGAAATATCGGCCGCACCGTTACGCGGACATTATTGGTCGTTTCTGTGTACATAGGCACTACTATCATGCCTATTATATGGGAACTTCGCTATGAAAATGCAAGGTTTAGAATTGTGCTTGAGTTAGTATACTCCTGACGTTAATTTGCCGCAGGTAAGTATATGAAAAGCTTGAAACATCTTTTTGAGAATAACCGCGCCTGGGCCTTAGGCGTGCAAGCTACTGACCCGAAATTCTTTTCACAGCTTGCGCAGCTGCAAACACCTGAATATCTATGGATAGGATGTTCGGATAGCCGTGTACCTGCCAACCAAATTACCGGGTTACTTCCGGGTGAAGTTTTTGTACATCGAAACATTGCCAACGTGGTAGTGCACACCGACCTTAACTGCCTTTCGGTCATTCAGTACGCTGTTGATATACTCAAAGTGAAACATATTATCGTGTGCGGACATTATGGGTGCGGTGGCGTGCAAGCTGCTCTTAATCACCGTAAGCTTGGTCTTGCAGATAATTGGATCCGCCATATTCAGGATGTTGTTTCACGTTATGAGTCACTGCTTCCTGGCACGGGGAAAGCAGACTGGGATCGCCTTTGTGAGTTGAACGTTATCTCGCAAGTAGTCAATGTAGCACAAACTAGCATTTTACAAGATGCTTGGGAGCGAGGTCAGGAAGTGAACTTACATGGATGGGTCTATAGCCTGGATGACGGATTGCTGCGTGATTTGCAGATGGAGATTGGTGGAAGCAATGAAATTGCAACGCGACTTGTAGAAGCATTGCAAGTACTTTCCAGAAAAGTCTAATATCCTTTTGTTCAGCTATTTGGATGGCCAGGTAATGTATAATCCGGCGGGCCTGAATTGGATTTTTTCTTACCGCGTTTATGGGCAAGGCCTGTTGACCGAAGTTTTTTAGGATATGCTTCTGGTCGCACGCTAGGAAGTTTTACAGGCACTTCCCAATCAGGATTTTTTTCATTTTTATTCATAATACTTACTGATTAATATTGGAAGGGGTGCTACTTACTGAACCCTGTGTTTCTGTTGGTATCTCCAACTCATAACGACCGCTACTAAACGTAGCATAGACCGCGTATGCAAGGGCAAGAGCAACAATAATCGCCACAACAACCCACAAAGCGCCATTATTTTCATATTCAATGTGATTGCCAGTATTCGCCATAAAATTCTCCTTAGATAAAGTTCACGCAATAAGAGCTAAAGAAAAGGGCATCGACATGACTATTATTCAATGGCCCACTTCAAATTATGAAGTCTTTAGAACTTCATCTTATGAGGAAGGGGATTAAATATCAGTAGGGGATGTGTATAAAAAGATAAGAAAGATATTAGAGTGGCGGGCCTTAGTTGACGATTTTCGACGGAATCAGGCGATAATTATGCAATTTCCTGTCTATCTATTATCACAATTTCAGACCGAGACCTTTTAATCGGCTTTCACTGGCAGTGCGTAGTATTACGTCGCTACCCGTATATAAATACGCCGCTCCTTGATAAGTCATATCAAAATATTCTGCCGTTCTACGAAATGGAACTTCAAATCCATCAGGCAGCGCTTCATCTGTGCCAGTTGCAATCAGCCAAACCTTTTTACCAGCGAGTGAACGCCCGATTTGTTTATGGATGGTGATTAAGTCAGACAGGCGGTCAAAGAACGTTTTGAGAACGCTGCTCATGCTGTACCAATAAACAGGCGTTGCAAAGATAATAGTATCTGCTTGCTGAACGCGGGCAATCACCTTCATAAAATCATCGCTATCGTTAGTATGTCCGTAATCGTACGAACTGATAGAATAGGAATTCAGGTCTATGACATCCGCAGCACCTTTTTCAAAGGCCAAATTTATTGCGTGGGCGGTTTCGCCGTCGCTACGTGAACTGCCTAGAATTATAAGTGGTTTTGACATGATTCACTTATACGCTGTCGAAAGCCTAAACGAAATGGATTTCGCCAAATTTAGCGTTTTCGACAGTAAAAATTATTTCTAAAGATCAAAAGGCTAGTTGCCATTTTTTCGACGAAAATATCGAAAATTGTTAAATGGCGGATGAGGTGAGATTCGAACTCACGGTACCCTTGCGGGCACGGCAGTTTTCAAGACTGCTGCCTTAAACCACTCGGCCACTCATCCACTTAGACCGTGGCTTAGAATGGCCACCTGTCTTTATAGATCGCTTTCCTATCAAAGCCTTACTGCACTTACAAGCATGTTGGTAATAAGCAGAAAAGCAATTCGACTTTTGCACTGCAAAATACTTTCTAGTTTTTTGCGCATAAAACGTGTAGATTGAAGTTCTGTTTCGCTAGTTTCCAGGGAGGATCTATGCCGCGCGCAGCTAACACTAACGTTGCAAAAAAAATGACAAAATCAAACAAGAACAAAACCGAAAATAAAGCTGCAAAACCAAATTTAAAGGTAACCAGCGCAAATCGTGTAGATGTCACAGTCTGCGAACAAGATAAATGCGTGAGCCTGCCAATCTTAAAAGCAAAAGATGGCCCGGACGCGATAGATGTAACGTCGCTTTATAAAGATACTGGTCTTTTCACTTTTGACCCAGGCTTTATGTCTACAGCATCATGTGAGTCTAAAATCACCTTTATTGATGGGGATAAAGGTATTTTACGCCACCGCGGATATGATATTCAAGATTTGGCAGAGAAAAGCACATTTTTGGAAGTTGCATATTTGTTATTGAACGGTGAGCTTCCTAACCGCAAGCAGTATGACCAATTCCATCACAGCATCACGCGTCACACCATGGTGCACGAGCAACTTAGCTTCCTTTTCCGGGGTTTTCCTCGCCGTGCGCATCCGATGGCAATTATGGTGGGGGCGGTGGCTTCGCTGTCTGCGTTTTATCATGATAGCTTAAATATTCAGAACAACCAGGAGCGTGAACTGGCGATCTATCGCATGATTGCGAAAATGCCTACGCTCGCGGCTATGGCTTATAAATATTCGATTGGCCAGCCTTTCGTATATCCGCGCAATGATCTCGATTTCTCCTCGAACTTCTTACATATGATGTTCGCGGTACCAGCGGAAGAATACCATGTGAGCCGTACCATGGCTCGAGCCATGGATATGTGTCTGATTCTTCATGCAGACCACGAGCAGAACGCCTCAACTTCAACCGTACGTCTGGCGAGTTCGTCCGGCGCAAATCCATTCGCATGTATTGGTGCGGGTATCGCCTCACTTTGGGGGCCTGCCCATGGCGGTGCAAACCAGGAAGTAATTGAAATGCTGGAGCAAATTGGAGATCCGAAGCGTATTCCAGAATTTATCAAGCGTGCGAAGGATAAAAATGACTCATTCCGTCTGATGGGTTTTGGCCACCGTGTGTATAAAAACTATGATCCGCGTGCCAAAGTGCTCAAGAAAGCTTGCGACGAAGTGCTGGATGAGCTTGGCATTGAAAACGACCCAATGCTCAAAATAGCTAAAGAATTGGAACGTATCGCTCTCAGCGACGAGTATTTCATTGAGCGTAAGCTTTTCCCGAACGTAGATTTCTATTCGGGTATCATTTACAAGGCGATGGGTATTCCATCTCAGATGTTTACGGTTCTGTTCGCGATTGCGCGTACTGCAGGTTGGGTAGCGCAGTGGAAAGAAATGATCGAAGATCCCAAGCAAAAGATTGGCCGTCCACGCCAGCTTTACACGGGTTATGGTCATCGTGCGTACACGTCGATTCAAAAGCGTAAATAAAATCTGTTGCTAGCCAATCACCGGCCGTAGTAAAACGGCGGAACTATGCCCTCGCGCATTGAAAAGCTATGTATCGAACGCGGTATGAAAATGACCGAGCAGCGCCGCGTAATCGCGCGCGTCGTTTCTGACTCGCAAGATCATCCCGATACCGAGGGGGTATATAAACGTGCCTCTGCTATTGATCCTAAAATAAGCATTGCTACCGTATACCGTACTATGCGTTTGTTTGAGGAAGCGAATATTGTTTCTAAACATGATTTTGGGGATGGCCGAGCACGCTATGAAGAAGCAACGGAGACTCACCACGATCACCTTATCAATGTTAAAACAGGTGAAGTAGTAGAGTTTTTTGACGAGGAACTTGAAAAAATGAAAGAGAAAGTGGCAAAAAAATTGGGTTACAAGTTGGTGGATCACCGACTGGAACTTTTTGCTGTACCTTTAAGCGAGAATAAATCTTGAGTATCTCTGGTTTCATAACAACTTCCGGTTTTTCGTCAATGCCACCAAACTGGAATATGGAAGCCATCACGGCAGGAAGTCTACAAGTGCGTCTGGCAGAAAGCCAGGAAGAGGTAGCTTGGTCGCAAGAATTGCGCTACCGCGTTTTTGTAGAAGAAATGGGTGCCGAAGTTTCGCCTACTACCCATAAGAGCCGTCGCGACGAAGATGAATTTGATGCTGTGTGCGACCATCTTCTAGTGCTCGATCACAACCGTGCAGGCAATCCTGTTGTGGGCACGTATCGCTTACTGAGAAGCCCCATCGCAAAAAAATTCGGCCGGTTTTACACGGAAAGTGAATTTGACGTTACTAATCTTAAAAAATTACCTTCCGACATTTTAGAGTTAGGCCGCTCTTGTGTAGATGAACATTATCGTACGCGTGCGGCGATGCAGCTTTTATGGCGGGGCATTGGTGCCTATGTCACCCAATATGATTTGAAATATATGTTTGGCTGCGCCAGCTTACATGGGGTTAATCCGCAAGAGCATGCGGAGTCGCTTTCTTATCTTTATCATAACCATCTTGCCCCAAAAGAAGTGCGTACCTATGCCATCAGCGAAAACCGCACGGAAATGAACCTCATGCCCCCGGAAGCTATCGATGCTAAGCGTGCGATTTTGGCTTTACCCCCTTTAATTAAGGGATACTTACGGTTGGGTTGCCATATTGGGGATAGCGCTTTTATTGATCGCGCTTTCAAGAGTATTGATGTTTGTATTATTCTCAAAACTGAGGCAGTAACAGGCAAATATTACGACCGCTACGCCGCAGGCGAAAAACCATGATCTCAATAGCGTTTCAATGCCGTTTCCGGGCGCTGACGCGGCTTAGCTTAATGTTTTTGTGGACAGCCCTGATGATTCCCCCAGGCCTGGTCGCTATGCACCTTAAAGGGAAATACCATTCGCGTTTCATTAATTTTTATTCGCGCGAAATGTTGCGTTTGATGGGAATAAGACTTCTTATTCATGGTAAGCGGTATGATGCAGGCCCAGCACTGTATGTGAGTAATCACGCATCTTACCTTGATATTATAGTGCTAAATGCGCTGTTGCCGGCTGCCTTTATCGCCAAGGAAGATATTGCGCATTGGCCTGTTATTGGTTGGATTTCCAAAATATCACGCCCAATTTTTGTTAAGCGTGAAAAAGCTAAAACCGGCGAGAATATGGAAAAAGTGAGAGAAACACTTTCACATCGTGGCGGCCTCATCCTGTTTCCAGAAGGCACCACAACCGATGGCAATCGAGTAAAGAAATTTAACAGTTCGTTTTTTGCCCTGGCACAGGAAAGTTTTGAAGGCAAGAAGCTGGCGGTTCAGCCCATTACACTTGCCTACACGCGTATAAATAACATTCCTATGGGTGCCTATTGGCGTCCGCATTTTGTTTGGTATGGCGATATGGAGCTTGCCCCGCATGTATGGAATTTTTTGCAATATGCCAAAACAACTGTAGAAGTCTTTTATCATCCGGTCTTGCAGGGCGATAACGACCGTAAGCGTTTATCGGTGGAAAGCCATGCCGCCATATCCAGGGCTTTGCAATCGGCTTTCCGTGGGGACACAGAGAATTTGCCCCTAGCCGCTTGACTTTTTGATGATTTCAGCCTTTTTAGGGCACATGAAAAAGCTTTTTATCCAAACATACGGCTGCCAAATGAATTTTTACGATTCAGATCGCATGGCAGATGTACTCAAACCAGTAGGATATGAGTTGGCTGGGGATTATCGGAATGCTGATATGGTAATTTTGAATACATGCCATATTCGTGAAAAAGCAGCAGAAAAAACCTATTCCGAGCTTGGCCGCATTCATGTTGAAAAGAAGCGTCTGGCTGATCAGGGCAAAACCATGACGATTGCCGTTGCTGGGTGTGTTGCCCAAGCCGAGGGCAAAGAAATTATGCACCGCGCGCCTTTCGTGGATATCGTCGTTGGACCCCAAGCCTATGATACCCTGCCGGATTTGCTCTCCGAGGCCGAGCGCAAAAAACGTCCGGTGAATCTAGATTTTCCAGAAGTTCCTAAATTTGATCGCTTACCTGGCGACCTTTCGCGGCGCGGTCCTTCGGCGTTTCTTGCGGTACAAGAAGGTTGTGATAAATTTTGTACCTTTTGTGTCGTGCCTTATACACGCGGTGCCGAATATTCGCGTCCTGTTAAAGATATTCTAAGTGAAGCGGAAAAGCTGGCCGAAGCTGGCAGCAAGGAAATCATGCTGCTTGGTCAAAATGTAAATGCGTTCCACGGAGAGGGATTGGATGGGAGGGCTGCAACACTTGCTGATTTAATACGTGCTGTTGCAAAAATCGAAGGTATCAAACGTATTCGTTATACCACATCGCATCCAAAAGATATGCGTGATGACTTAATCACTGCGCATGCAGAAGAAGAAAAACTGATGCCCTATCTGCATCTGCCGGTACAGTCCGGTTCAGACCGCATTTTGAAAAGCATGAATCGCAAACATACAGCGGAGTCCTATCTTGCTATTTTAGAAAAAGTGCGCGCGGCGAAACCTGATATTGCACTTTCTTCGGATTTTATCGTCGGATTTCCAGGTGAAACGGAAGAAGATTTTGCGGCGACGCTGGCACTTGTTAAACAGGTTGGCTACGCATCATCTTATTCCTTTAAGTACAGCCCCCGCCCAGGTACGCCAGCAGCCGAGCGTGAAGACCAGGTGCAGGAAGAGGTGAAAGAAGAGCGTCTTGCGCGTTTACAGGAATTATTAAATGCACAGCAAGAAGCATTTAATCAACGTGCAGTTGGTTCCGTACAAGCTGTGTTGATGGAGCGTCCTGGCAAGCGTTCTGGCCAATTCCAAGGTCGTTCTCCTTATCTGCAATCGGTTTATGTAGAAGACGCGGGTGATGTATATGGAAAAATTGTACGGGTACGAATTGAAAAAGCCTTTGCGCGGAGCCTGACAGGCGTTATACTGGAACCAGACATGCAAATTTTTGCACATACGTCCAAGCAGGACAAACTGAGGGTAGCGTGACGCTGGATTTGACATTGGCACCACGCAAAAAAAACACCTCCGACGACGCGCATATCTCTATCAGTTTTGAGCAGAACGATTTGTTGCCCGATCTATTCGGCTTTCAAAATGAACATATCAAACACATAGAAGAAAAGCTTGGTATCGATATTTCTACACGTGGCAATGCCGTAAAGTTCAGCGGCAAACCCGAAGCATGCGGCATTGCGCGCGATGTGCTCATGTCGCTTTATAAAAAGCTAAAACACAAACACGATCTCGAACTATCCGATGTTTCCGCTGAAATTCGTTTGCAATCCCGTGGAAAATCCAAAACAAAAACGCATGAAGAGCAGGAAAGCCTGCATGGCTTTGAACCAAGCGACAGTGATATAGTCATTCAAACGCAGCGTAAAAACATCACGCCCTATTCCAAAACGCAGGCAAAGTATATTCGTGCGCTTATGGAGCGGGAGCTGGTAATTGGTAGCGGTCCGGCAGGGACAGGTAAAACTTATATTGCAGTCGCTGCAGCGGTTTCTATGTTTGTACACCACCGAGTTGATCGCATTATTTTATGTCGTCCAGCGGTAGAGGCGGGTGAGAAAATTGGTTTCCTTCCCGGCGATATGCGTGAAAAAATCGACCCCTATCTGCGTCCGCTTTACGATGCGCTTTATGATATGTTGCCCGCAGAAAAAGTGGTGAAATATATGGAAACTGGTGAAATTGAAATTGCCCCGCTTGCTTTTATGCGTGGTCGAACACTACGCCATGCAGCCATTATTTTGGATGAGGCGCAGAATACAACCACCGCGCAGATGAAAATGTTTCTTACGCGTCTGGGTGAGGGGTCGCGCATGGTGCTTACAGGGGATCTCACGCAAACCGATTTGCCTAAAGATGTGCGCTCTGGCCTGCGTGATGCGGTAGAGGTTTTAAGTAAAATTCCTGAGGTAACGGTGATCCGATTCGGTGAAGAGGATATCGTGCGCCACGCACTAACGGCAAAAATCGTTTCCGCGTATGAAGCGGAAGATAAAAAACGACGCTTGCTTACCAGCAAGGAAGAAGAAGGCGGGCCAGAGAGCTGGTTTAGTTAATTGCGGATGCAAATTATTGTTTCGGATTTGCGGTGGCAAAATCATATGCCCGGGCTTGAAAAAAGTACAAAAAAAATTACCGCGCAAATTTTTGATAAAACCCATCATGCGTATACAGCATTCACACTTAATTTTTCCAATGATGCTGAAATAGAAGCATTAAATAAATATTATCGCGGCAAGGCGAAACCCACCAACGTGCTTTCGTTTCCATCGGACGAGGCCGGTTATCTGGGGGATATTATTTTAGCTTTTGAAACAGTGCTTCGTGAGTCGTCACAACAGAATAAAAACTTTGAGCATCATACGCTACATCTAATCGTCCATGGTCTGCTACATCTCTTAGGTTATGATCACGAGAAGGAAAAAGAGGCGCAAAAGATGGAAAAGCTGGAAATCAGCATCTTAGCGGAATTTGGCATAGGAAATCCTTACCAAATCTAGCGAAAGCCTTGACTTTTCAGCAAGATACACCATCCTATTAGCACTATGCCTGACCAAGAAAATCCCGAATCCAAGCCGAGCGTGTCTTCCAAGCCGTGGTGGAAACAGGTTGCGGATTATGCATGGACGTTATTACCCATTCGTAATGTCACTGGTTCACTTAAAGATACGCTGGCCGAAATTATAGAAGAGCGTGGCGGTGATACGGGTGCCATTATAGATCCCGAAGAAAAAAGCATTATCAAAAATGTTATCGAATTTAGTGATCTAGAGGCGGGGGATGTAATGCGCCCGCGAGCAGATATTATCGCGGTAGAATTAAATACGAATTTCGACGAAATGAAGAATGTGATTCTGCGTGAACTTCACACACGCATACCCGTCTATCGCGAGACGTTAGATGATATTATCGGTTTCGTGCATGTGAAGGATTTTTTCGCGCATGTATGCACAAACGTGCCCTTTAATCTGAAGAATTTACTACATGAAATTTTGGTGGTGCCACCATCGATGAAGGTTATTGATCTGCTTTATCGTATGCGGGATAAGAAGTGCCATATTGCCATTGTCGTAGACGAATATGGCGGAACTTCTGGCCTGGTGACGATGGAAGATTTGGTAGAAGAAATTGTCGGCGATATTGCCGATGAGCACGACGAAGATGAAAAAACATCCATTCATCAGGTGTCTGATAATTTATTTGAAGTGAGCGCCCGCACTGAAATAGCCAAGCTCGAACATGTGTTGGGTATACGCTTTTCGGAACCCGAAGAAGAGGAAGACGAAGATTTCAATACAGTAGGCGGATTGGTTTCTGCCTTAGTTGGCCGCGTGCCCGCTACAGGGGAAGTGATTGTGCATCCTAAAAATATTGAATTTGAAATTATGCGCTCTGATCCGCGGCGCATTTACCAAGTGCGCGTGCGTAAGCTAGAAACGCCGATTACTACACAAGTGACCGCCGCATAAATATGAAGTGGATATATCATCGTCCACGTCTTCTGGTATTTTTTCTCGGTGCGATGAGCACTCTCGCGCTGGCGCCATTTTATTTATGGTGGGTATTGCTTATTACGCTACCGCTATTTTTTCTGCTGCTTGAAAACGCACAGGATGTCCGCCGGGGGTTTATTTTGGGATGGCTCTTTGGCTTTGGTCACCATCTAACAGGACTATATTGGATTAGCCATGCCTTGCTGATTGAGCCTCGAGAATTCATATGGCTTGTTCCGTTTGCAGCAAGCGGATTGCCGGCATTGTTTGCAATATATCTTGGCGTGCTAGGTGCCATTATGAAACTATTCCCTGCAGGTCATTATCCACTTAGGGCGCTTTTTTTTGCTTGTCTTTGGGTATTGTTGGAATGGCTGCGCGGTGTTTTGTTAACTGGCTTTCCATGGAATTATGTAGGCTATGCGTTTGCAGATTCCCTTACCATGATGCAGTTTGCTTCCGTGGCCGGTGTTTATGGACTTAGTTTTATTATTGTGCTGGCGGCTGTGTGTATGGTGCCGGTTTTTAAACGCCAAAAGTATGTGAAAATCCGAAGGGAATTTCCAGCTCTTGGGTTATTACTTTTAGTAAGCAATTTTGCTTTTGGTTATTGGCAGATTTCGCAGGCAAAGGAGGCTGATAACCATCTTACCGTCACATTAGTGCAGGGCAATATTGCACAGCAGCATCGTTGGCAGGATGAAGAGCGTGTCAGCATTATTGAGCGACATATGAAGCTATCGCGCAATCTTCCTGGTAGGTTAATTATCTGGCCAGAAAGTGCGATACCCTATTTCTCAAATGAAGATCCGGGTTTACGTAAAGCAGTTGCTAGCGTCCTGAAAGATGATCAATATCTCCTCTCCGGTTCGTTAGGTATTGAGCGTGCGCTGGATAATGTAAATGTATGGAACGGTATGGTCGCTATCGACACAGCAGGCCAGATGGTGGATTTCTATCAAAAATATAAGCTCGTACCTTTTGGAGAATATGTTCCGCTTCATGATTTTTTTCCATTCATAGATAAAATTACGCATGGGTCGCAGGATTTTATGCCCGGCGCCACGCCGCGTACACTCATTATCGGCGATATCCCGCCCTTTGCTCCGTTAATGTGTTACGAGGTTATATTTCCTGAGCTAGTGAGAGACGCGGCAAACCGGGGTGCGCAGTGGATATTAAATTTAACAAATGACGCCTGGTTTGGCCGTAGCACGGGGCCCTATCAACATGAAGCTATGGCAAGAATGCGAGCGGTGGAATTACGTTTACCGCTTGTGCGCGTTGCAAATACGGGTGTGTCAGTCGTTTTTGACCCCTACGGACGCGAATTATACGGGAGCGATATCTTCACGCCGGATGTACGCACGGTTGAGCTACCGCTTTATCAGCAACCTGTTGCATCTATGTACAAAATGGCGGGTAACTTGGCTTTGTTACCCTATTTAATACTCGCAGTAATTGTAGGTTGCTTCACGAGCTACACCATACGCGTGAAAAACAAAAATGCGCACTAATTTTTGTTGAAAATCGGCTAGAAGAGTCTATGAATGAGAGGTAAAGCTTTCATTTTGTTTAAACCTTATTATTATCTAATTTTTAACCAATTGGCTGGCTGGGCCCTTGTTTTTTTGTTATCATTTTCAAATGACCGATTTAGTACGTAAGGAGTTTTAACAGTGGCCCACCCAGTAGATATTCATGTTGGCAAAAGGCTTCGTTTGCGCCGTAGCATGCTAGGTATGAGTCAAGAGGCGCTAGGCGATGCCATCGGTGTCACATTTCAACAAATTCAAAAATATGAGCGTGGAATCAATCGTATAGGTTCAAGCCGTTTGTATGAATTTGCTAAAGTGATGAATGTGCCTGTATCGTTTTTCTTTGAGGAGTTTACTAAACCTGTGGAGGCGGCAGAAGCTTATGGTTTCGCAGAAGACGAAGCTCCTGCCTTTGAGCAAGATAAGCTTAACAGCAAAGAAACAATGGCATTAGTACGTGCTTATTACGAGATTGAAGATCCAGCAGTGCGTAAGAAGGTCTTGGGACTTATTAAGGCGCTTTCACCTGCAAAAGTAGATAGTAACTAAGCGCTCATTCCTAGCTTGCCTAAAATATTATTAGCAAGCTTATCAAAAATAGTATGAAGAGGATGACCGCGTTCAGAGGCGACAGGTTTTTTAATGTCGCCTCCAAGAGAAATAGCTGGTTCAAGCGGTATCTGTGTAAGAACTTCAAGATTGGTAGCATGGGCAAGTTTAGCAATAGCCCCAGTTCCAAAAATGTAATTTTTACTGCCGTCAGGCATTGGCAGATAACTCATATTCTCTATTAAGCCTAAAATAGGCACATGCACCTTTTCGAACATATTGATAGCTTTTCTTACATCTAGCAGCGCTACCTCTTGCGGCGTGCTCACTAGTAAGGCCCCGCTTAATGTAAAATTTTGTGCAATACTAAGGTGAATATCCCCCGTTCCAGGAGGCATATCTACTACAAGCACATCCCGCGCGCTCCAATCGGCATCACGAAATAGTTGTGCTAAGGCTTTACTCACCATAGGGCCGCGCCATACCATCGCTGTATCTGCAGGGATAATAGCCCCCATGGAAAGGCACGCCACTCCATAACGCTCCATTGGAATCATTAGGTTATTTTTAATTTCCGGCTGATGATCGAGTTGCATCATATGTGCCACGGATGGGCCATAAATATCGGCATCAACCAGGCCGACGCGTAACCCCTTGGCGGCCAGTGCGACAGCTAAATTTACAGCAACTGTAGATTTGCCAACGCCACCCTTGCCCGAAGCCACCGCAATTATGTGCCTAATATTGGGCAGCGGCTTTGGAGTGGGCGGAGCCGGTACATTCTTAGGTCGCTCTCCTATTCGTACGTGCCCTGCGGTGCTGGAAGTTAGGACGATAGTCGCCTTTTGTACCCCCGGAATTGCTAAAACAGCTGTTTGACACGCGCGCTGTAAAGTAGCGCGGCCCTCCGGCCCTAAATGGGAAAAGCGGGATAGATCAAGCACAAAGCCAATTGTGCCTTCTTTTTCAATGATATTGGAAATTAATCCGGCATCGGTAATAGAAATATCTGTGCCCGGAATAAGTATATCCTGTAAAGCTTTATGAATCTTCTTCTGCAAATCAGTCGTCATTTACTTGCCAAGCGTTAGTTGAAGGCCTATATAACATGTCACAGAAAAAAACGTAGTGAAAATGGGACGGGGATTTTTCAGTTCGGTAGACGTATTGTGGCGTAAGGGGCCATGGGGTAATGTGCCGCCTCCGCGCCCGACACCACCAGATTTCGATGCTATGTTTCGGCGTGGGCAGGAACGTTTTCGCGATTTTATGCCTGAATCCGGATCGCCAAAACTTTTTGGTTTAATTGCACTTGGTGTCCTCGCATTCTGGCTTCTTACGGGGTTTTATATTGTAAAACCGGAAGAACAGGCGGTAGTAACGCGTTTCGGCGCCTTTACGCGCACAGAATTGCCGGGGCTTCATTATCACATTCCTTTCCCTATCGAGCAGGTACAAAAAGTACCCGTTACTACAACGAACCGTACGGAAGTTGGCATACGTTCGGGTGGGGAAGGTGGTCGCCGCAATCGCGAGGCCAACTTAAATGTGCTTGAAGAAAGCTTGATGCTCACCAGCGATGAAAATATTGTCGATATTGATTTTGAAATTCAGTGGCGTATTGCAGATGCGGCTAAGTTTTTATTTAACGTACGCGATCCAGAGTTCACCTTGCGCAGTGTCGCGGAAAGCGCCATGCGCGAGGTTGTAAGTAAGCGTCAGATTAACCAGGTACTGGTTGAGCAGACGGATACGATGGGGGACGAAGCGCGTGATATTATCCAAGAAGTCTTAAATCGTTACGATATGGGTATTGAAGTAATTCGTCTGCAAATGGGCGAAGTACAGCCACCTGCTGCGGTTATCGATGCTTTCCGCGATGTGATTACAGCGGCACAGGATAAAGACCGTATGCGTAACGAGGCAACACGTTACAAAAATGAAATCGAAAATAAGGCAGAAGGTGAAAGCCAGCAACTTATTAACGAAGCGCTTGCTTACAAAGAGCAGGTCATAGCGCGCGCTAAAGGGGAAGCATCTCGCTTCTTGGCCGTCTATGAAGAATATGCCAAAGCAAAACAAGTTACACGTGATCGTATGCTACTTGAAACAATGGAACAAATTCTCACGGATATGGATAAGCTTGTAGTGGGTGATGATGCTACCAAATCTGGCATTGTGCCCTATCTGCCGCTGCAAGGTTTGGATAAAAAGGCGGAGAAGCAATAATGCAGACGAAACACATTATTCTGCTGATCATTCTGGTATCCGCCATTATTGTGCTTTATAGCGCAGCTTTTGTGGTGCGCCAAACGGAGCAGGCGCTTGTGCTGGAATTTGGTAAACCAGTGCGAATGGTTACAAAACCGGGCCTCAATTTCAAATTACCACTTGCACAGAATGTTCTGTTTTTTGATAACCGCGTAATTGATATTCGCGCCGCGCAACCGCGTGAAGTGCTTTCATCGGATAAAAAGCGGCTTATTATTGATTCCTTTGCGAAATATCGCATCGTTGATGCGCTGCAATTTTATCAAACCGTACGCAACGAGGCGGGAATGGCCGCACGGTTAAACACGATTCTTGAATCGCGCTTAAAAGCCGTCATTCGTACCGAAGAATTTAAAGATTTGCTGAGCGCCGAGCGTCGCGGCGTGATGGCGCGCATTCATGAAAGCGTGAAACAAGAAGCAAAAAGCTTTGGTGTTGAAGTGATTGATGTGCGTATCATGCGCGCGGATTTACCCAAAGAAATTAGTGAAGCAGTATTCAGCCGCATGCAAACAGAGCGTCAACAAGAAGCTGCAAATCTACGTTCTGAAGGTGAGGCAGATGCGCGCCGTATACGTTCAGAAGCAGATAAAACCCGGACTGAAATTTTAGCTAATGCGCAAAAGCAAGCCGAGATAACACGAGGTGAAGGCGATGGAGTTGCGGCAAAAATTTACGCCGATGCGTATACTCGTGATGCACAATTTTATGAGTTTTACCGCTCTATGCAGGCATATCGTGCCTCTCTTAAGAAAGAGGATACACGTGTGATACTTACACCTAAAAATCAGTTCCTGAAATATTTTGATTAGGGGGATCTATGCGGTTAGGTTTTTGTGTGGCATTGGCGATATGCGTCCTCATTCTAACGCCACTTTCTATAAAAGCAGCAGAGCTTCCAGCCAGTTTTGCAGACTTAGCTGAGAAATTAATTCCTGCAGTTGTTAATATCTCCACCACCCAGCATGTTGAAATGGAGAAGCTTGGCGGCGAACAATTCCAGCAACTTCCGCCGGGTCATCCTTTCGAAAATTTTAATGAATTTTTTGAAGAGTTTTTGAAGCCTCAAATGGAAGAGGAGGATATTACTTCTCTTGGCTCAGGCTTTGTGATTGATGCGGATGGCTATATTGTAACGAATAATCACGTGATTGCGGATGCAGAAGAAATCACGGTTAGTTTTGTAGATGATAGTCAGTATAAAGCAAAAGTGATTGGACGAGATCCAAAAACAGATCTCGCGGTACTTAAAATAGATGCAGGAAAAAAACTACCCTTCGTCACCTTAGGTGATAGCGATAAGATTCGTGTAGGAGATTGGATCGTTGCAATAGGAAATCCCTTTGGTCTTGGTGGAACTGTAACTGCGGGTATTATTTCGGCGCGCGCACGGGATATTAATGCGGGTCCTTTTGACGATTTTTTACAAACAGATGCAGCCATTAACCGCGGTAATTCCGGCGGCCCTATGTTTAACTTGAGTGGTGAGGTTATCGGAGTAAACACCGCTATCTATTCGCCTAGCGGCGGAAGTGTAGGCATTGGTTTTGCTGTCCCGATGGCGGTGGCCCGCCCTGTTATTGAACAGTTAAAGGCCGGCATTGAAATCAAGCGTGGCTGGCTTGGCGTAAAAATACAGCAGATTACGCCGGAGATTGCAGAAAGCTTAGGGATAAAAGAAGAGAAGGGTGCGCTGGTTGCGGAAGTAACGCCAGGCAGTCCCGCTGAAAAGGCAGGTATAAAGAACGGCGATGTGATCCTAACTTTTGATGGCAAAGAAATTACGACGATGCGGAAACTACCCCGTTACGTTGCTGAAACAGAAGTGGGTAAAAAGGCAAAACTAGAAGTGCTTCGTCAAGGTACGAAAATTAATGTGTCAGTAGAAATTGGAAAAATGACCGATGAAGCTGAGAAAAAGACTCGTTCTCCAAATGCACCCGAAGATAAAGCGGAAGCAAACGAAATCTACTTAGGCATGGAAGTAAGCGCGCTCGATGACAAATTGCGCGAGTCATTCCGCCTAAATGAGAAAGCGCGCGGTTTAGTTATCTTACGTGTGGAATCTGGCAGCCAGGCGGCGCGAAAAGGTTTACGTGCAGGCGATGTTTTAGAGCAGGCGCAGCAGCAAGAACTTACTTCACCAGAAGATTTGAAAGAAGCGCTGAAAGCGGCATCAAACGCCAAGCGTAAATCTGTATTGCTACGTGTGAACCGCGGTGGCGATAGTTTATTCATAGCAGTACCATTGGAGAAATAATATGCGCGCACTCGTATTTCCGGGGCAGGGGTCGCAGGCTGTTGGCATGGGAAAAGAAGCCTTCGATACATTTGTCGAAGCGCGCGAGGTATTTCAGGAAGTAGATGACGCGCTCAATCAAAAACTTTCGAAAATAATATTCGAAGGTCCGATGGAGGATTTGACGTTAACGGAAAATACGCAGCCAGCACTTATGGCAACTTCCGTGGCGCTATTTCGTGTATTAATCAAGCAAGGCAAACTTGAACTGCCAAGGCTGGCAGCGTTGGTAGCGGGTCACTCACTTGGTGAATACTCCGCACTTTGCGCCGCCGGCAGTTTAAGCCTTGCTGATACAACACGGTTGCTGCGTACGCGTGGTGCCGCAATGCAACAAGCTGTTCCAGCGGGTCAAGGAGGTATGGCAGCAGTACTCGGTGTAGATTTTGATGTAGCAGCGAAGCTCGCGGCCGAAGCTGCAGGCAGTGATATATGTCAGGCAGCAAATGATAATTCGCCCGGCCAAGTCGTGATAAGTGGTAGCAAAGCGGCGATTGATCGTGCGGTGGGGCTCGCTGCGAATTATGGTGCGAAGCGGGTGATGCCGCTTCCGGTTTCAGCGCCGTTTCATAGCGCGTTAATGCAGCCCGCTGCAAAAGTGATGGAAGATGCGCTGGCCAAAGTTTCCATGCAGAAGCCACAAATACCTGTTATTGCCAACGTCACTGCAGAGGCCGAGGCAGAGCCACAAAAACTGAAAGAACTTTTGGTCAAACAAGTAACGGGAACTGTTCGTTGGCGTGAATCCATGACGACCATGCAGACAAAAGGCATTACACAAATTGTTGAAGTGGGTGCTGGGAAAGTGTTGGCAGGTCTTGCAAAACGTTGCGTGCCTGAAATCAACGCGGTTTCATTAAATACACCGGCAGATATCGAAGCTTTTATCAAAACGCTTTAGTTTTTCAGCCCTAATTTTTCACGCCGATTTTCGCGCATTTTTTCAAAGTCATCACCTGCATGGTAAGAACTGCGTGTCAGCGGTGAGCTGGAAACCATCAGGAAACCTTTGGCGCGTGCAACTTCTGCATAACGCTTAAATTCATCAGGCTCTACAAAACGTTCGACAGGCGCATGTTTCGGTGTGGGCTGCAGATATTGCCCAATTGTAAGGAAATCGACTTCTGCGGAGCGCAGATCATCCATCACCTGATAAACTTCCTCCTCTTTTTCACCAAGGCCGACCATCAGGCCAGATTTAGTAAACGATGAGGGATCCAGCTCCTTTACGCGGTAAAGCAGATGGAGCGAAGTGAAGTAACGCGCACCCGGGCGAATGGATGGATAAAGCCGTGGAATAGTTTCAATGTTATGGTTAAACACATCGGGTTTTGCGGCCACGATTTTTTCCACCGCGCCTTCTTTACGTAGGAAATCAGGCGTAAGAATTTCAACTGTCGTTCCGGGCGCGCGTGCATGAATTTTTTGAATGCACTGTACAAAATGATTTGCGCCGCCATCGGACAAATCATCACGATCAACCGAAGTGATAACGATATGCTTAAGCCCCAATTTGGCTACGGCGTTAGCAAGATTTTCCGGTTCATGTGGGTCAAGTTTATCGGGCAAACCCGTGGCAACGTTACAAAATGAACAAGCGCGGGTACACACGCTACCGAGAATCATCACGGTGGCGTGTTTCTGGCTCCAGCACTCGCCAATGTTAGGGCATGCCGCTTCTTCGCATACAGTGTTAAGTTTGTGCTCACGTATAAGCGCGTAAGTATCTTGGTAACCTTGTGACACTGGGGCTTTAACGCGAATCCAATCCGGCTTTTTCCCCATAGGTCGGTCGGGATTCTTCTGCTTTTCCGGGTGCCGTGCGGCGCCAATACGTGTATTTGGAAGATGGTCTGACATAATTTCTATGGTATAATTGACGTATAAAGCTCAAAAAATCAAGCAAACAGAGGTTTTATGTGGCTCTCCAACCACGCCAGTATATTTGCAATGGCAGGGATAGTTTTGGGCTTTTTTGCATCTGAGGCTGACGCTGCCTGTGCGCAAGCATCAGAATATCAGGCAGTACAATCGCGTGTATTGCAAACCGAATTGATGGTTGGTGCGCTCGCTTGTAAACAAAGCGGCATCTACAACGAATTTATAAAGAAGCATGACGTGGCTCTTAGGGCACACGGTAAAGCATTCCGAGATTATTTTGAGCGTAATTATGGCAAAGCGTCAGGGGAAGCGGTCATGAATCAATTTGTTACTAAGCTTGCTAACGAGGCGTCTCAAGGTAGCCTAAGAGTATCCGAAACAGAATTTTGCCAACGCGTTGCGCTTCTGGGGCAAGAAGCAGTAGAGGCCAGCAATCAGGATTTTCCAACCATAGCAATGGATTTTGCGCCTGAGCGCCTACGCGACATTCAGCCCTGTAAATAAGGCCTAACGGCTCACCGTATAAACGATCTCAACACGACGATTCTGTGGTTCTTTTACGCCATCTTCGGTCGGCACGAGAGGTTGTGTTTCGCCTTTGGCCATAGTGCCGATGACGTTTGCAGGAATTCCAAATTCCTGGATACGACGGCGTGCGCTTTCCGCACGGCGTTGTGAGAGCGCCATGTTGTAGCTTTCCGAACCGGAGCGGTCTGCGTGGCCTGTTAACTCCAGGCGTACCAATTTACCGTTTTTTGCGTCTTCTGCGGCTTGTTTGAGAATATCATTTGCGTCCGGGCGGATCTCAGACTTGTCGAAATCAAAGAACACAAGATAGGAGCGCGAGACATCTTGCGGTTGAACTGGTGCCGGCGCAGGAGCAGGCTCAGGTTGCGCCATAGCTACAGCAGGTGCAACGAAAGGTGCTGCAGCGGGTCTTGTATCTGGCGTACCGAAGCGGTAGCGCAAACCGGCAATAAGGGAGCTTACGCCATAATCCACATCCGCTTTTTGACCTGTCGTAGTGAGTTGGCCATCCAAATCAAATACTTCCATGTAATTATATTGCATGAAAATATCGAGCGCGCGGGTTGCATTATAGGAAAGACCGGCGATACCCTGCAAAGCTAAACCGCCGTCGTCGTCATCCAGAGGGCCAACACCATCAAATTCTACCTGTGCATAACCGATACCAGCGCCGAGATAAGGCACAAAACCGGTGCTATTATGCAAATCATAGAGGAAGTTCAACATAGCGGAATAGCTGGTGGCATCGCCATCGCCAGTAGCGCCGCTTACTTCATCGACACCATTGGAGCGGTAGCCAAGCTCAACTTCGGTGCGCGCGCTATCCGTAAGGCGATAACCTACGGTACCAAGGCCTGTCCAGCCGAGATCATATTCCACATCGGCTTGAAAGCCTGTGCGTTCAATTTCAGAATCACGCGGCATCGTTGCGCCGCCACCAAGACCTACATACCAACCTTCGGCTTCATCTTCAGCATGCGCAGGCGCTGCAACAAAGGCAAGTAGGCATACAGTGGTTAACAATGAAAATTTACGCATGAAAATCCTCCCTCAAGGCAATGAAAACTTAGAAGAATCTAAACTTTTTTAGCCTAGGCGTCAATGTTCCTAGCCTAAAAAGCTCGAAAATACGGGATGTTTTTGGACAGGTCCGTTTAAGAAATTACGGAATGGAGGCGAACACCTTCTGCAACTAGATGCGGCGGCTGATAAGGAAAAACCTGAGCACGCAGCGCGATTTCCATGCTGGCTACAGTGTATTTCAGACCTTCGCGCAGAGTCACGCGCGGCTTAAAGCTTAACATTTCACGCAGCCGCTGATTATCGCCAACCGACATACGAATATCGCCGGCACGCGCTTCGGCATATTTTATGATGCTCTCACTGTGTGTGATGTATTTCAATTCCTCTGCGAGATTCTTGATGGTAATAGCTTTTGAAGTGCAAATATTAACTACCGAGGCCGTTGCTGTTTTTGCACGACGCAGTCCCGTCATGCTGCGCATTAAACCTTCTACAACATCTGCAACATAGACAAAATCACGACTTTGCTGGCCATCGCCGAATATTGTCACAGGTTTATTTTGAATCATACGGCAGGTGAAAATAGAAATAACGCCAGAATAAGGCGAATCGGGATTTTGACGGGGGCCGTATACATTAAAGAAGCGGCAGCCGAGCGAAGGAATGGAAAAAAGTTTAGAGGCAACTTTTGCGTAATATTCGCAGGAAAGCTTATCAACCGCGTAGGTGCTAACGGGATTTGGAATAAGATCTTCATGAGTAGTCTCGCTAGCTTGATCGCCATAAATCGCTGCGGAAGAGGCGTAAACCATAGGAATTGCTTTCGGCAAATGGCGAATGGCATCCAGCAGAACAATCGTTCCGGTAACATTCGTGCCATGCGTGAGTAGCCACTGTTCCATGGACTTCTTAACAGACGATACCGCAGCCAGATGGAACACGCCATCCACGCCTTCAACCGCGCGAGCCACTGTTTTTGCATGCTCAATGTCACCAACTATCAGTTCCGCCTTCGGGGGCAGATTTTCACGGCGGCCGGTCGTCAGATTGTCGAGAACGCGCACCTCGTGCCCGTCATCGAGTAATGCTTCCACCAGATGCGATCCGATGAAACCACAGCCTCCTGTAACTAAATAGCGTGACACAGATAATCCTTTTCGTTTCGCTGCGGTTTGAGTAAACTTCGTGCGCATCAAACATCCATGAGTAAGGTTGATTTTCCAGCCATAACCTCACCTTAACGATGAATTGTGACGTTTTTATGACAACCTTAACGCGCGTTCGTTTTTTTTACCGCTTTCTTAACAAAACTCTAATTTTTTTGTTATCAGCGGGCGGTTTGTATACCATTTCTGGGTGTTCGCCAAGTAAAAATTGGGTTGCATATTACAGCGATCAACTACCACCGCGAGAATTTACACAGTATGAATTTGTAATATTCCACCCGGCGCGCCACCCTACGATCCAGCCGGTAAAAGCCGCCGGTACCAAGGTGTTTGGTTATGTCAGCTTGGGTGAGGTGCAGACTTTTCTACCTATTCACGAAACTCTAAAAGCAGAAGGTGCAATCGCAAAGGAGAACCCGAATTGGGGTGAAGTGGCGATGGTCGATATACGTAGCCGCACGTGGCAGAATTACGTATTAGAAACGCTGGTAAAACAGGCGGAAAACCAAGGTTTTGATGGATTTTTTCTCGATACGATCGATAGCCCGATTGAACTTGAGCGTGCCGAACCGGAAAAATACAAAGGTTCGCGAGAGGCCGCTATTGCGCTGGTAGAGGAAATCCATCGCCGCTATCCAAAAAAGTTAATTGTTGTGAATCGCGCCTTTCCAATTTTAGAAAATTTAGCCCCATCAATTAATATGGTTTTGGCTGAGTCTATATTAACAAATTATGAATTTTCTAAAAAAACCTATTGCAACAAGTTAAAAACTGAGTATGGTGCCCACGCCGATTTCTTACAAAAATTAAAGAAGAATTGGCCACACTTACGGGTGCTGACATTGGATTATTGGGATCCGGACGACCGGGAAACCATCGATGCGATATACCAAATCCAACGTGAGCATGGCTTTGACCCGTTAGTGGCAACGATTCATCTGGATAAGGTGCTCTAACCTACTAGATGTAGACGATTTTTGGTTGCGTTATACAAAGCTTTGTAATAGCTTCAGGTTCGGAGTGATGGTGTAGGATGAAAAGAGTCTACTTAGCGATTATCGCGCTGGTTGTAGCTGGCTTCGCCATTAGCTATTACCTGATACCTACGGAAAAAGAG
Organism: uncultured Rickettsiales bacterium; assembly: GCA_964414595.1. Classification (GTDB taxonomy): domain Bacteria; phylum Pseudomonadota; class Alphaproteobacteria; order Rickettsiales; family CAIJLX01; genus CAYPXJ01. Next base: position 33,474 of record CAYPXJ010000008.1, read on the forward strand.
CTCGATTTAATGCGTACGCAGAGTCTGGCGCTGCCGGAACGTACTGCCGAATACGAATCCAAAATTGCACAGGGTGACCTTTCTTACGGCACAGTGCGCTCACTCTCCGACCTCTATATTAAAGCAGGTAAACTGCCCGAAACGATTTCGCTTTGGGAGAAATACGTCGATGCTAACCCACAAGATAAGCGCGGCTATGAAAAACTTGGCGAGCTCTATCAAATGGCGGGCCGCACGCAGGATTATGCCAATAACCTCGCGAAACTCAACGAACTCCAGTCTTCTGCAGAAAATTTACGTAAACTTTCTGACCTCTATAACTCCACCAAAGAATACGATAAGCAGGAAAAAGCGCTGGCCGAACTCATCAAACTCGAGCCGGAAAATACGAAAAACTATATCGATCGTGCACAAATCCTCATTTTGCTAGGCCGTAATGACGAAGCCGGTCAGGTAATTGAAGAGCTGCGGCAGAAAAATCCAGATGCGATGACCTATGAAACGGTCGAAATTCTGGTCAATCTCTATACAAAAACCAACCGCACGGAAGAAGCATATCAAGCCGCAGATGCATGGCTGGCGCAACATCCTGATCTCAAACACACCGCGGTTCTGGGCAATTATTTGCATGCGGGTGGCCGCCCAGATTTAACGCTCAAACTCATTGAGCCGGTGAAGGCTCAGGTCGAGCAAGAGCCCGAGCTTCTCTATACATATATACAAGCTCAACTTGCGACCGATCAGGAAAAACAGGCTTATGAATATTTGAAAGCGCTGCATGCGAAAAATGCGCTGCCGGAAAATATGCGTCCGCTGCTCCTCGATGTTGCAATGCGTTACCGCGATTATGATTTGGTACAGAATATTGTCGATAGCAGCGAGCTGACCAAACTGCCGGAACCGACTCTCATGAACGTGATCGAGTTTGCCGATATCACGGGCAAAACCTCGATTTTGCGCTCGGTCGGTACGCGTTTGACCGACGAATATTTCGCCGCAAATCCGGGCGTGAAAGCGCAGCTGGCGGTGGTAACAAAAGATCCAGATGCAATGAAAACCGTGCAAAGCGCACGTAAAACCGGCACGCTCAAACCCTTCCAGCAAGTTAAAATCGGTAAAGCATGCGGCCGCCGTGGTCATAAAGAATGTGCTCAACAATTCTTAGATGATATTAGCCCCTATAGCGCTGTGGACGATGCGCTGCTGGTTGATCTCGCGGGCCTTTTCATCATTGCGAATCGCGAAGATCGCGGTTTGCCGGTATACGAAGAAATGCGTCAGACGCGTAAAAGTTTGAACGTGCAATATGGTTGGGCGATGCTCGCCGCTGCAAACGGCCGCGCCGAAGATGTAAGCAAATGGCTGGATGGTGCGAGTGAAAAAGAATTGAATAATCAGATTCTGCTCGATCTCTATTTCATCGCCGATCAGCGCGATTATCACAAACTCTCACGCAACGTGATTGAGCGCCTTTACAAGCGTAATCCTTCGGATGAAAACGAATATTATCTTGCAAATGCCTTGGTGAATAACGGCCAAGTGGATGAAGCGCTGAAACATTTACGCGCGCTGCGTGGTAGAAATTATCCAGTTGGTTCGCTCTATCAAGATGTGCTTTACCAAGCCGCGCTTGATAACGCAAAATACCGTCCGGAACTCAAAGAAGCATTGCTTGCGGAACTGCGTAGCAAAGAAATTACTGCGAAGCGCAAGCAGGAAGTGATTCAGATGCTTGTCGATATCGGTGAAGCAGATGAAGTTCTGCCGGATATTCGTAAACTTGCAGAAACGCAGCGCGGCAATTGGGTATTCTTGTATGAAGAAACATTGCAGAAAAAAGGCCGCGTAAAAGAGCTGGAAGAGTTCCGCAAACAATTTGCAGCATCGCCAAAATCCGGTGCGAAAGATAAACGTCGTCTGGCTTATACATTGCTTAATGATGGCAATGCAAAAGAAGCGGAAGATATTTTTGTGGAGCTTGCCGATCAGGCGAAGCCCGACAGCGATGACGTGAAGCAATTAATGTATCTCTGGGGCCCACGTCCGGAAGCCAGCGAACTGCAGTGGATTGCGGATCGTGCTGGCGATGCTCCCATTGGTGAACGTGAAAAATGGATCGATATTCTGCTTAAGACAGGCGGCGAGCGTCAAGCAATGAAGGTTATTGAAGCAACGCCATCTGCGCAGCGTACGCCAACCATGCGCGCGCAATATATTGCCGCACTGAAGCGTGCGCCGGAAGGCAAAGAGCTGCTGGGTCGTGCATTGCAAAGTGAAGTTGCTTCTATGCAAAATCCGGCACAGCTAAAAGAGCTTGCGAAAACAGCGTATGATTTTGGTTTGTACCCAACGGCAGCGCAGGCCTATCAGAAATTACTTGCGCAGCAGCCGAACGATTTGGATGCGCTCAAATATAGCGGCCTGATTGCGTATCAAGCAAAAGATTACAAAACAGCATCAGCCTATTTTGATCGTTATTTCCAATTAGGTGGTCGTGATTACGAACCAATGGTCGCGCAGGCGGACATCCTCACACAAATTAAAAATTACGACGGCGCACGCGCGTTCTATCAAAATGCAGTGGCCGATCTGGAGCGCCGCAATAATCGCGATTTGCAAGCAAATCTGATGCTTGCTCAAGCCTATAGCCGTCTGGGTCGCCCGCAAGATGCGCGCAATATTCTCGCACCGCTGGTCGTAAAATATCCGCAGGATGCAAATCTCCGCGCAGATTATCTGCAGCTTTTGGTCGATACAAAAAATTACAAAGAAGCGGAAGATTTCGTGCGCTGGGTTGGTACGCAACAAGCGCCACAAGCACCGAATGCACAAGGTCAATATACGGAATTGCCGCGTGAAGGTGTGCGTGCATTCCGCACGACGACTCGCCGTGATGAATTGGTGTTGGAATATTATAAGCCTGTTGAAAAATTGCCGACGACCCAGGCATTCCTGGCGAAGAAGCCGGAATGGATTTCTGCCGCCAGCACCGGGTATAACAGCGTGCTTTTGGTGACTGAACCAAGCAACGAATTTGTCTTCGATACAAAGAGCACGGATCGCGTGCGTTTCGGCGTAAAGCCGGTGAGTACCGCAGCGGCGGATCAACAGAAAGCGGCATATGTGCGCTTTGATTTGCTTGCTGCAAAACTGGATCAGGAACTGGGTCGTGACGATGCGGCAAAAGCAAAATTAGAGCGTGCCGCAGCAGCAGATCCAAGCAATCCATATGTATTAACGGCGCTCGCAGGCAGCGAGCTGAAAGAGGGCCGTCGTAGCCGTGCGCTGGAGCTTTTGGATCGCGCAGGTGCCGCTGCCCCGAATAATAGCGACATCGCCAATTTACGCGAGCAAGTGCAAGGCGATAAGCGTAGCATGGTTCGCGCCGATACGTATTGGCAACAGCGCGATGATAATACCGAAATCATCTCAACTTTCACCGGCCGCACTAACGTCACGCCGAGTGTTGAAATGGGCGTGGTGGCTGAAAATAATTATGTCGATTATGAAAATCTGCAACGCGCGCGTGGTAATCTTGAAACCGCAAGCGGTAGCAAACAACGCGGTGAAGTCTATGCGCGCAAAGAATTTGATAGCGGCATCGCAGCAAAAGTTTCCGGCTTTACCAATAACGATACGGTTGGCGGTGGCGCATATCTTTCGGCGAACAGCTCGTTGGGTGAAACAACGCTACTCGGTGAATATAAGCGTCCGAACTGGGATTTCGTCGAGGGCGTGATGGATGATGCTACGCGTGATCGTGTGGGCCTTGTGCAGACCATTACACAATTCCCGGATATTACCATGTATTTCCTCGCGGCCTATAATAATTATAGCGTGTACCTGAAAGATGATGTAACGCAGTCTGTTTCCGCGCTCGCGCATATCCGCGTGCCCGTACATGTCATCAACCCGGCTTGGAATATTCCTTTAAGTATTGGGTATACGTTCGATGCAGAATACCGCACCGATGAGCCGGATATCGATCTCGGCAGCGCTGGCATTTACCCGCTTTATCCGCTGCTTTCGCGTGAAGTACATTTCCTAGATTTGCTGTATCAACATCAATTCGGCAATCAGGCCTATGGCGATCTTTGGGGTGGTTATGCGTATGACAGGCTCGGTGGCAATGGTCCTGCTGTCGGTGCGCGGTTCTGGAAAGATTTTGATAATGGCATGCAGGCGGGTGTAAGCGCTCAGCATAATATGGCATTTAATCAGAGTGGTTCGGATATTACCCGTGCTGGTGGTTACCTGCAGTGGAAATTTAGCCCGAGCCTTTATGAAACATTAGATAACCTGACGGATTAATGAAGAGGTAAGTTATGACCCAAGCAACATCTTACGCGGATAACAGCTACAGTGTGCCACAACAGTCGAGCCGACTGTTCAATCTCCGCACTTCAGCGTTAATGGAAATAGGTATCTTTTTTCTAGTAGCGTTGATTATTGATTTCTTCTTCTTTAGTGGCAATCGTTTTGTCAATATTTCGCCGCATCCTTTCTGGATTATCGTGGTGTTCATCAGCGCAAAATACGGCGCTGCTGAAGGTCTTGTCGCGGCGTTCGCCTCGCTTACTGTACTGTGGATTGGCAACGCGCCTGCAGTAGAAGAAGGCCAGTATCCATATGCAATTTACTACGATTTCTTCATCGAGCCGGCGTTGTGGATTCTCACGGCAGTGCTGCTTGGTGGCCTGCGCGCGCGTCATGTGCGTGAACGTGATGAAATGCAGCGCGAATTAGTAAATGCGCGCGCCAGCGAAGAAACTATTGCACAAAATTACAGCAAACTTAAAAGCCTAAAAGAAAATCTTGAGCGCCGACTTGCTTCCCAGTTCAAAACTGCAGTTGCCACATACGAAGCGGCAAAAGCTATTGATAAACGTCACCCACTGGATGTATTGCGTGGTGTAGAAGATCTTGTGGTTTCGTTCGTAAATCCGCGCAAATTTTCTATTTTTCTATTAGAAAAAGATGCGCTGACAGTTTCCACCAAATATGCATGGGGTGATAGTGACCGCTATGCAACCAGCTTCCCTTCTAACTCCATGTTGTTCCGTGAGATTGTTGGTAAGCGCCGAGTACTCTCCGCTGTGAATCAAGATGATGAAGCAATTTTTGGCGGGCAAGGCATGCTTGCCGGCCCGCTGCGCCACCCTACGTCTGGCGAAGTAATTGGTATGCTTAAAGTTGAGGATATGAACTTTGATTCGCTAAACCTTTCTACGGTAGAAAGTTTCCGCGTACTTTGTGATTGGATTAGCTCAGCTTATGTGAATGCAGAACTTTATCAACAAGCGGCAGAGCAAAGTATCATCAATCCCGATAACAATCTTCTGTCGCGGGGTTTTTTCCGCCGCCAAGTAGATTATGTAACTTCGCTTGCGAAACGCGTGAATTTTGACGCATCGCTTGTAATTATTAAGCTGGTGGATGCTGAAGATCTTTCGGAAGATATTCGTCGTAAAGCGGCGCAAGTTCTGGGCGATTCTGTAAATAAGGTGTTGCGTAAAATCGATCAGGCGTTTGATTACCATCCGTCAGATACAGAATTTTCAATCATTCTTCCGGCTACGTCGTTACCAAATGCTAAGGTGGTGGTAGAAAAAATTATGAATAATTTGCAAAAGGTGCGTGCACCAGAATTGCGGAACGTCCAGTTTACTTTTGCAGCACAAGCGCTTCATAAAAGTGAATCTGAAAGCAGCTCAAAACGTAAGAAGTAATTATGATCCAGGCACGTACGCAACAGTTAGCCGAAATTGATATTGCGCCAGAAGATATTCATGAGCGCGCACGCTTGCACGCGGGTGTAGATGGGGTGCTGCTCATTGGTGCGTTTATCGGATTATTAGTGGATTTTTATGCCATTAAATTAATGGTTTCAGGCTCGCTTGGGTCTGGCATTCTTTTGCACCTGGCAGTTTCTGCTGTAGCAATTTTTTATGCGATGACGACGCATAAATCTAAAAATCGTGATGGTCGTATGGCGATTCTTTTTGCTGTATTTACGATGTTGCTTGGGCCCGTCGGTGCGGCTGGAATGGTGCTTTGTATGCTCTATTACCATATTTCGTCCGCGCGTGCGTTGAGCTTTGAAGAGTGGTATCGCTCGATTTTTCCGCAGGACGTTCGTACGCTTGCAGAAGAGATTCATGAGAACATTAAATACGGTCGCGACGAAAGTGCGAAGCCATATGAAGTAATTCCATTCCGCGATATTATGGTTTTAGGAAATAATGCACAAAAACGTGAAGCGCTTATCAAAATGGCGCAATATTTCCACCCTGATTTTGCGCCTGCCTTAAAGCTCGCGCTCGACGATCGCAACAATAGTGTGCGCGTACAGGCGGCCACAACGATCACCAAGATTAAAAACCAGTTTTTGGAACGTGAAATCATCTTAAAAGACGCGATGAAAGATTACCCTGATCGTCCTTTGGTAATCAAAGCGCTGGCCAAACATTATGATGACTACGCCTACACCGGTTTGCTTGAAAAACGTCGTGAGGAAGAAAACCGCAAGAAGGCGCTCGAGCTTTATCGTAAATATTTGAATTTGGTACCTAATGATGTTGAGGTGCGCCAGGCCATTGGCCGTTTGCAAATTCGTAATGGTGACGTAAGCGACGCAACCCAGTGGTTTGAATCCTGTGTGCGTGAAGGGTACACCACGCCCAATATTATTACTTGGTATGCTGAGTGTCTTTACCAGCAACATCGTTTTAAAGAGCTGCGTGATTTAGCCACCCAGCATGCACATAATGTCGCGCATGATCCAAACTATCCCGCGGCTATTCGGGAAAGCATGTTGTTGTGGTCGCGTCGTACTTCTGCAGATTTACAAAACGTCCCCACGACAAGCATGAGCGCGAATAGCGAACCGAAATTTTTTGAAGATGAAAGAATATGATCAAGCATAACTACGGCGATAAAGTTGACGTTTGCCTGATTACGGAAGGTAGTTATCCGTATGTTCGTGGTGGTGTGTCCAACTGGGTGCAAGATTTGATCATGGCGCATAGCCATCTTTCTTTCCATGTGGTTTCGATCATGCCCGAAGGCATGAAACTCAAATCACTCTATCATGCGCCAAGCAATCTTACAGGTGTCACACATATTGAAATTCAGAAACTGCATCGTGAAGTGCGTGCACTCAGCCGAGCAGATAGCGATTTGTTGCGCGATTTAAAGCCGCTACTCATGAAGATGAGTGCAAACCGCGCGAATTTGGAAGATTTCCGTACCATGCTGGATAAAGTCATGCCGTATCGTAATTCGCTTGGTAGTTATCTGCTTCTGGATTCGGAAGAGGCCTTCAACATGATTCTGGAAATGTATGAAGAAACGATGCCCGAAGTATCGTTCCTTGATTATTTCTGGTCCGCGCGTGGACTACTTGGCAGTTTCTATTCGGTGATGTTGGCTGAGATTCCCTACGCAAAAGTGTATCATACAACATGCACAGGTTATGCCGGATTACTTGCGGCCCGTGCACATTTACAAACGGGTCGCCCTGTGGTGTTAACTGAGCATGGTATTTATACAAGCGAGCGCCGTATTGAAATTGCATCGGTAGATTGGTTGGAGCGTGATACGCTTTCACGCAACTTTACGATTGATCGCACGCGCCGTGAACTGCGCGATTTGTGGATGGATACGTTCACCAATTATTCGCGCATTTGTTATCAGGCAGCTAGCCGCATCGTCACACTGTTTAAAGACAATCAGCAATCCCAAATTGAGGATGGTGCTGCGGCAGATAAAATGATGGTGATTCCTAACGGTATCGACGTTGAGCGTTTTGCAAATCTGCCTCGTCCAAAAACAAACCATCAGCCGACCATTGCATTTATTGGTCGCGTCGTGCCGATTAAAGATGTGAAAACTTTCATACGCACATGTCGACATCTTGTTCGCGCATTGCCGGATTTGCGCGCCTATATTATGGGACCAACCGAAGAAGATATGGAATACTTCCAGGAGTGTCAGGAGCTGGTGCGTCACTTAGCGCTTGAAAACACCATCACTTTTACGGGTAACGTTAATATTGATGAGTATTTGCCGGAAGTGGATGTTGTCGTATTAACCAGTATCAGTGAGTCGCAACCGCTTGTAATTCTTGAAGCGGGTGCAGCAGGCATACCGG